>JAVBSF010000149.1:0-7821 GCA_031556925.1 Pararhizobium sp.
ATGACCATGAGCATTACCATCTATCACAACAACCGTTGCGGCACGTCCCGCGCGGTTCTCGACATGATCCGCGAAGCTGGCGCGGAGCCTATCGTTATCGACTACATGAAATCGCCGCCCGAGAGGGAAGTGCTGCTCGCCATGCTCGTCGCAATGGACCTTTCGCCGCGTGCTTTGCTTCGCACCAAGGAAGCGGCCTATACCGAACTGGGACTCGGCAATAGCGGCCTGACCGACCGCGATCTGCTGGACGCCCTTGTATCCCATCCGCAACTGATGGAACGCCCCGTTGTCATCAGCGAAAAAGGCGTGCGCCTCTGCCGCCCCAAGGAAAAGGTGCTGGAGATCCTCTAAGCGAAGGGCCAGCGCCCATTCGAGGCAGCCGGAAATCCGGCCGCCTCCCGCCATTGATCGCAGCAGATACCGCCTTTGAATTCAATTCCAAAATGGCCGCGCCGCCTCTTGTCGCGCTTCCTGCGCGGTGATGCCAATGTCCAGCAATTGCTCCGGCGTCATCTCGCTCAAAGCCAGCCGGCCGCGTCTCTTCTGGCCGCAGAGCATCACCCAGTTCAATAATAGCCTGAAAAAGCGCCGCTTTTCGCGCTGTGAGGGCGATGGCGCGATTGCACCTTCGCAAATTGTATCCATTGCCACCATTGAATCATCTCGACATTGATTGAACCATTACAATTTGTATGCCTGACTATTGATTGACTCACTGATTGTTTCAATCTACAGAATTGTAACCATGACAAATTGGATACCAGACCCCCATCAAGGCGATGGCCCGATGTATGCTCGCATTGCCGAGCAGATCGAACACGCGATCACGGATGGCACCCTGCCTGTCGGCGCAAAACTGCCGCCACAGCGCAACCTCGCCTTCGATATCGGTGTGACGCTCGGCACCGTAGGTCGCGCCTATCAGATCGTGAGGGAACGGGGGCTGGTCAGCGGCGAGGTCGGTCGCGGCACCTATGTTCTGGAACACACGGAAAGCCGTCCCGCCGAGCAGGCCGATCCGCTCACGACGGCGCTCGCCGGCACGCGGCCAATCAAGGCCCCACCGGGAAAGCTGCGCTTCGACAGCACCGCCGCGCCCGATATCGGTCAGGGCCGCTCGCTGGAAAAGATCGTCATCGATATCAGCCGCGAACATCATTCCGAGATCGCCAGCTACGCCCGTGATTTTCCCGAGCATTGGTTCGAGGCCGGTAGTCAATGGCTTGCGAAAGGCAATTTCCGCCCCCTTCCCGAGCGGATTGTCCCCACACTTGGCGCTCACGCGGGCGCGGTCGCCGTTATTGCCGCCGTTACGGCCCCCGGTGACAAGATCGCCTTCGAGAGCCTGACCTATTCGCAGGTGAGCCGCAGCGCCGGCCTGATCGGCCGCCGCACGATCCTGTTGCGCTCGGATGAATATGGCCTCGACCCGGATGATTTTGAGCGTGTCTGCGCCCAGCAGCATCCGAAGCTTGCGTTTCTGATGCCGACCGCGCAGAACCCGACGGTCGTCACCCTTTCGCTCGAGCGACGCCAGGCCATCGCCGATATCGCCCGTCGTTATGGTGTCTGGCTGCTGGAAGACGATCTTTATGGCGCCATGACCGGCAGCATGACACCGCTGCTCGCCGAGCTTGCGCCGGATCGCACCTTCCTTGTCGGCGGCCTTTCGAAATCCGTCGCCGCCGGCATTCGTGGCGGCTGGGTCGCCTGCCCGCCGCATTTCAGCCAACGCATCCGCATTGCCCACAAGATGGTGAGCGGTGGCGTTCCCTTCCTGATGGCGGAGCTTGGCGCGCGCATGGTGCTTTCCGGCGAAGCGGCGCGCCTGCGTGCGCGCACCATCGAGGAAATCCGGGCGCGGGAAGCAATCGCGCAGGAGGTTTTCGCCGGGCTCGACTTCAATTCGAACCCGAACGTGCCCTTCCTCTGGCTGAAGCTGACGGAACCCTGGCTTTCGGGAACCTTCAAGCACGCTGCGTTCGAAGAGGGCGTGATGGTCGATGACGAGGACGAGTTCAAGGCCGGCCGCACCGACACCGCCTATCATCGGGTGCGGATCGGTTTTTCCTCCCCCGATCGGCAAGAGGTCCGGCGCGGTTTCCTCGTTCTGCGCCGTCTTCTCGATAGCGGCCGGGCCGGTTACGACAGTTTCGCCTGAGAACGATCAAAAACCCCCGCAATGAACTGTTCGCGGGGGCATTTTCCTGTCGCGCCGCAGCACGTCATAGGCTAAAGAGACCGCAAAGCGCGCCCTCCCGCGGCCGGCGCCTCTTCGCACCGGCTCGCCCAACGGACCCAGTGGAACACGATGACCATTTCCAACACCCGTCCCATCACCCCGGAACTCATCGCCTCGCACGGCCTCAAGCCTGACGAATATCAGCGCATCCTCGATCTGATCGGCCGCGAGCCGACCTTTACCGAGCTTGGCATCTTCTCGGCCATGTGGAACGAGCACTGCTCCTACAAGTCCTCCAAGAAGTGGCTGCGTACCCTGCCGACGAAAGGTCCGCGCGTCATTCAGGGACCGGGCGAAAATGCCGGTGTGGTTGATATCGACGATGGCGATTGCGTCGTCTTCAAGATGGAGAGCCACAACCACCCGTCCTATATCGAGCCCTATCAGGGTGCGGCGACCGGCGTCGGCGGCATCCTGCGCGACGTCTTTACCATGGGCGCCCGCCCGATTGCCGCGATGAACGCGCTGCGCTTCGGCGCCCCGGATCATCCCAAGACCCGCCATCTCGTCTCGGGTGTCGTTGCCGGCGTTGGCGGCTACGGCAATTCCTTCGGCGTGCCGACCGTCGGCGGCGAAGTCGAATTCGATGCCCGCTATAACGGCAACATTCTCGTCAACGCTTTTGCAGCCGGCCTTGCCAAGTCGAATGCCATCTTCCTGTCCGAAGCCAAGGGCGTCGGCCTGCCGGTCGTCTATCTCGGCGCCAAGACCGGCCGCGACGGCGTCGGCGGCGCGACCATGGCATCCGCCGCATTCGACGAGTCGATCGAGGAAAAGCGCCCCACCGTTCAGGTCGGCGACCCCTTCACCGAAAAGTGCCTGCTCGAAGCCTGCCTTGAACTGATGAAAACCGGCGCGGTCATCGCCATTCAGGACATGGGCGCTGCCGGTCTCACCTGCTCGGCGGTCGAAATGGGCGCCAAGGGCGACCTCGGCATCGAGCTGCGGCTCGATCAGGTGCCGGTGCGTGAAGAGCGCATGACCGCCTATGAAATGATGCTGTCCGAAAGCCAGGAGCGCATGCTCATGGTCCTGGAACCCTCGAAGGAAGAGGTCGCAAAGGCGATCTTCATCAAGTGGGGACTGGATTTCGCCATCGTCGGCAAGACCACCGATGACCTGCGCTTCCGCGTCATCCATCAGGGCGAGGAAGTCGCAAACCTGCCGATCAAGGAGCTGGGCGACGAAGCACCGGAATACGACCGTCCGTGGACACCGGCCGTCACCCCTGCTCCGCTTGCCGGCAACGACGTTCCGCAGACTGACATCGCCGATGCGTTGCTCTCGCTCGTCGGCTCGGCCAACAACTCCTCCCGCCGCTGGGTCTACGAACAGTATGACACGCTGATCCAGGGCAACTCGCTGCAACTTCCCGGCGGCGATGCCGGCGTCGTGCGCGTCGATGGCCATCCGAGCAAGGCGCTCGCCTTTTCCTCGGATGTCACGCCGCGTTATGTCGAGGCCGATCCCTATGAAGGCGGCAAGCAGGCTGTTGCAGAGTGCTGGCGCAACATCACCGCGACCGGCGCCCTGCCGCTTGCGGCCACCGACAACCTGAATTTCGGCAATCCCGAACGTCCGGAAATCATGAGCCAGTTCGTGCACGCCATCAAAGGCATCGGCGAGGCCTGCCGCGCGCTCGATTTCCCGATCGTCTCGGGCAACGTCTCGCTCTACAACGAAACCAACGGCCAGGGCATCCTGCCGACCCCGACCATCGGCGGCGTCGGCTTGATGAAGGACTGGGCCACTATGGCTCGCATCCGCTTTGCCGCCGAAGGCGACGATATCCTGCTCGTCGGCGCGCCCGAAGGGCTCGGCACCCATATCGCCCAGTCCGTTTACATGCGCGACATCCATGGCCGCACGGATGGCCCGGCGCCGCATGTTGATCTTGCCCATGAGCGCAAGACCGGCGATTTCGTTCGCGACCTCATCGTCGATGGTCTCGTTAGCGCCGTTCACGACTGCTCGTCCGGCGGACTGGCGCTCGCCGTTGCCGAAATGGCAATGGCGTCCGGCATTGGCGCAAAGATCGATGCCGTCGCCGGCAAAGACCCGATCCCGGTCTTCTACGGCGAAGATCAGGGCCGTTACGTCGTGACCGTCAAGGCGGAATATGCCGGACAGGTCGCCGAGCGGGCCAAGGCAGCCGGCGTCAACGCGCCGCTGATCGGTCGCACAGGCGGCACGGAAGTCGTTCTGGGGGCAGCGCGTCCGCTTGCAATTCTGGAATTGCGCTCCGCCCATGAATCGTGGTTCCCTGACTTCATGGATGGCACTGGGCAGATCGCTGCCGAGTGAAGTGCAAGGAGTAAAAACGATGCCGATGGCCCCTGGCGATATCGAGGACATGATCAAAGCTGGCATTCCGGGTGCGAAAGTCACCATCCGGGATCTGGCCGGCGATGGCGATCACTACGCCGCCGAGGTGGTGGCCGAGGCCTTTCGCGGCAAGACCCGCGTGCAGCAGCACAAGATGGTCTATGACGCGCTCAGCGGAAACATGGGCGGGGTGCTTCACGCGCTTGCGCTCCAAACCTCCGCTCCGGAGTAAACTTCGATGGCGAACCTGATCAACGAACTGGTCACCGGCGTCGTCGAGAGTGTCCTGAAGGAAGTGCTGAAGAAAAGTGGCGTCAAAACCACATCGAAGCGCACCAAACGCCAGACGCGCAATGCGTCTGGCCAGTTTATCAGGGCAAAGGCCAAGCCAAAGGCAAAGCCGGCCAGGAAGCAGGTAAGCCGCCGCAAAACGGCAGCCGCCCGCAGCAAGGCCAAGGCCTGAGCGCCCCCAACCCGATTTTCGGCAAAACGTGATCGATCGATTACGTCCGCGTTAAAAAGTGGCACCAGCCATCAATTTTTGTTGCGCCATGGGTGTAAACCGGCATGGTGCGTGTTATCTAACAGGCGACAGACACTACCCGACCTTGAATCGGGTACAGCCAGGGATTTTGGATATGAGCGGAATCAACGATTTCATCGACAACGAAGTGAAGACGAACGACGTCGTTCTTTTCATGAAGGGCACCCCGCAGTTTCCGCAGTGTGGTTTCTCGGGCCAGGTGGTCCAGATTCTGGACTATATCGGCGTGGATTATAAGGGCATCAACGTGCTCGCCGACGCTGATATCCGTCAGGGCATCAAGGATTATTCCAACTGGCCGACGATCCCGCAGCTCTACATCAAGGGCGAGTTTGTCGGCGGTTGCGATATCGTCCGCGAGATGTTCCAGGCCGGCGAACTGCAGTCGCACCTTGAGGAAAACGGCATTTCCGTCAAGGGAGCGGCTTAAGACTTCCTTCGGAAGATTGAGGGAAGGCGTTTTTGCCTCCCTCTCTCCGAAACACGCGCAGTTCGATCGCCTTCAGGGCGTTCGGCGGCCCGTCGATGGTATTTTCTGTCATCATTCGGTGATAATTGCGCGTTATCGCGCCTCGTGACCGCTTTTTCTAGAAGCGACCAAATCTTCTGCCGTCGGGCGCCTCAGCCTGCGACATTTATAATTTTCATCTTTGAAAGCGCTTTTGAATTCGCGCATTTCAAATTTTGACGTCCTCGCATGCCCCGGCAGCGTGGCGCCTCCGTATTTCATCGGCCATCAGGCCGCGTCAGGAATCCGTAATGACGACCACCATGCCTGAAACGGCAGTTTTGCCGGCTCTTCCGAAATCCCAGTTCATCGCACTGATGGCGATGCTGATGGCGATCAACGCGATCTCGATCGATATCATGCTGCCCGGCCTGCAGCAGATCGGCGCGAGCCTCGGCGTGACCGACGAGAATCAGCGGCAATTCGTCATCACCTCCTATCTCTTGGGCATGGGTATCGCGCAGCTCTTCTTTGGCCCGCTGTCCGACCGGTTCGGACGCAAGCTTCCCCTGCTAGCTGGCCTTGGCATCTACGCGCTCTGCGCGCTCTCCATCGTCTTCGTGCCGACCTTTGCCGGCTTGCTCGCCCTGCGCTTCGTCCAGGGCATTGGCGCTGCGGCAACCCGCGTCATCTCCGTCTCCGTCGTGCGCGACGTTTACGGCGGCCGCATGATGGCGGAAGTCATGTCGCTGGTGATGATGGTGTTCATGATCGTGCCGGTCATCGCGCCGAGCGTCGGTCAGTTGATCATGATCTTTGCGGAATGGCATATGATCTTCGTCGCGATCTGCATCTTCGCGGTTTTCGTGGCAACGCTGGTGATCATAAAGCTGCCGGAAACGCTTCATGAAGACTATCGCCGTCCGTTCACGCCGGCTGCAATCGTCGAAGGCTTCCGTATCGTTCTTACCAACCGCACCGCTCTGTTCTACACGCTGGCGATGTCCTTCATCTTCGGCGGCCTTTTCGGTTTCATCAACTCGGCGCAGCAGATTCTCGTCGGTGTCTACGGCCTTGGCGTGTGGTTTCCGCTGGCCTTTGCCGGCTTTGCCGGCCTGATGGCTGTGGCCTCCTTCGCCAATTCACGGCTGGTCAATCGCTACGGTATGCGTCGCCTTTCCCACACGGCACTTGTCGGCTTCACGCTCGCAAGTCTTGTCTGGATCGTCGCCGCCTCTGTCACGACGCTGCCCTTCTGGCTGTTCGTGGTCATCTATTGCTGCGCAATGTTCCAGTTCGGCCTGATCGGTGCAAACTTCAATGCCATGGCGATGGAGCCGCTCGGCCGCGTTGCGGGTACGGCATCCTCGGTGTTGGGCTTCACCCAGACGATCGTCGGCAGCCTGATCGGCGCGCTGATCGGTCAGGCCTTCGATGGCACGGTGCGACCGCTCGCCTTCGGCTTTTTCACCGTTGCTATCATCGGCTTCATCTTCGTCCTGATCGCGGAGAAGGGAAAACTCTTCCATCCGCATACGCAGACCCATTGAATAAGAAATTCCGTCCCTCCCAAGACGACACAGGTTTTATCATGACAACGACTTCTTCCAGCGAGGCGCCCGCGGGCGCCTCTCGCATCAGTCTCGGCTTTTTCGAATTCGTCATCACCATCGCGCTGATGACCGCCAGCGTTGCGCTTGCCATCGATATCATGCTGCCGGCGCTGCCGAGCATCGGCGAATCCCTTCATGTCGCCAATGCGAACGACGCCCAGCTCGTCATCGCAGTGTTTTTCCTCGGCTTCGGCTGTTCGCAGATCATTTTCGGCAGCTTGTCTGACGCCTTCGGCCGCCGCAACATGCTGGTTGTCGGCCTTGGTTTCTTCTCCGTAACGATGTTTGCCGCGGCGATGACGGAAAGCTTTCAGATGCTGCTCGTCCTGCGCTTCGTTCAGGGTATCGGCGCGGCCGCCGTGCGCATCACCACCATGGCCATCGTGCGCGATTGCTTCGGCGGCCGCGAGATGGCGCGTGTCATGTCCTATGTGATGATCGTCTTCATGATCGTGCCGATCGTCGCGCCGTCCATCGGCCAGGCGATCGTTTTCTACGCCAACTGGCACTGGATATTCATTCTGCTTGGCTGCGCCGTCGGCATCCTGTGCCTGTGGGCGATGCTGCGCATGAAGGAATCGCTTCCGGTGGAGGAACGCCTGCCGCTCTCGGTTCGCGCCGTGCTCTCCGGCTTTGTCACCGTACT
>JAVBSF010000152.1:0-6205 GCA_031556925.1 Pararhizobium sp.
GGTTGGCTCGAGCATCGTCGAGCCAGAGGCTGGCAGCAGCCGCGCGCAGCCGACGACCTTGTGTCCAGCGGAGATCGCGAGGATGTAGGCCGGAAGCAAGTCGTCGTACTGATCCCGCTCTCCGTGGTCTGTAATGGTGACATCCCATTCCAGGCGGGTGCCAAACACCGCGGCCCGAAGACGGTGCATCTGCTTCAGGTAGTTGCGGTTACCTGCGTAGTGGTCGGGCGAAACGCTCAGAATCTGCATAGTGATCTCCGCATGAACTGGTCAGGCGGAGGGAAATCATCTCGTGCTGCGTGTGGCTATGTGCAGATTTGCATCCGGTGATTCTACCGAATCGGCGGTATAGCTCTTGAAAATCGAGCGGAAGGCGGAGTCTAAAATGTTGATAAGAGGTGCAGATCTGCATTTCCTCCGACCCGCCGCGAACTACGGGAGTCAGGCTAACTACAAGATAATGATCGATTAATCCGCGTTCGGTTTGGATTGGGCGAAAGCGCGTTAACCTTTCGTTAACCAAAAACGCCTTGCAACCAAACGCGCATTCAGTAATCGTCACGGAAAAATGGCATTACATGCCGATTAACCGTGACAAGAGATTCCACCGTGAGCAAAGCAGTTGCCATATCCCGAAATGATCGTCCCTCGGTAGATGTCACTATTGGTGAGCACGCTGAACAACTGAGCTCTCAGCTCCAGGCTATGAGCGAAGCCCTGTTTCCTCCGACCTCGCACAAGAGTTTGCGCAAATTCACGTCGGGTGAAGCGGCGCGCCTAATGAAGATATCTGATTCGACCCTTCGAAAGATGACTCTGGCGGGTGAAGGCCCTCAACCCGAACTCGCCAGCAACGGAAGGCGCTTCTACACACTCGGTCAGATTAATGAAATCCGGCATATGCTGGCAGGCTCTGCCCGCGGACGCGAGAGTATCGAGTTTGTGCCCCATCGACGCGGCTCAGAGCACTTGCAGGTTATTGCGGTGACCAATTTCAAAGGCGGCTCCGGCAAGACAACAACGTCGGCCCATCTTGCTCAGTATCTTGCGTTGCAGGGCTACAGGGTACTTGCCGTCGATCTCGATCCGCAGGCCAGCCTATCGGCACTCCTTGGCGTTCTCCCGGAGACGGATGTGGGTTCCAACGAGACACTGTACGCGGCAATCCGGTACGACGACTCTAGGCGGTCGCTCAGAGAGGTGATCCGCTCGACGTACTTCGATGGCCTGCATCTGGTCCCTGGCAACCTCGAGCTTATGGAGTTCGAGCACACAACCCCAAAGGCCTTGACCGACCGTGGTTCGCGGGACGGTCTTTTCTTCACGCGTGTCGCCCAAGCATTTGACGAAGTCGCTGACGACTATGACGTCGTTGTCATCGACTGCCCTCCCCAGCTTGGTTTCCTGACACTCAGTGGTCTGTGCGCCGCCACATCAATGGTCATTACGGTGCATCCACAGATGCTCGATATCGCGTCCATGAGTCAGTTTCTGCTTATGACTCGTGATCTTCTCGGTGTCGTGAAGGAGGCCGGAGGGAATCTACAGTATGATTTCATCCGCTATCTGCTGACCCGGTTCGAACCTCAGGATGCCCCGCAGACGAAGGTCGCGGCGCTGCTGAGGAACATGTTCGATGATCACGTCCTGACTAATCCAATGGTGAAGTCTGCGGCGGTTTCTGACGCCGGCCTTACGAAACAGACGCTCTATGAAATCGGGCGAGAGAATTTGACTCGTTCGACATACGACCGGGCGATGGAAGCTTTGGACGCGGTGAACGCCGAAATCGAAGGATTGATTAAGGCTGCGTGGGGACGCTTATGATTGGAGTATTGCAGGATCCCTACATGTTGTTGGGAGCTCCCAACAGACTCCACCAGAGCCGATTTCTGTTTTCGTTGCAGGGGTCGTATCGACCAATTTTGAGCCGAAAGGTTTGGGGAAGCCACCGCCCAAGCTGGCTTAGCCGCAGCTTGTTGGGAGCTCCCAACAGGCCGCCTTCCGCCGGATGCGGTGCTTCGAAACTAGCTTGCAGAGATCAACGCCATGAGCCGTAAGGACGCAATCGACTCATTGTTCCTCAAGAAGCCGGTTGTGAGCGAAAAGGCTCCAACAGACAAGTCAGCTGCCCGTGTGCGCACTGGCGCAATCTCCGCGATGGGCTCGTCACTGCAAGAGATGGCGGAGGGAGCGAAAACCGCAGCTCGACTTCAGGATCAGTTAGCTTCGGGCGAGGCGGTCGTTTCCTTGGATCCGTCGATGATTGAAGGATCGACGATTGCCGACCGATTGCCGACCGCTATTGATCCAAAATTCGATCAGCTCAAGGCAAGCATCGCTGAAAACGGACAGCAAGTCCCGATCCTCGTTCGACCTCATCCGGAAAAGACTGGCCGGTATCAAATTGCATACGGACGTCGGCGGCTACGGGCTGCCATAGATCTGGGTCGAGAGGTGTCGGCGATCGTCCGAAGCCTTACCGATCATGAGCTGGTGGTGGCTCAAGGGCGAGAGAATCTTGATCGCGCCGACCTTTCATTTATTGAGAAGGCGCTGTTTGCGCTCCGGCTCGAGGATGCGGGTTTTGATCGCGCAACCATTACTGCTGCCCTATCGACCGACAAGTCTGACCTAAGCCGCTATATCGCCGTCGCGCGGAGCATTCCAGAAAAGCTTGCTATCCAGATTGGCCCGGCCGCGAGAGCTGGTAGATCACGCTGGGTAGCGCTTGCCGAAAGCCTCGGGAAGCCAAAGGTCATGGACGCTGTTGAGGCGATTCTGGGGTCTGAACGGTTCTTGGCCGCGGATAGCGACGCTCGTTTCGCACTCATCTTCGATGTTGCATCGAAGCGGCCGGCCAAGCCTTCCAGGAAAGTAAAAAACTGGAGCACGCCGAAGGGGAAAAAGGCGGCGCGCATCCAGCTAGAGACCGGGAAGACAGCATTAATTTTCGACGAGAAACTGGTGCCATCTTTCGGAGAGTATGTCGCGGACCAGTTGGATCGTTTGTATGTCCAATTTCTTGAAACGAATGAAGGAGAGAAAGCCGACAGAGGGTGAGATTTGGATCAATTCCGAGCCGCGCTCGGTAGAGATGAAAAACCACGAACCGCAAAAGAAAAAGGCCACCGAAACAAATTCCGGAAGCCCTTCTCTGTAGTGTCGCAACTAAGAGAATCGCATTTCCGAGAATCACCGTCAAGAGTCTTCTGAGGCTCAGCGCCGTTTCAGCGGACAGATTTCTTTTGCCTAGCAAAAGGTAAAAGGAAATGCAGACGCATATCTCGACGACGCCCTTTGGGCGGCGGCCGATGACGCTCGGCCATATCGCAAGCCAAATGGCTGCAAAGGCAGTCGCACCTGAAGCTGCCGCCCACAAGTGGCAGGTCTTTCAGCATATCCGCGAAGCGCGGGAACTGATTGGTGCTACGGATCGGTCACTCACGATTCTTAACGCATTGCTGTAGTTTCACCCGGAGACATCATTGAGCGGCGACGCAGAACTAGTTGTCTGGCCGTCCAACGAGCAGCTTGCTGCGCGCGCAAATGGCATGCCGGCGACGACCCTCAGACGGCATATCGCGGTGCTCGTGGATTGCGGCCTGATCATCCGCCGCGACAGCCCCAATGGCAAACGCTTCGCTCGCAAGGGAAGGGGAGGGGAGATCGAACAGGCCTACGGCTTCGACTTGTCACCGATCGTGGCGCGGGCAGACGAGTTTCGAGACTTAGTTGAGGCACTGCAGGCTGAGAAGAAGGCGTTTCGCGTTGCCAAGGAGCGCCTCACATTGCTCCGGCGCGACATCGTCAAGATGATTGAAACCGGCATTGAAGAGAACGTTCCGGGGAACTGGGGCAGGGTCACGCAGACCTATCAGGGGATCGTCGCCAGGCTGCCACGCGCGGCTCCTCGCCAGCTTGTGGAGGACATCGCGCAGGAACTTCACGAGCTCTGCGTCGATATCCGTGATGTGTTGGAATCATTCGCAAAAACACAGAATCTGGACGCCAATGAGTCCCATTCCGGTCGTCACATACAGAATTCAAAACCAGATTCTAAATTTGAATCTGAAAACGGCTTTGGAAAAAATGATGAAGCGGGCGGCAGCGTTGCGGAAACCGACAACGTGCGGCGCCTGCCGAAACGGGAGTTGCCATTGGGGATCGTGCTGGATGCCTGCCCCGAGATCCGTGAATTGGCACAAGGAGGGGAAATCCGGCACTGGCGCGACTTGCTGGCGGCCGCGGAACTGGCCCGGCCGATGCTGGGGATCAGCCCGAGCGCTTGGCGCGAAGCCTGCGACGTCATGGGCGAGCAGCATGCGGGGATCACACTGGCCGCGATCTACCAGAGGGCCGGTCAGATCAGTAATGCCGGCGGCTATTTGCGCAGCCTGACAGACCGCGCCAAGGATGGGAAGTTTTCGACCTGGCCGATGGTCATGGCCTTGCTCCGGGTAAAGCTCGATGCTCAGAAGTCCGGCGACGATCGTAGTTTGGAGAGGGGCCGATCGAATGATGGGGCCGAAGCCGGAGATCGGCTGCAGGTGTCGGATTCGCTGCTGAAGAGCCTGCAGAGGCCAAAATCGCGATGAAGGCCGTGCTGCTAGCCGGCGCTGGAGATCAGTCCCGATCGGCGGGCACGATCGATGAGGTTCTTCACGGACGAGGGCGACCACCTGGAGCCGCCGCGGGGAGTGCGCTCGTGCAACCTTTCGAGTTGGGTCGCGATTTCGCGCAGCGTCAGGTCCGGGTTCGACGAGTGGATGCCGGCGACCAACGTCATCAAGCGATCTTCGGGCTGTCGGGGAGGGGACTTGCGAAGCAAAGTGGGATCGGCCATGCGCTCCGCGACCATCCATTTCACGGCGCGGCGAAGGCGTTCCGACGTCCAGTCGAGGCCGCGTTGGTTCAAAACGCGGGCGATGTCGTCCCAGGTGTGATCCGGTCGCATGCGCCGCACGGTCGGAAGCCATTGGTTGGCAGAAGCCTGGATGCGATCGCCATAGGCCGCTTTCTGCACCGCGGTCATTTTGGCCAGCGCCTCGGGCCGTTTTTCCCGGATACCCGGGTTGCCGGGCAGTCGGCCCTTCGCTTTTGCCGCCTTGATGCCTGCTTTGGTTCGCTCGGAGATCAACGCGCGTTCGAGCTGTGCAACGGCGCCGAGCACCTGAAGAGAGAACATTCCCTGCGGCGTCGACGTGTCGATCGGATCTCGCAGCGACCGAAAATGCGCGTTCCTCGCAGTCAGATCCTCGATCACCTCGAGCAGATGGCCAACCGAGCGCGCCAGACGGTCGAGCCGCACGACAACGAGCGTGTCGCCGGCATTGATCTCCCGAAGCAGCCTGGAGAGGGCCGGCCGAGCGCGCGACGCGCCGGACCCGTGTTCCTGAACGATGACGGCGCAGCCGGCCGAGCGGAGCTCAATCTCCTGTGCCTCCGTCGCCTGTTCATCTGTGGACACGCGAGCATAGCCGATCAGCCGTCCCTGAGGTCGACGAGAAGAGCGATTGTGAGCGTCACGAGCCATTTGAAGCGCCATAGAAATCATCGATGAGGGGTTTTCCAAATGCAGAAGATACGGATAACCGATCGTTTGTAAACGTCTCTTGTTTCCATTTGCCGCAGCGCTGAATGTCGAAACCATTGGAAAAATGGCCATTCTCGTCGACCTGAGGCGCGGTGGGCATACCTCTGTTCAATCCGGAAGGCCTAGCCGCCTGTACTAAGTACGCGCGCGGGAAATCTACCTATGTGACGGAAGCGAAGGACATGATAACTTCTGTATCGGATTGGCAGGCATTTTATTACAATGGCTTACGAAATCGAGAAATTGCCTCTGGAGACGCTTCTTCCAGCCATTGCACGGGCCGAAGATTGTGGCTTTTACTTCCCGATTTCAATTGAAGCGATAAGCTGAAAACTCGGCCCTCGATTTTGACCTAACGGCTTCACGCTGGAGTAGGGGAGGGGGATCCCGTTCGAAATTGCCGCCTTGGGCCCGAAGCGAGTTGGAAGAACGCGCTCAGGGTCATAATACTGGCCGGCACCCAGGAAGGGATTCGGGATGAGCTGGGAACTGAAGCGCGTTAAGCAGTGTGCCAAGTGCCCCTGGAAGGTATCCACCAACCCCCATGATATCCCGGCCGGCTACAGCGAGGAACTGCATCGCTCTCTCGCCCGCACCATCGCCGAGCCC
>JAVBSF010000547.1:0-10207 GCA_031556925.1 Pararhizobium sp.
CAACATAACCAATTGATTTAAAAGGACTATAGCAAACTGGCACGCTTCCTGCTTTTCCTTCTGCACCAGAACGCTGCAAGCGCGGCGACAACGAGGAGAGCAGGCTTATGGAAATTGGCGTCTTCATCCCGATCGGAAACAATGGCTGGCTGCTTTCGGAAAATGCACCGCAATACAAACCGAGTTTCGAGCTCAACAAGGAAATCACCTTGACGGCCGAAAAGTACGGCTTCGATTTCGCTCTTTCGATGATCAAGCTGCGTGGCTTCGGCGGCAAGACGGAATTCTGGGACTACAATCTCGAATCCTTCACGCTGATGGCGGGCCTTGCCGCCGTCACCTCGAAGATCAAGCTGTTCGGAACCGCCGCGACATTGATCATGCCGCCCGCCATCGTCGCGCGGATGGCGACCACCATCGACTCGATCTCCGGCGGCCGTTTTGGCGTCAATCTCGTTACCGGCTGGCAGCGGCCGGAATACAGCCAGATGGGCCTTTGGCCGGGCGACGACTATTTCTCCGACCGCTACGAATACCTCAGCGAATACACGACCGTCCTGAAGGATCTGCTGACCACCGGGCAGTCCGATCTCAAGGGCAAGCATTTCACCATGGACGACTGCCGGATGAAGCCGGTCCCGGAAGGCGATGTGAAGCTGATCTGCGCCGGCTCCTCCAATTCCGGCATGGCGTTTTCTGCGCAGTTTGCCGATTACAGCTTCTGCTTCGGCGTCGGCGTCAACACGCCCAGGGCCTTTGCCCCGACCAATGAGCGGCTGCTGGCGGCGACGGAAAAGACCGGGCGGGACGTCCGCTCCTTCGTTCTGACCATGGTTCTGGCGGAAGAGACGTCCGAAGAAGCATGGGCGAAGTGGGAACACTACAAGGCCGGTGCCGACGAGGAAGCGATCAAGTGGCTCGGGCTTCAGAGCGCTGCCGACACAAGGTCCGGCTCCGACACCAATGTCCGCCACATGTCGAACCCGGTCTCTGCGGTCAACATCAACATGGGCACGCTGATCGGCTCCTATGAAGAAGTTGCGGCCATGCTCGACGAGATGAGCGAAGTGCCCGGCACCGGCGGCGTCATGCTGACCTTCGACGATTTCGTCGAGGGCATCGAGAAATTCGGCAAGTACGTGCAGCCACTGATGAAGAGCCGCCAGCACATCCTGCCCATGCTGGAGGCTGCGGAATGAGCGAGGCTGTCGTGGCAGGCTACCAGCCCCGCCCTGAACTCACGAAGAGCGTGACGCTGCCGGCCCGGCCGGAGCCGATCACGCTGAAACCGTCGGAAACCGCCGTCGTCGTCGTCGATATGCAGAATGCCTATTCGACCGAGGGCGGCTATGTGGATCTCGCCGGTTTCGATATCGCAGGCTCCAAGGGCACGATTTCCAATATCAGGAGGACGCTCGATGCGGCCCGCGCGGCCGGCGTTCTGGTCGTTTACTTCCAGAACGGCTGGGATAAGGACTATGTGGAGGCGGGCGGCCCCGGCTCGCCCAACTGGCACAAGTCCAACGCCCTGAAGACGATGCGCGCCCGCCCTGAGCTGCAGGGCCAGCTTCTGGCCAAAGGCACCTGGGATTACGCGATCGTCGACGAGTTGCAGCCGCAGCCGGGCGATATCCTTGTGCCGAAGACCCGCTATTCCGGCTTTTTCAACACCAACATGGACAGCGTGCTGCGCGCCCGCGGCATCCGCAACCTCGTCTTCGTCGGCATTGCCACCAATGTCTGCGTCGAAAGCTCGCTGCGCGATGCCTTCCATCTCGAATATTTCGGCGTGATGCTGGAAGACGCCACCCACCATCTTGGGCCTGACTTCATCCAGCAGGCGACCGTTTACAACGTCGAGAAATTCTTCGGCTGGGTCGCGACCGTCAATGATTTCTGCGGCGCGATCAGTCAGGCGGCGCCTGCCGACACCTGAAGCCTTTCCAGCCGAGGCGAGACCGCTTTGGCTGGAAAGGCGCTCAAACAAAATCAATCCAAGAGGAGAACCCCATGCCCAAGTCCATCATCGTCCCCGAAGGCACCCAGAAGCCGATCGCCCCCTATTCGCCCGGCACGCTGGCCGATGGCATCGTTTATGTGTCCGGCACCTTGCCCTTCGACAAGAACAACGACGTCGTGCATGTCGGCGATGCCGGCGCACAGACGCGCCATGTGCTGGAGACGATCAAATCGGTGATCGAAACGGCCGGCGGCACCATGGAAGACGTGACGATGAACCATATCTTCGTCACCGACTGGGCCAACTATCAGGCCGTCAACAAGGTCTATGCGGAATACTTCCCCGGCGACAAACCGGCGCGCTACTGCGTGCAGTGCGGTCTCGTGAAGCCCGATGCGCGGGTCGAGATCGCGACCGTCGCCCATATCGGCAAGAAGTAAAATGCATTTCGAGATTCATGGACGACAGGACGGCAGGACCATCATCCTGTCGTCCGGGCTCGGCGGTTCCGGCGCCTATTGGGCGCCGCAGCTGCCTGCTCTCACCCGGCATTTCCGCGTGGTGACCTACGATCACAGGGGCACGGGCCGAACCGGCGGCACGGTGCCGGAAGAAGGCGGCATCGCGGCCATGGCCGATGACGTGATGGAAATCGTCGCGGCGCTCGGGCTGGAGCATTTCGATTTCATGGGCCATGCGCTCGGCGGCCTGATCGGGCTGGACCTCGCGGCGCGGCATCCGGGCATGATCGGGCGGCTGATCCTGGTCAACGCCTGGGGCAAGGCCGACCCGCATTCCGGCCGCTGCTTCGATGCCCGCATCGCCCTGCTCGAAAACTCCGGCGTCGAAGCCTTCGTCAAGGCGCAGCCGCTGTTCCTTTATCCGGCCGTCTGGATGTCGGAGAATGCGGAGCGCATGGCATCCGACGAAGCGCACGGCATCACCCATTTTCAGGGGCGGGAGAATGTCCTGCGCCGGATCGCCGCTCTGCGCGCCTTCGATATCGAAGCCAGACTGCCCCTTGTCGATGCCGAAACGCTGATCATGGCGACGAAGGACGACCTGCTCGTCCCCTATACACGTTCGGTCAGGCTTGCGGAAACCATGCCGAAGGCGAGGCTCGCCCTCTCCGATTTCGGCGCCCACGCCATGAACATCGTCTACCCCGAACCCTTCAACGAAACGATCATAGCCTTTCTGGCCGAGCCGGGCGAAAGGGTCCAGCCATGACCGCGCCCTCTCCGGGAATGGAGCCTTCCATGCAGACGACACCAATCACAATCCCTGCCTCGCCGGCCGTCCGGACGGACCGGAAAACGGAATTCCGCAACGCCATGGCAAGGCTCGGCGCCGCCGTGAACATCGTCACGACCGATGGTCCGGGCGGGCTCGCCGGTTTCGCCGCGACAGCCGTCTGCAGCGTCACCGACGATCCGCCGACCCTGCTCGTCTGCCTCAACCGCGCATCGTCCGCACACCCCGCGGTGGAGGCGAATCGTGTGGTCTGCGTCAACATTCTCGAACGCGGCCATGAAGAGCTGAGCCGGCTGTTCGGGGGCAAGACGCCGGTTTCCCAGCGCTTTGCAGGCGCGACATGGTCGACACTCGAGACCGGCGCGCCGGTGCTCGAAGATGCCCTCGTTTCGCTGGACTGCCGCGTCAAGACGGTTTCGGACGGCGGCACCCACGATATCCTGATCTGCGACGTCGTACCGATCCGTGAAAATGACGGCGGACAGGCGCTGATCTATTTCGATCGCCGCTACCACACTCTGTAAGTCTTCACGATCCCGCGAGACAGCCGCCCGCGGTTGCCTGTTTTCGCTCCGGCATCTGGTGCCGGCTCGCGCTTTCGCGTAAGGACGATGGCGAGGAAAGGCCGGATTTCGGTGTTATAGCGGCGGAGTTTTCTATGAAGCATCTGGCATTGCGTGTGGTAAACGGGTTCGAAACGACGGGAACGATCGTCAGGGCGATGCTGGCGACGGCCGCGCTCACGGCGCTCACCTCCCCCGCCATGGCCGCGCAATGCAATGGATCGCCCGCACCCGGCATCGACTGGCAGGAATGCAACAAGAAGAACGTGGAGATGAAATCGAGTGACCTGCAGGGGGCCAACCTCTTCAGCTCGGATTTCTCGCTGACCGACTTCTCCCGCTCCAACCTCAACGGCGCCAATCTCGAGAAGGCGACCATGGTTCGCACCTGGCTGGAAGATTCGACCGCTCTGAAAACCAATTTTTCCCGCATCGAGGCCTATCGTTCGAGCTTTGCGCGGGTCACGGCCGAGGATGCGAACTTTTCCGGTGCCGAGCTCCAGCGCGCGAGCTTCGTTGACGCCAGGCTGAAAAACATCGATTTCGAAAAAGCCGAACTGGGGCGCACGGATTTCAGCAACGCTGTTCTCGGCGGCGCTCGCTTTTCCTATGCCAACCTCTCCCGCGCCATCTTCCGGGATGCGGTCATCGAAGGTCCGCTCGCCTTCGACGGAGCCTTCATGTTCCTGACGCGCATCGAAGGGCTCGACCTTTCGGCGGCCACGGGGCTGAAGCAGGAGCAGGTCGACATGAGCTGCGGCGACGCCGACACCAGGCTTCCCGCCGGCCTGACCGCCCCGAAAAGCTGGCCCTGCCCCACAGATTGATCAGCGCGACGACTTGACCGGTTGCGCGGCCTCGTTCAGTGGACGAGCGCGGCTCCCATGGCCACCACGATCGGCCCCATCAGAGGCAGAAGCACGTGGGAGAAGGCGTAGGTCACCGTATAGCCGATCACCGGTGTTCCGTTGCCGGCCTGCGAGACCAGCGCGCTGAGGGTTGGCGTGCTGCAATGCTGGCCGGCAATCGCCCCCAGCAGGATGGGCGGCTCGATTTTCAGCAACTTCCAGCCGACAAGCAGCGAGATCAACGCCGGCAGGAAGGAAACCAGCATGCCGATCACCGGCAGCACCAGCCCGTATTCCTTGATCAGCGCGATGGCCGAAGGGCCTGCCGAAAGGCCGACAGCGGCGATGAAGGTCGCCAGACCGAAGTCCTTGATGAAATCCGCCGCTGCCGACGGAAACGCCCCGTGTTTCGGCCGGCGCATATGCAGCCAGCCAAAGATCAGGCCGGCGACAAGCGCGCCGCCGCCCGTGCCGAGAGAAAGGTCGAGCGCGCCGATGTGCAAGCTCAATTTGCCGAGCGCGAGGCCGCAAACGATGCCGAGACCGAGGACAATGAAGTCGGTCTTGTTGGTCTCGGCAATCGGCGTGCCGAGCGCCGCGGCCGCCTCGGCGACTTCCGCCTCCCCGCCGGCGATCGTCAGGACGTCGCCTTTCTGAAGCACCGTTTTCGGCAAGGCGGGAACGGATTGATCGAGACGCCGGATACTGGTGATCAGCACGCCGCGACCGACATGCCGTCCTTCCTCGCTGCGGCGCAACTCCCGCACCTGCATGCCATCGACCTCCTTGCGGTTGAGGATGACCTGCTGGGTAACGATCGGCACGACGATATCGGGGGGCACGGCTACTTCGCCGCCCAGCCGCTCGGCGACGGCAATGACGGCGCCTCTGCGGCCACGGACCAAAAGGATATCATCCTGCGCCAGAACGAGATCGTCGGATACCGGCAGAACCTCGCCCCCGCGCTTGACCGTCATGATCGTGACCGTGCCGTTGCGGCTTTTCTCGAAATCGCCGATCGTCATGCCGGCCGTGGAACCGGCCAGAAAGGCACGGCCGACAACGCCGGAGAATTCGCGGGCGTTGCCATCGCCATTCCCCGCGCTCTCGTCCGAACCCAGACTTTTCGCAAGCGCGTCGGCGGATTGACGCAGATCGATACCGAGAATGAGCGGCGCGATCTGCGAGGTGAAGATGACGATCGCGACCAGGCCAAACAGATAGGTGACGCTGTAGGCGGTGGCGACATTGGACTGAAGCTCGGTGATCTGCGCCGCCGTCAGGTCGAGCCGCGCCAAAGCCTCGCTCGCCGTGCCGATCACGGCCGATTCCGTCGCGGAACCGGCAAAAAGACCGGCCGTCGTTCCCGGATCGAGACCGAGAACAACGACGGCAAGCGCCAGAAGGACGAGGACCGTCACCACTTCGATGATCGAAAAGATGCTGTAGCGCCAGCCCGACTTGATGTTGGCAAAGAACTGCGGGCCCGCCGTAAAGCCGAGCGCGAAGATGAAGAGCGCAAAAGCCGCATTCTTGAGGTCGTCGTCGATCGTGACATCCAGTTGGCCGATCAGCAGCGCGACGAACAGCGTCCCGCAGATCCCGCCAAGCTGGATCGGTCCGACACGAAGATTGCCGATGAGGTAACCGAAAGAAAGCGACAGGAAGAGTGCAACGATAGGATCACGTATGAATTCCATGCCCGCCCCACAAAATTATCGGCCAGCCACCACGATTCCCGACCGCCGGAAACGATCCTAGCGGCGGTTTCCAACGAACGGAAGATGCATAACGAACCGGCTGCAACCGGAATTGAAGAAAGTTGCCGCAGTCCGTTGCCTTCGATTATCCGTCTCGCGTCCGGTCGCGCATCCGGGCTTGAACGGCGCGGCGTCATCCTTTACCTGCGTGTGGAATCTCGGGAATGGACAGGAAAATGGCGGCACGCGATCGATACTCACGAAAACTTGAATGCGCCCGCTGCCGCAACGAAGGCTACGCGGAGGTCTCCGAGGCCGACCGTAACGTTCGAAAAGATCCCGATTTCACGGTCGACGTCCTGCCTGCGGGTTTCGTCACGGAACGCGCCTCACGCGATCCCGCAAAGCACATGATCCGCTGCCGTTGCGGTCATGTTTTTGCTTTTAAACAAAAAAGTCATTATCCGCCGGGCGGAGAGCCGCGTTTCTGACCCCGATCCCGCGCCTCAAACTATATTTCCAGTATAGGATACCCATCGGCGGCGGCCGATATTTACCGTAAAACAACGGCAGACTTTCCCTTCCCGCCTTCCTGCAATACAATCGGCGCCGTCGCATTCGACAGACTGTATTCTTCCCAGGCTGATGGAACCAATCAGCGACTGCCGTGTTTAGTTTTCGCAGTTGGAAACGGGAGTGTCTCACATGCTCGCAAAATCTTCCTATATTGCATTTGGATTTATAATCGGCGCTGGTCTGATCATGGCTATTACCGGCTTTGCGACCAGCAACAACGTGCTGCAGAAGACCGGACGCCTGAATGCGCCGGTAGCGCCCGTCGACTTTCAGATGGAACGGTTTGGATAAGGCGGCAACCTTCGCCGCCCGCAATGAAACAGGAAAGGCTGCCGCAATGCTCCGGCAGCCTTTATCTTTGCGGCAGCAAATGGCCTGAAACTCAACGCAGATCGGGCTTGCGTTGCGCGTTCATCAGCAGCTCCTGC
Source organism: Pararhizobium sp. (assembly GCA_031556925.1). Classification (GTDB taxonomy): domain Bacteria; phylum Pseudomonadota; class Alphaproteobacteria; order Rhizobiales; family Rhizobiaceae; genus Pararhizobium. Next base: position 7,330 of record JAVBSF010000547.1, read on the forward strand.
TGATTGGCGAAATCCCCGAGCAACCGGCGAAGCCGGTTTTCCTCCAGACTATCGAGGCGAAAACGGCGGCAGAAGTCCGATACGCTCCAGACCTTCTGCACGACCCTCTCCTCCGTCTCATGCTGATCTATAAGCTGCATGCTTCCTCCCTTCCTTCCTGTCCGCATAACCTTCCATCAACGGAACGCATCCACCGCCGGAAAGTTCCGGCGTGCTCGCAAAAACCCGCCATCCTTCAAGTCCTCGGCCCGAAGAGCGGAAATTTCCGGCTAAAGCATATCTCGCAAAAGTGTGCAGCGGTTTTGCGAAAAGACATGCGCAAAAACAAAGATCTAAAGCGTATGAGCGAATCTGAAAGATCGCGACACGCTTTAGATTACATTCATGGCCAGCAGCAGCGATCTCTCATCCTTTGCGCCCCGCTGGAAGCAGGCGATGAGTTCGGCCGCCGTCGCCGCGCCATCCTGGGATTGGACATCGATCGACTTCGTATGGCAGATCGACCGCAAAAGACCGTGCAGCATTTCCAGTTCGCCGGGCGTAATCGGCGTATCATAATGCACAGATACCGACATGCTGGTTCTCCTCGTGGGTGAAACCATGTCCTGCGGCGGGCTGCCGCAACGCTTTCAAGCTATCCGAATTTAGCCAGTGTCGATGACAACAGTGTCATCGGCAAGTCGCCCGCGATCACTTTGCCGCGACTGTCTTCCGGGCGGGCGAGGCTCCGCTTGCGGGAAGGCGACGGAAATCCCTTTCATTCGAAGGCGATCCGGCGGAAAGTTCAGCCGGAAAACCAAGGAGGACTTGCTCCCGTCAGACCGCGACCTTACCGTATCGCGACAACCCTCACGCAAAGGATTCCCCATGGCGACAGGCCTGATCGCGCTTCTCGACGACGTTGCCGCCATTGCCAAACTCGCGGCCGCCTCCCTGGACGACGTGGCGGCCCAGACGGCCAAGGCCGGCGTCAAGGCGGCCGGTGTCGTCATCGACGATGCCGCAGTGACGCCGCGCTATGTGGTCGGCCTTTCGCCGGCCCGGGAATTGCCGATCATCGGCCGCATCGCGCTCGGCTCGCTGAAAAACAAGCTGGTGTTTCTTCTGCCGATCGGGCTTGTCCTCTCCTATTTCGCCCCCTTTGTCATCACCCCATTGCTGATGCTCGGCGGCGTCTATCTCTGCTACGAAGGCGCGGAAAAGCTCTACGAAGCCGCTTTTCCGCACGCGGCCCATGAGCATGAAAACGCCATCTCCTCGACGCCGCCGGACGCACTTGCGCTGGAAAACCAGAAGGTTTCCGGCGCGATCCGCACGGATTTCATTCTCTCGGCCGAAATCATGGCGTTGACGCTCGCCAATGTCTCCACCTCCAGCTTCTACACACAGGCCATGGTTCTGGCAGCCGTGGGCATTCTGATCACGCTTGCTGTCTATGGTGTCGTGGGTCTCATCGTCAAAGCCGACGATGTCGGGCTTTTCCTCGCCAAATCGTCGGCAGGGTTCGTCCGCTTTATCGGCCGGGGGCTGGTGACCGGAATGCCGGTGTTTCTCAACCTTCTCGCCGCCGTCGGCACGGCCGCCATGCTCTGGGTCGGCGGCAGCATCCTCATCCATGGGCTTGCCCAGCTTGGCTACCATGGGCCGGAAGAGGCGATCCATGTGCTTGCGGTCCAGGCGGCCGATATGGCCGGCGTGGCCCACGGTTTCGTCGAATGGCTGGCGACCTCGGCGGTTCAGGCGGTCATCGCCATCATCGTCGGCGCCGTGACGATCCTGTTCCTGAGCTTTGTCGTCGCCCCCCTCAAGCGGCAGTTCGGCGGCACTGGCCATTAAACGGCCAGGAAAAGCTCGCGGCCCCCGCCCGAATCCTCTATTGCCGCACGGGGCGAAGGCCAGCCCTGCGCAAGCCCCTGTTTCTAAAGTGCCTTCAGTCGAAATGAATTCGACGCAGAGGACAATGCCATGTCGAATACATCAGACCTTCCCCCTTCCCACGGCGCCGAACGCGTCTTTCACCTCAGCGACGAACAGCTCGAAGAGATCACCGACGCACTGGTGGCCGCGCTGCACGACACATTCCGCTTTCTCTCGGACAGCAATCCGCTACACTCCGCCCATTGACGAAAGACGGTGCGCTTGCGCTCGATCAATGCGAGCGCCGCTTCTCCCGGCTACGACGAAGCGAATTCGTTTCTAAAGCGTGTCGCGATCTTCCGGATTCGCTTATACGCTTTGGATTTTTGCTTTCGCGCATGTCTTTTCGCAAAACCGCTGCACACTTTTGCGAGCCATGCTTTGATACCGCCCGGAGCCCGCATGTCGCCCCTGCCTTTCGCGTTTTCCATCCTCGCCCTGCTGCTGACGCCCGGCCCGACCAATACACTGCTGGCGCTCGGCGCGGCATCGGCCGGCTTCCGTCGCTCGCTGCCGCTCGTTGTCGCGGAGCTTTCGGCCTATCTGATCGTGGTGACGCCGCTTGCGACCGTCGCGGCCGGGTTTCTGGCAACCTATCCGATGGTATCGGCGGGGCTTAAGGCCTGTTCTGCCGCATGGGTTCTGTTCCTCGCGGTCCGGCTCTGGCTGCCGCAGCCGGAAACCGCCGGTGACGTCGGCCCTCGCCACGTTTTCGTCACGACCCTTCTCAATCCGAAAGCGGTGATCATCGGCCTCGTCATCATGCCGCATGGCGCGCTGCGGGATATTGCCGGCCATCTCGCGCTGTTTTCCGCGCTGATCCTGTTCGCGTCGCTGTCGTGGCTTCTGTTCGGCGCCTTTGCGCTCGGCCGCACGCAATCGGCGCAGCCGCGGGCATTGCGCCGCGTCGCATCCCTCATCCTTGCAGGATTTTCCGTGCTGCTGGCTTCCAGCCTGACGG
>JAVBSF010000440.1:0-2822 GCA_031556925.1 Pararhizobium sp.
GCCGATACGCTGATCCAGTCGTTCCTGCGCCATACGCTGCGCGACGGCTTCTTCCACGCCGACATGCACCAGGGCAATCTGTTCGTCGATCCCGCCGGCATGATCGTCGCCGTCGATTTCGGCATTGTCGGCCGTCTCGGCAAGAAGGAACGGCGGTTTCTCGCCGAAATCCTCTACGGCTTCATCACCCGCGACTACCGCCGGGTGGCGGATGTGCATTTCGAAGCCGGCTATGTACCGTCGCATCATGATGTCGCGAGCTTCGCCCAGGCGATCCGCGCCATCGGCGAGCCGATCCATGGCCAGCCGGCCGAAACCATCTCCATGGCGAAGCTTTTGACGCTTCTTTTCGAAGTGACCGAGCTTTTCGATATGGAGACACGGCCGGAACTGGTGATGCTGCAGAAGACCATGGTCGTCGTCGAAGGTGTTTCCCGCACGCTCAATCCGCGCTTCAACATGTGGAAGGCGTCGGAACCTGTGGTCGGTGGCTGGATCCGAGATAATCTCGGCCCCAAGCGCATCTTCACCGATATCCGGGAAGGTCTGCATGCGGCACTGCGGCTTGCCGAGGCCGCCCCTGAGATCGCGGCCAAGACGGAAAAGTTCTCGCGTGAGATCACCGACATGGCCGAAAGCGGCCTGCGCTTCGATGCCGAGACGGCGGACGCCATCGGCCGTTCGGAGGCGCGTCACGGTCGCATGGGACGGCTTGCGCTCTGGGTGATCGCCGCGACGCTGGTCTATATCGCGTGGAAGCTGGTTTGAGGCGTTTCTTGTCCCCGCTTGCGGGGAGAGGGTTAGGGTGAGGGGCAGACCTCTCATCCCCGGAGATGTCGAGGCATTCGCCCCTCATCCGCCCTTCGGGCACCTTCTCCCCGCAGGCGGGGAGAAGGGAATGCGGCCCTCCCGGAAACACTTGGAAGCGAAAAAGCTGAAACATTACAGAGATTTCATCCGCTCAGACTTCATTCAGGCTGATTTCGCTATTACTTGGAGGGAAAGTTGAACGCGGGGCTTGCGCCCCTTGAGCAAGGATGTTGTGGCAGATGGCGGAAGTTTCCCGGACAATCGATGCGGAACCGGCGACCGAGGTTGCGCCTGCACCGGTGCCGCGTCGCCCGCGCCGCCGTGCCCGCAGCCGCTGGCTTCTGTTGCCCGTCCTGATCGCTCTCGGTGCCGCCGGCTGGTATGGCTGGAGCCAGTATCGCGGCGATACCACCGTCGCCGCCGTCGTCACGGAAACCCCGATCCGCGGCTCCATCGAAAACAGCGTGACAGCCTCCGGTCTCCTCAGCCCCATCAAGGATGTCGATGTCGGCGCGCAGGTTTCCGGCCAGCTGAAGAGCCTCAAGGTGGAAATCGGCGACAGCGTCAAGGAAGGCCAGCTGATCGCCGAGATGGACAGCGCCTCGATCGAAACCCAGATCGAGATCGCCGAGGCGGAGCTTGCCAATCTCGAAGCCCAGATGCTGGACAAGAAGGCGCAGGCCGTTCTGGCCAGCGCCAATCTTGCGCGCCAGCGCAGCCTTGTTGCAAGCAACGGTGCGGCGCAATCGGCGCTCGATGAAGCCGTGGCGAACCTCGCGACGGCCGAGGCCAATGTCGCCTCGCTGGAGGCGCAGATCCGCAAGCAGGAAGCAAGCCTCAAGGACGCCCGCATCAGCCTCGGCTATACCAAGATCTATTCCCCCATGGCCGGCACCATCGTCAACACGTCTGCCAAGGAAGGCCAGACGCTGAACGCCAACCAGTCGACGCCGACGATCGTCACCGTTGCCGACCTCTCGACCATGACGGTGAAGGCGGAGGTTTCCGAAGCCGATGTCGGCAAGCTCCGGGTGGGCATGGACGCCTATTTCACCCTGCTCGGCCAGCCCGGCAAGCGCTACGAGGGCAAGTTGCGCCAGATCAAGCCGACCCCGTCGACCGAAAACAATGTCGTGCTCTACTACGCGCTGTTCGACGTGCCCAATCCGGAGGGCACGCTGATGATGAACATGACGGCGCAGGTGTTCTTCATCGAAGACCATGCCGAAAACGTGCTGACGATCCCGGTCGCCGCCCTCCATGCCGGCGCGGATGGCAAGGGCAGCGAAGTGACGGTCGTCACCGGCTCGGGCGCGCAGGAAGCCCGTGCCGTCGAGACCGGGGTGAAGAGCCGTGTGCGCGTGGAAATCAGGAGCGGTCTCGACGAGAACGACCGCGTGGTCGTCGGCACCGGTTCAGGTGATGGCAAAAGCGCGACGAGCCGCGGCTCCAGCCGGCGCAATATGCCGCCGCCGATGTTCGAGGGCAAATACCGATGGCCCCGATCATTTCGCTGAAAGATATCAGGAAAACCTTCGTCAACGGCGACGTCGCCGTGGAGGTGCTGCGCGGCGTCTCGCTGGATATCCGTGCGGGTGAATTCGTCGCGATCGTCGGGGCTTCGGGCTCCGGCAAGTCGACCCTGATGAACATTCTCGGCTGTCTCGATACGCCGACGGGCGGGCAGTATCTTCTCGAAGGCGAGGATGTCTCCGATCTCGATGCCGACGAGCTTGCCGCGCGCCGCCGCCAGCTTTTCGGCTTCGTCTTCCAGAGCTACAATCTGGTGGCGACAGCGACCGCGCAGGAGAATGTCGAAATCCCCGCCATCTATGCCGGCATGCCGGGTGCGGCCCGCCGCGCGCGGGCGCAAGAGCTGCTGACGGCGCTCAATCTCGGCGAACGGCTCGAACATCTGCCGAACCAGCTTTCCGGCGGCCAGAAGCAGCGGGTGTCGATCGCCCGTGCCCTGATGAACGGCTGCCAGATCATCATCGCCGACGAGCCGACCT
>JAVBSF010000295.1:0-33197 GCA_031556925.1 Pararhizobium sp.
GACCCTGGCAATATCAACTGGCCCAGCAGCGCAATTAGGCTTCTTACCTGCGGACGATGCCGGTATGATCGGATCATGGATACACATGACTGCAACGAGATCGCCGCGTGGTTGGCCGAGGCCGGCCTGCTGGGGATTCGAGACGAGGCCTCGCTGACGCGGGCATTCTGCGAACGATGCGTCGAGGCCGGGGTGCCGCTCAGCAAAGTCTTCGTGATGATCGACACGCTTCATCCGATGTATGAGGCGCGCGCGTTTTTTTGGGACGAGGATCCCGAAAACCCTTTCCGCGAAGAGGAACATGTCGGCAGTCGCGATCCGGAAGGTGCGGGTCAGCGGTCGCGTAGCCCCTTCCTGCAAATGCTGCGCCGGCGCGAGACCTCGCTGCGCTGCCGGCTCGAGCAGGGCGAAACCCACGGCTATCCAGCGATCCAGGAATTGTGCGACGCTGGTCAAACTGACTATCTGGCGTTCGTCTATCGCACGCGGCAGGCCGTGCGGGTCGAAGACGTCAATGCATTCTATGCGCGTTTCACCACGGCTCGGCCGGGCGGATTCAGCGACGGTGATGTGGCCTGCCTGGCGCAACTTACGCCTCACCTCGGCCTCGCGATCCGGTCCGCCGCACAAACCCGGCTGACGAAGACACTTGCGGAAGCCTATCTCGGTCGCGACGCCGGCCGGCGTGTGCTCAGCGGCGCGATCCGACATGATGCCGTGAAGCGTATCCGGGCCGTGCTCTGGTACTCGGACATCACCGGCTACACCCATCTCTCGGAGTCCGTGCAGGCCGATCAGTTGATCCCTCTGATCAACGACTATGCAGAGGCGGTGATCGGGGCGGTCAAGTCTGCCGGCGGTGATGTCCTGAAGCTGATCGGAGACGGTGTGCTGGCGATGTTTACGAGTTCCCGGCCGGAATATGCGTGCCGGGCGGCCGTTGACGCGGAGCGCGATCTGCGGCTGCGGCTCGGCCAGCTTGCACACCGCCGTGAAACAGAGGGCCTGCCTGTCGCCGATATCCATCTCGGTCTGCATGCGGGCAATGTATTCTACGGCAACATCGGTACACCCGACCGGCTCGATTTCACGGTGGTTGGCCAACCAGTCAATGAAGTAAGCCGTATCAGCGACATGTGCCAATCTACAGGGCGAGACATGCTCTGTTCCTCGGAGTTCGCTGACCTCCTACTGGGGGCGGAGCGAGAAAAGCTCGTTTCCGTTGGGAGATTTGCGTTGAAAGGCGTTGGAAAAGCCAAGGAATTGTTCACGCTCGATCCAAGCCTTGCGCCCGCGAGTACGACACCGAAAATGAGGGCCTCTCGCCGGCGGGCATCTGTAGCAAGGCAATGACGGGACAAGACCTGTCGCTGCGTCTGGCGCCAATGCGTTTCCGCTGACATAGGCATGACGCTGTGGAGTTCTCCGCGCGATGAAATCTCCAGGATGCTGTGAGGGAGGTAGGTTTGACGAGGGCAGCAGTCTCTTGATATGTGTGAACGCGTGTGCAATATGAACGCGTGTTCATTGCTTTCGACGGTGTGCTTTTATGAATTCCAGTTCTTCCCCCGATGCATTGTCGGCTCGCGCCAATTTTTGCCGTGACGTTATTCGTTCCGCGGGAGAGCTCGTGCTGGACGGGTTCAATGCGGAAGCCTCCCGCGGCTATACAATGAAAGGCCCGCAAGACTTCCTGACGCAAACGGATGCGGCGTCCGAGGCGCATATCCGCAAGCATATTGCGGCCCATTTTCCCGAGGACGAATTTTTCGGCGAGGAGGGCGGAGGCACCATCGGGCAGCGGGTATGGGTCGTCGATCCGGTGGATGGCACGGCGAATTTTGCGCGGGGCATTCCCCATTTCTGCATTTCCATCGCCTATGTCGAAAACGGTCGCACCGAATTCGGTGCGATCTATAATCCCGCCCTGGATGAGCTTTATTTCGCCCGCCGAGGGGAGGGAGCGACCCGAAACGGCAAGCCGATCCATGTTGCGGAGACGAAGCGTTTCGATGCCGCTTCCATCGAGATGGGATGGTCGACCCGCGTACCGAACGCGACCTATCTCGGCGTTGTCAAAAATCTGCTCGATATGGGTACGAATGTGCGGCGCGCCAGCTCCGGTGCCCTGGCGCTTGCCTATGTCGCCGATGGGCGTTCGGATGGTTATATCGAACTGCATATGAACTCCTGGGATTGCCTTGCCGGGCTGTTGCTCGTGAGTGAGGCCGGTGGCGATGTCTGCCCGTTTTTCGATATCGGCACACTGAAGGATGGCGGGCCGGTCCTTGCCGCTGCCGTGGGGGTTGCAAAGGGCGTGAGCGCGGCGGCGAACATTCCGCTGGCTGTTCGACATGAGCCGGAACAGCGGCAGACGGTATCGGATCTGGCTTGAAGGTAATGGCGGAGGATGCTTCGCCGGGAATGAAGGCGCGCGACATCAGCGCGAAGGAGTGGGAATGGATGGACCTGTTTACGCCCGACCGGCAATCAGCCTGATTGCGGAAGGCCTTGGCCCGCACAATGCCTCGCTTTACATCGGTGGCAGCGAGGGTGCGCGTGATCTCGGGCTGCTGCGCCGGCATGGCATCACCACGGTCGTCAATTGTGCGGTCAACCTCGACATCAATCTCGTGCCGGCGGCTGCGCAAGACGGTGATCTGCGCGCCACCGGTTATGGCGATATCCGCTACTACAAGCTCGGCCTGATCGATGGCGAAGGCAGCCCGGATACGATGATGCTGGGCGCCTATTACATTCTCGATGGTGCCCTGCGGCAGAGGATGCCGAAGCGGGAAACCTATCCCTTCCCGGATGGCGGCAATGTGCTCGTCAATTGCCGGAGCGGTCGCAGCCGCTCCGTGTCGCTGGTCGCGCTCTTCCTGCACAAGCAGCAGCCGCATCTCTATCCGACGCTCGACGATGCTGTGGCCGTCATTCGCGAAAGGCGGGAACTTCGCCCGGACGAATGGTTCGAAACCCCCAAGCCCATGCTTTATTCGGCGGCCCGTCGCGCGTCTGGCTGGATCGACATGATCGAAAGGAGAAAGCAGGCGCCGGAATGCTGACGCGCAACCTTCCCGCCATTGCCGTCATCGCGGATGCGCATTTTCACGATACTGCGGCTGATTTCGGTTTCCGGGGCATCGAGGTCGACGGCCAGCGCATGACGATGCGCAGCTGGTCGGATACGCGTCAGTCCACCCGTGTCTTCAACGAGAGCGCCGACGCGCTCCATGCCGCGCTCGATGAGGTGCAGAGCCGCGGCATTCGCCATGTGGTGCTGCTCGGCGACTACACCGACGACGGCCAGCGCGCCACGACGGAAACCTTGAAAGGCATCCTGCAACGTCACCGTGACGCCTATGGTACCGCTTTTTACGCGCTGCCCGGCAATCACGATATCTTCGGGCCGCAGGGCCGCCATCACACCAAGGAGTTTCTGGCGGAGGATGGCCGTGGCGTTTCCGTCTCCAGCGATCAACGGCTTGCAAGCGAGCGCGTCGTTTTCAGCGATCGTATGTATTGCGAAGGTTACCCGGCGGGTCTTGGCCCAATGGCGGGTTTCGGTTATTTCCGTCGCCCAGAGTACCTGCATTGGGAAACGCCGTTCGGCGCCTCCGATGCGCCGGAGGATCGGCTCTATGAGGTCCGCTCGCCGGATGGGCGCAACGTCTATCGGCTGATGGATGCCTCCTATCTCGTGGAGCCGGAGCCGGGCCTTTGGCTCATGCTGATCGACGCCAATATCTTCGAGCCGCTCGACGGAGCCTTCAGAACAGGCGAGGAGGCAGCATTTACCGACAGCACCTCCGGCGGCTGGAATGCCTTGTTGCGCAGCAAGCCCTTCATCATCGATTGGATCGCCGATGTCAGCCGGCGAGCAAAGACGCTCGGCAAGACGCTGCTCGGCTTTTCTCACTATCCGGCGCTCGATCCTTTTGACGGGGCAACGGGTGCGGAAAGCACTCTCTTCGGAGAAACCAATGTCGTTCGCCGCACGCCCCGCAAGGCGGTTGAAGAGGCCTTGGTTAAGGCAGGGCTTTGCGTGCATTTCAGCGGGCATCTGCATGTCGAAGGCGTCACGCGGCGAGAGGATGGAGATCGTTCGCTCACCAACATCGCCGTGCCGTCACTCGTCGCTTTTCCTCCGGCCTTCAAGGTTATTCATCCGTCATCGCAGGAGATCGCCGTCGAGACGGTCGAGATGGCCGCGCTTCCGGTCAACGGCCGCCTTTGCCAAGGTTACGCGCAGGAGGCGATGCTGGTCAGTGAACAAGCGGATCCGGCCTTTGCGGCTGCCACCTACGGCGCTTTCCTGCGCGGCCATAAACGCGCGCTGGTGCGGCATCGATATTTCCCCAAGGAATGGCCGGGCGATATCGTTGCGGCGATTGCCGGCAAGACCGTAGCGGATATCGCCGGCTCGCTCGGCGCGGGGCGCTGGCAATCTCCCGACACAGCGCTATCTGATCGCCTGCCTGTGTTCGAGATGGTTGCCGACTGGTATTGTCTGCGTCAGGGTGCCGGGCTGGCCCTGCCGCATATCGAACCGGAACGGCTTGCGCTTTACAGGGCGCTTGCGGCACGCTTCGGCCGTGCGCCGGAAAGCCACGATGGTTCCCTTGAAAGCTTCCTCGGGGTCTTCATCGGCGCGCTCGGGCTGTTTCTGGATCGTGCCGAGGGCAGTTTGCGGCAGGTTGCCGTGTACATGGAACGAAGGCATGAATACGGGATTGAGCGGTAACGAACGTCTTCCGGCTGTCGCAACCAGTCATGCCAGGGGCAAGATGAGTGTGTTATCCCATGCTTTCGATGGGCAGCGCCTCGGGCGGGCGTTTGTCGGCAGTCCATGACCGCAAGTGAGGAGATCTGATGGATTCAGTCATTGTCAGCATCAATCTTTTCGGCGCGGTCGCGTTGCTGCTCTTTGGCCTGTCCCAGATAAAGGACGGCATGTCGCGCGCCTTTGGCGCCAAGCTGCGCATCGGTCTTGCTGCCGGCACACGAGGCGGCTTCCGATCCTTCCTCGCCGGCTTCGTGGCAACGGTCGCCCTGCAAAGCTCGACGGCGACGGCCCTGATGGTGGCCTCCTTTGTCGAGAAGGATCTGATCGTTCCGGCCATGGCGCAGATCGTGCTGCTCGGCGCCAATGTCGGCACGGCGACGACCGCCTGGATCGTGGCGCTGGGGCTTGGCTGGCTTTCGCCGATGCTGATTCTCGCAGGTGTCATTCTTTCCCGGATGAAATCGGTCTCGCGTCAGGGCGCCGGTGCGGCACTCGTCGGCGTCGGCCTGATGCTGCTGTCGCTGCATCTGCTCTCGGTCGCCACCGATCCGATCCGGCAATCGCCGGCGCTCGGCCTCTTCATCACCATGCTTGGCAATGCCTGGCCGGTCGCGCTGATCTTTTCCGCCGTCCTTGCGGTGCTTGCGTCCTCAAGTCTCGCCATCGTGGTTCTGATCCTGTCGCTGGCGACCAATGGCGGCATCGATACCAGCCTTGTCATCGTCCTGGTTCTGGGTGCCAATCTGGGTGGAGCGGTTCCGCCGGTGCTGGCGACCTTGAAGGCGCCTGTTGCCGCGCGCCGCGTCACGCTCGGCAATCTCATCGTGCGGGCGATCGGCTGTGCGGCGGCGCTTCCGTTGGCGGGATATGGCGCCGAGCTTCTGGAGATGTCGCCTTTCTCGCATGCCAATCTTGCCGTCGATGCGCATCTTCTCTTCAATCTGGCTGTCGCCATCATTGCCTGGCCGCTCTCGCCGCTGTTGCTGAAGGTGACAACCGCGCTTCTTCCCGAGGCGGCGAAAGCCGAAAGCGACCGCAGCTATCTCGATAGCCACGACCTCAACCAGCCGGTCGCGGCCCTTGCCGGCGCCAGCCGCGAGGTCATGCTGGTCGGCGACCTGATCGAGCGCATGCTGGAGCAGGCAAGTCAGGCCATGCGCGCGAATGACCTTTCCAGGCTCAGCGATATCAGCACGCTGGAAGGCCGGGTCGATCGCATCCAGCATGGCATCAAGGTCTATGTCTCGAAGGTGGGACAGGATGGATTGAGCGACAAGGAACATCGCCGCGCGATGGATATCGTCGAATATGCCATCAATCTCGAACATATCGGCGATATCATCGAGAAGGGTCTTCGTCCGGAGATCGCCAAGAAGATCAATCAGGGCCTGCAGTTTTCCGACGACGGCAAAAGCGAATTGGAGCGGCTGTTCACGATCACGCTCGACAATATCCGCATGGCACAGACGGTATTTGCCACCCAGAATGCCGACCTTGCCCGCCGGCTGGTGGAGGTCAAGGAAGATGTGCGCCGGCTGGAGAAACAATCGGCCGAGCGGCATCTGCAGCGCCTGCGCGACGGTCGCGCCGACAGCATCCAGACCAGCTCCGTGCATCTCGACATGCTGCGCGACCTCAAGCGCATCAATGCCCATATCGCATCCGTCGCCCATCCGATCCTCGATCAGAGCGGGCTTCTGATCGAGAGCCGCATCAAGCAGGCCGGCTAAGTCTTCCCCGTCAGCGGGTTGTCATGCGCTCGACCATCGAAACGGGCACGACCTGAAGCCGCGTTTCCGGCTGGTCGCTGTCCAGTGCGGTCAGGACTTTTTCGGTCAGGGCGTCGAAGGACTGGGCAATCGTGGTCAGCTGGTAACTTTTCCAGCCGGCCTGCGGTATGTCGTCGAAACCGACAATGGAGAGATCCTCCGGCACGCGGCGTCCCATCCCTAGCCGCGCGGCATCCATGAAGCCCAGTGCCAGCAGATCGGTCACGCAGAAGGCGCCGTCGATCGCTTTGTCGTCAAGCAATTCCATGCCGGCCTGGTAGCCGCTGTCATAGCTCGTCGGTCCGCCCGACCAGGCGATGACATCAATGCCCTCGGCGTTCATGCGCTGGGTAAAGGCGGTCGCGCGGCGCAATTGCGCCGGCGTCTGGCTGCCGCTGGAGACCACCGCGACCTTCCTGCAACCGGCGGAGATCAGGCGCATGGCGGCAAGATCGGCCCCGTGGGAATCGTCGCTCAGCACCATGTTCGTATCGGTGCGGTCGAGGCGCTGGTTGATCAGGATGAGGCGCACGCCATTGGCGATGCACTCGTCGATGATCGAGGCGGGCGGCTCGCCGGAAAGAACGACGATCGCCTGTGCGCGAAATTCAAAGAGAAGCTCGATCAGGGGCGCGATATCCTTGCGGGCATCGGCCGCATTCAGAAGCAGGCACTGCAATCCGCGCCGCAGAAGGCCGATGCTCAGAAGATCGAGTTGCTTGGCGATGAACGGCGAGCTGAGATTGGCGCCGACGACGCCGATCAGGTTTGAACGCTCGTTGTTGAGGCCCTGGGCCAGACGGTTGACGCGGTAGCCCAGCTCCTGGGCGGCTTTCAGCACCTTGCGCCGAACTGCCTTTGAGACGCTGGCGCCGGGTGTGAAGGTGCGCGAAACGGCTGAACGCGACACTCCCGCCTTCTTGGCGACCTCCTCGGCCGTCACGAACCCTCTTGCCATTCACTCCCCCCACGCGAAACCGCCGCTGACATCACAGGCCATATAACATCGATTTTTCCAATCGAAATCTTCAGGATCGTGTCGCTTTGCCTAAACCGAAGACAGATTCTGCCTATTGTAAACGCATCAATTTTTCCATTCGCAAACCGTATCGGTGGATCGAAAAACCGGCGTCGTGTGAAAATATGTGTGAAACTCCGACATTGTGACAAATAAAAATGTTAAAAATCAATGTGATAAATCAATGATCGCGTGTGCATTTTTCCGTTGACAAAGCCCGCCTTTAGATGGATCATGTATTCTATAGATGGATGAATTATGGAATATTTATTCCATAATTGGATCAATGGATGAGAGTTTGGGAGGAGCCAGACTGTCATCGCAGTGCCGGCTCCAGGAGCTTGCAACGGGAGATTGACCCATTCCCATCGCCAAGTCGTACGCGCCGGCCTGCCCCGCGGATATGCGAGGATGCCGGGAGGCCGTTTGCGGGCAGGGGAATGGCGAGCCATGGGGAGGTATGATGGCGCTTCTAAGTGAAACAACGAAGGCGGAGGTGCTGGATCGAAACCCGGCTGCTGTGCCCTCGGCATGGCAGGCCTGGCGATATCGCCTGAAAGTCGCGCTGCGGGAGCCCACCACGCTGATCGGCGTGCTGACGGCCTTGCTCTTCACCTATCTGATCGTGGTTCCCATCATCTCGATCGTTCTGGATTCCGTCAGGGTGCAGTTCGGCCATGAGCGGCGGCTTGGCAAGGATGTCGGCGATCTCACACTCTATTATCTCGACCGGGCCTTCTTCTCGCCGGTCGCCTCGGATCTCTTCTGGCGCCCGTTGTTCAATACGCTGACCGTCGCGCTCGGGGCGATCTCGCTGTCGCTGGTCATCGGCACCGTGCTCGCCTGGTTGATCAGCCGTACGGATATGTTCGGCCGCCGCTGGTTCGCCACCGCGCTGATCGTGCCGTATATGCTGCCCGCCTGGACCTTCGCGCTCGCCTGGACGACACTGTTCAAGAACCGCACGATTGGCGGTCAGCCCGGCTGGTTCGAGGCGATCGACCTGACGCCACCGGACTGGGTTGCCTACGGCCGGTTCCCGATTACCATCATCCTGGCCCTGCATTACACGCCCTTCGTCATCCTGTTGTTCGGCTCGGCGCTGCGCCGCTTCGACTCGCAGCTTGAAGACTCAGCCCGTATTCTCGGCGCCCGCCGCTATCAGGTGGCCGTGCAGATCATCCTGCCGCTGATGCGCCCGGCGCTTCTGTCCTCCATGGTGCTGATCTTCGCCAAATGTCTCGGCGAATTCGGCGTGCCCTATGTGCTCGGCCTGCCGGTGAAGTTCGAAGTGCTTTCGACCTCGCTGTTCCGCAGCATCGCTTCGCGCCAGACCGGGGTTGCCGGTGTCGTGGCGGCGTCGATCATGCTTATCGGCATCATCACGCTGATGATCGATGCCCGTCTCGTCCGCGAGGCCCGCCGTTTCGTCACGATCGGCTCGAAGGGGTCCATGAACCGCCAGAGCCGCCTCGGCAAGATGCGTCTTCCGGCCACCGGCTTTGCGGCTACGATCTTCGTGCTGAGCGTTGGCCTGCCGCTTTTGACCCTTGCACTCTCGACGGTCATGAAGATGCCGGCCCGGTTCACGCTGGACAATTTCACCCTCGATTACTGGATCGGGACCGACCTGCATACGGTGGCGCTGCAGACTGGTATCCTCTTGAGCCCCGAACTCTGGGCTGCCGCGAAAAACACGATGATGATCGTCGGCCTTGCCTCGCTTACCTCCGGTATCCTCGGCCTGCTCGTCGGTTATGTCGTCATCCGCACGCCGGTTCGAGCCCTGTCGGTCTATCTCCGTCAGGTGACGTTCCTGCCCTATCTGGTGCCGGGCATCGCCTTTGCCGCTGCCTATCTCTCGCTGTTTGCGGTGCCGCGCGGTCCGATGCCGGCGCTCTACGGCACGGTGACCATCCTTGTCCTGGCGTTGATTGCCGACCAGATGCCCTACGCCTCGCGCGCCGGCATCTCGGCCATGACCCAGCTCGGCAAGGATCCGGAAGAAGCGGCCCAGATCGCCGGCGCCGGCTGGTTCCGCCGCATGATCTCGATCGTCATCCCGATCCAGAAGGGATCGCTGGTGACGGGTGTCCTCCTGCCCTTCATCTCGGGCATCAAGGGCCTGAGCCTCTTCGTGATCCTCGCGGTGCCGAGCACCGATGTGCTGACGACCTATTCACTGCGGCTTGTCGACTATCACTACACGCAGGCTGCCAATGCCGTGGTGCTGATCATCGCCGCCATTGCCTATTTCGGGACGCTGCTCGCCCAGAAGCTGACCCGCACAAATCTTGCAGAAGGACTTGGAAGCTGATGCCGACCATCAACTTGCGCGGTGCGCAGAAGAACTATGGCGTGAACTCCGCCAATGCTGTGTCCGATCTCGATCTTGAAATCCGCGATGGCGAGTTCATGTGTCTGCTCGGCCCCTCCGGCTGCGGCAAGACCACGACCCTGCGCATGATCGCCGGCCTCGAAAATCTCTCCGGCGGCGAGATCAGCGTCGGGGACCGGGTGATCGATTCTGTGGCGGAAGGTATCTTCGTGCCGCCGGAAAAACGTGAAATGGGCCTGGTCTTCCAGAGCTATGCGCTCTGGCCGCACCTGACCATTGAGCGCAACACCGATTTCGGCCTGCGCCTGCGCAAGCTGCCGAAGGCTGAGCGCGAGGCCCGTGTCGAGCGCGTCATGCAGGCGCTCGATATCGCCAAGTACCGCGACCGCTATCCGTCGCAGCTGTCCGGCGGCCAGCAGCAGCGCGTGGCGCTCGCACGCATGCTCGCCGTCAATCCCGGCGTCCTGCTGCTAGACGAGCCGCTCTCGAACCTCGACGCCAGGCTGCGGCTGGAGATGCGCGCCGAGCTGAAGCGGCTGCACAAGGAGTTCAAGACCACCATCGTCTTCGTGACCCACGACCAATGGGAGGCGATGACGCTGGCGACCACCATCGCGGTCATGAACGAGGGCACGCTGCAGCAGATGGGCACGCCCAACGATATCTACGATCGCCCGGCAAACCGCTTTGTCGCCGAGTTCGTCGGCAGCCCGCCGATTAACATCCTGACTTTCGGCAAGCCCGGTGTATCCGACATTGCCGACAAGGCGGAAGCCTATTTCGCCGCACGGTACCCGCAGCTGCGAGGCATAGGCTCTGTGGGCATGCGGCCGGAGGCCATGGGCTATGCGATGAAGCTGGAGGACGTGCCGCAGGGCAGCTTCTTCGGCGAAATGACCGTGACCGGCGTGCTGCCGACCGGGGGCAGCTGGATTCTCGAATTGAGGAGCGAGAACCATACGCTGTTCCTGACCACCCATGCTTTGCCGCGGGTCGACAACGGCACCCGCGTGTTTTTCCACGCGCCGCCGGAAGCCCTGCATGTGTTCGATGCCGATGGTCAACGGATCACGGAAGCCGACGCTCTGCTGAGAAGCGGCACCTACAACTGAAAGATACCCGAACAATACGCTTGCTGAAGGAGGAGCAGTATGAAGCGGAATATGACAGGCGGCATGGGCCGTCTCCTGTGTGCAACGGCCATTCTGGCAATGCTGGGCAGCGCCGCGAAGGCGCAGGAGCCGTTCGACCTCAATGCCCTGATCGAAGCGGCCAGGCAGGAAAAGCCGATCACCGTCTATGACAGCACCGGCAAGATCGTCGAAATGGCGGAGAATTTTGCCAAGAAATACGGCGTCGGCGCCGAGGGCTCCAAGGTCAAGGCCTCCGCCCAGCTCGAAATGATCATCCGCGAGGCCCGCGCCAACAATATCCAGGGCGACGTCTCGATCATCAGCGACGCGCCGGCTGCCATGGCGCAGCTGGTCCCGCAGGGCTTTGCCGAAAGCTGGCTGCCGCCGGATCTCGCCAAGACCATTCCGGTCGAATACCAGGATCCGCTCACGGTCGTCACCAGCGCCAATGTCTGGGCCTACAATACCGAACTCTTCGATACGTGCCCGGTCTCCAATATCTGGGAGCTGACCGATGCCAAATGGAAGGGCAAGGTCGCGATGCAGGATCCGCTCGGCAAGGCATCCTATGTCGACTGGTTCAACCAGATGGCAAGCCACGGCGACGATCAGGTCAGGGCCGCCTACAAGGAACTTTACGGCAAGGATCTCGAAACCGAGGAAGCCAGCGCCACGGCGGCTTGGGTGAAGGCGCTCGCAGCCAATGCTCCGCTCTTGACCGATGCCGATGCGGCCGCCGCTGAAGCCGTCGGCGTTGCCGGCCAGAAAGAGCCCTTCATGGGCCTGATCAGCTCGGCCAAGTTTCGTGACAATGCCGACAAGGGCATGAAGCTCGGGCTTTGCAAGGATCTGAAGCCCTGGCTCGGCTGGCTCTATCCCGGCGTTGGGCTGATCACCAAGGGCACGGACAGCCCGAACGCGGCCAAGCTCTTCATCCACTACGTCATGACCGAGGAGGGCATCGCGCCGCAGGCGATCGATGGCAAGATGTCGACCAACACCGACGTCAAATTGCCCGCCGACGAGCCCTCGGGCATCGGCAGCGTTCTCGATCAGGTGCTGCCCTACAGCATGTCGAGCAGCCTTGACGACTGGGATCAGCGGGAGACCTGGCAGGATTTCTGGCGCGTGAACTATCAGAAATGAACCGAAGGCAGGTGAGGAGCCTGCCTTTCACTTTTCCTTGGGAGGGGAAACGATGGGAAGAATGGGATATCTGACGATATCGGCGATGGCAGCCGCTCTGATGGCCGGTGCGTCGGTCGCTTCAGCCATGGCGCAAGATGCCTTCGATCTCGATGCGCTGATTGCGGCCGCCAAGCAGGAAAAGCCGATCAACATCTATGACAGCACCGGCAAGATCGTCGAAATGGCGGAGAACTTCAGCGCCAAATACGGGCTGAAGGCGACGGGCATGAAGGTTTCCGCCAACAGCCAGCTGGAAATGATCATCCGCGAGAGCCAGGCCGGCAACGTGCAGGGCGATGTCGTCCTGATCACGGATGCGCCCGCCGCTCTTGCCCAGCTTTTGCCGGAGGAGTTCGTCGAAAACTACCTGCCGGGCGATATGACCTCGAAAATCCCCGCGCAGTTCCAGAACCCGCTGGCGATCTCCACCAATGCCAACGTCTGGGCCTACAACACGGAAGCCTATGACACATGCCCGGTCTCGAACATCTGGGAACTGACCGAGGCCAAGTGGAAGGGCAAGGTCGCCTTGGTCGATCCGTTGAGCAAGAGCACCTATACGGATTGGTTCAACCAGCTGGAAGCCCATGGCAACGACAAGGTGGCGGCCGCCTACAAGGCCTATTTCGGCAAGGAGCTCGCAACGGATGAGAAAAGCGCTGCCGCTGCCTGGATCAAGGCGCTTGCGCAAAACGCGCCCCTCACCACCGATGGCGACGATCCGGTAGCGGAAGCCGTCGGCGCTCCCGGTCAGAAAGAGCCGTTCTTCGGTCTCCTGAGTTCCGCCAAGTTCCGCGACAATGCCGACAAGGGTTACAAGCTCGGTATCTGCGCCGATCTCGATCCATGGGCCGGCTGGACCTATATCAAGCTCGGCCTGATCGCTTCCAAGACCCAGAGCCCGAACACGGCCAGGCTCTTTATTCACTACATCCTGACGGAAGAGGGTATCGCGCCCCAGATGAAGGACGGCAAGCTGCCGACCAACACCGACATCCGTATGCCGGCGGATGAACCCTCGGGCTTGATGAAGGTTGCCGACAAGCTGTTGGATTATGATTCCTCGACCGGCCTCAACGACTTCGATCGTCGCGAAGAGTGGCAGGATTTCTGGCGGGTCAATTTCTCCAAGTAACCCGCTTGCCGGCGCGCCCTCCAACGCGCCGGCTCTCATTTTGATGACATGAACAGACTGGATATGCCGATGCCAAGCCCTTCCTCGCCCGAACAGAACCCCAGAGACGAAGAGGCCCTTGCTCGCGCCACGCGGCTGATGGAGATCGCAAAGGCAGCCGCGCTCGCCGTACGCGACCCGCTGCTCGACGCTTTCCGGTCGGATATGGCGGTCGACTACAAGGTCGACCTGCACGACATCGTCACCGTTCACGACAAGCGGGCCGAAGCCACCATTCGCGGCTTCATCCTCGAGCGCGAGCCCAACTCGGCGATCATGGGCGAGGAGGGCGGTCAGGTCGGCAATGGCGACATCCAGTGGTATGTCGATCCGATCGATGGCACCGCCAATTTCGCCCGCGGCCTTGCTTTCTGGTGCGTTTCGATTGCCGCCGTGATCGAGGGTAACGTCGTTGCCGGTGCGATCTACGATCCGGTGGCCGATCTGATGTTCTCGGCGGATCTCGAAGCGTCCTATGTCAATGACAAGCCGCTGCGTTCCCGCAGCGTCGCGGATGAAACCCGCGCGACCCTGATCACCGGTTATCCCGTTTCGCGAGATTTCCGGCTCGATGGCCGGGATGCGGCGCTTGCCAGTTTCGGCGTTCTTGTCGAAACCTTCTCGACGTTGCGGCGGCCGGGAAGCGCTGCCCTCAGTGTTGCCCATGTCGCGGCTGGCTGGACGGATGCCGCCGCCGGTTTTGGCGTCAATGCGTGGGATGTCGCGGCCGCCACATTGATCCTCAAGAATGCCGGCGGACGATACGAACCGCTGACGCTCGGCAAGGTGCCGGAAGGTTCGGCCGATTTTCTTTGCCCCGGCTATATCGCCACGGGCGAGGGCGCGAACTATCCGGTGCTGGAGCAGGTGGCCCGCTCCATTTCCAGAAGCCGCATCGAGAAGGTGGCGGCAAAGCAGGCACAGACCGTAGCTCGCGCCTGACAATCGAAACCAGCAAGGGCGGCCGTTTCGGGGCCGATGGAGATAGGACATGCAGCAAATGGACCGAGCCCCTGAACAGGAGGCGCGCGAGCTTCCCCGGCTCAGCCTGATTTATGAACGTCACCCGCATTACGGCGTCGATCTGTTCATCTCCGGCAAGGAAGGGGCGAGCGACCTCGATCTTCTGCGCAGGAACGGCATCACCACGGTGGTCAATTGCGCGGTCAATCTCGATTTCAATTTCGTGGAGCAGCCTCAGATCGTTTCCGATCACGAGGGCAGCGTTTATGGCCCCGGCGAAATCCGCTACTATAAGATTGGCCTGATCGACGGCGCCGGAAATCCCGAAACCCAGATGGTGGCCGCCCATTACATCCTGCGCGCCGCGCTGGAGCAGATTTTACCGGACAAACCCTCCTATCCGCGACGCGACCGCGGCAGCATTCTGATCAACTGCCGCGGGGGGCGCTCCCGTTCTGTGGCGGTCGTGGCGCTTTTCCTGCATCTGACGCTGCCGGACGAATTTCCGACGCTCGATGATGCCATCGGCTTCGTTCGTTTGAAGCGCGAACTGCCGGAAAACGAATGGTACAAGGCCCCGAAGCCCGTACTTTCCGATGCCGCCCGTCGTGCCGCCGGCTGGATCAGGATGATAGACGCGACCGTCTAAACATCAGAAATCCCAGTCGTCATCCTTTGTCGCTCCGGCCCGGGGCGACGTGTTATCCGCCTAATAGTGCCCCAACATCCTCATTTCGGCCAGATGGCGTTTCATGTCGGCAACCCGCTCCCGGTGCCGGTCGTCTTGGGCGAGGCTGACGGCCGTGGACAGGATATCGATGATCACCATGGCCGAGAGGCGGGAAATCGTCGGTGTATAAAGATCCGTGTTTTCCAGGGTTTCGGCGACGATGCCGATATCGCAATAACGCAGCAACGGACTGTCCATGCCGGTGATGCCGATGGTCGTGGCGCCGCGTTCGCGGGCAAGACGCGTTGCCTGAATGACCTCCCGCGTCTGCCCGGTGTTGGAGATGGCGACGGCAACGTCGCCGGCCTGCAGCATGGCGGCGGTCATGAACATCTGGTGCCCGTCGGTTGGTGCGCCGCAGGGTACGCCGAACAGCGGAAATTTCTGCTGGGCGTCGCGAGCGACGATCGCCGATGCGCCGAAGCCGAAGAATTCGATGCGCTTGGCCTTCGACAACGCCGCCACCGCCGTCGCGATTGCCGACGGATCAAGCTTGGAGCGGACCCAGTTGAGGTTCGAGAGGTTGAAGTCAAAGATTTTGCCGATGATCGCGCCGAGATGGTCATCGGTCGAGATGGCGGAGTGGGAAGTGGTGCGGGCAAAGGCGAGCGAACGGGCGAGCTTCACCCGCATGTCGCGAAAGCCGTCGCAGCCGATCGCGGAACAGAAGCGGATGACGGTGGGTTCGCTGACCTCCGCAGTGCGGGCGAGTTCGGCGAGCGTCATCTCGATCATTTTCGAAGGTTCGGCGAGGATAGCCTCGGCGACACGCCGGTCGGATTTGCGCAGGTTCGGCAGGCTGCGGGCGATGACCTCCAGCAAGTTGTCGTCCATCTCGGTCGTTGCGATCGTATCCATCCGTCTTGCCTTTCATGCCAGCAGGATCGTTTCGCCGATCCGTGGCCTCTCGATCCGGACATCCTTCGCAGCCTTCGCGGCGATGTCGATAGTATCGGGATCGATGGTGTTGAAGGCAAACATACCGAAATGATGCGGGATAAGGTAGGGGATGCCCGCCTGCCTGCACAATGTCAACGCTTCCGTCAGCGTCAGGTTACCGGGAATGCCGGCGGCAAGGCGATCTTCGTCACGACCGTTGACGGGCAGCAAGGCGATATCCGACCGGAAACCGCTGACGGCTTCGGCGAGTCCCGCGAAGGGGATCGTATCTCCCGAGTGATAAAGCCTGATGCCGGCCGTGGCGATGCCGTAGCCCAGGAAAACATGGCTGCCGTCCTCGTCCCGTTCGAGACTTTCATGGGCTGCGGGAAAAGCGGTGATCGTGAGACCGGCGAAGGGAGCGGAGGTTTCTCCCGCATCCATGCCGATGAGGTTCGCCCCGCTGCCGATGCGTTCACGGGCAACGGACATTCTCGCCCGCGGAACGACGAAAGGCACATCCGGGAAACGCTCCGCCAGCGGCGCAAGCGTATCGGGGTCCATATGGTCGGTATGGGCGTGGGTGACGAGAACGAGATCGGGTCTTGGCAAATGGCCGGGAGCGACCGGAACCGGCATCATGCGGCGATGATCGTTTGCCTTGCCCCGATATTTGCGGGCGAGACTGTCGGAAAGATAGGGATCGATCAGGATGCTGTGGCGGCCGGTCTCGATCCAGAAGCCGGCCTGACCCAGCCAGGCGATCGCCGGCCTTCCCCTTTGCGGAAAGCCTTCGACACGCTCAATCCGCATGGCGCGCCAGCACGTCTAGAAGGTTTTCCACGGCCCTCATGGTGGAGCGTTCGACCGATGCCGTGGTGAAGCCGCCGATATGGCTGGTGAGCATGACGCGCTGATGGCCGAGCAGGGCGGAAGGCGCGGGCGGCTCGGTCTCGAACACGTCCGTCGCGTAGCAGCCGACGATCTCCGCGTCCAGCGCTGCCAGCATGGCGGCGTCGTCGACGAGGCCGGCGCGGGCGGTGTTGACGACGACGGTGCCGGGCGTCATCGCCTGCAATCGGTCCCGCGACAGGATCGGCTTGCCGTTTTCCGGCATCGGCGCATGCAGGCTGACCGCATCGACGCCGGTCAGCACATCGTCGAGCGAGCCGCGGCGCAGGCGCGGGTGCACCAGCCGGTCGTCATTGGCAAAGGGATCGTAGGCGACGACGGATGCGCCGAGATCGAGGCAGAGCCGCGCGAATGTCGCGCCGATGGCGCCGAAGCCGACCACACCGATCGTCGATTCGGCGATTTCGCGGCCGATGCGCCGCGGCCACGCGCCACCGCGCATGCCCTCATGGGTCCAGACGATCTGCCGCAAACCCGAAAGGGTGAGTGCGAGCGCGAGTTCGGCTACGCCGCGGGCATTGCTTCCATCTGCGCGCCTGAGTTCGATGGCGCGGGCTTCCATGGCGCGCAGCGGCAGGTTATCGACGCCGGTGCCATTGCGGCTGATGACCTTCAGCCTGTCGGCGGCTTCTAGCACCCGCTCGCTCACCGGCTCGACGCCGGCCAGCCAGCCGACGCAGCCGGGCAGGGCGGCGATCAGCGCCTCCTCGTCCGGCGTCTCGCCGGGCGTCGGCATGATGAGGTCGAAGCCGGCCTCGACCAGCGGGGCAAGGGCGGGATGGCCGCCCTTCGACAAGGATCGCGGGGTTACGAGGATGCCGTTCATCATGCACGCCCCGCCGCCCGCGCGGCAATGGCCGAGATTTCCTCAAAGCGGGGGCCGGAGGCGGGAATTTCGATCCCGAAGACCTCGGCGATGACCTGCGTCCAGCCGTGTATGAAGTACGTCCAGCCATCCTCGATCTGCAGCCCGCGGGTCTTTTCCTGCGCACGGGCCTGATCGAGAAACACCAGATCGCCGCGATAATTCAGCTCCCAGACCACGGCCTGCTCGGGAAAGCGGGCGTCATCGGTCAGCGGTGAGCCGGGGGCATCCTTGCCGAGACCGGTGGCGTTGATGACGAGGCTTCCCGGCTTCATGCCGGCAAGGATGGCGTCGTTGTTTTCGGCGCAGGGCGCAAGAACATAGTCGACAGGGATGTCGCTGCCGATCTGCCGATGGATGTCGCGGATATGATCGAGCCGGGCCTGGGAGCGATTGGAAACGACGATCCGCGACGGGCGGTTCGCGCCGCGGCTCTGCTGCATCAGGTGCCAGGTGAGCGCGATGGTCGATCCGCCGGCCCCCATCGAAAAGACTTCCGCGCCGGTACGGATGAAGTGATCGGCTGGCAGAAAGCCGTCGATCGAGAGGCCGGCGGAAATCGGATCCTTCGCATGGCAGACGAGGCGTCCGTCGCGCTTGGACAGGCAGCTGGTTTCCGCCATCAGTCTGGCATGGGGATCGATCTCGTCGAACATGTCGCTGCAGGCTTCGAAAAGGTCCAGCTTGTGGGTGGTGACGAGGGCGCCGAGCGAAAGCGGATCGGACTTCAGGAAGGCGACGGCCTCGCGGTAGCGCTCCGGCGTGTCATGGGGCACGAAATCGATGCCCTTGATCTCCACGTCGCCCAGGCCGAGATGGCGCGCCCATTCGGGGAAGACCCGCATGATCGAGGATTTCGCTGTCGTGACGCCGATGAAATAGAAGCTGGGACGGGTCGCCGGCTGATAGCTCATTTCGCCCCCCGGATTTCGGCGACGCGGGCAACGGCGGCGCGGGCGTTTGCCGAGATTTTCGACCAGTTTCCGGCGGCGATATCGGCGCGGGTGGCGATCCAGGTGCCGCCCACGGCGCGCACTTGCGGGATGGCGAGCCAGTCGGCGAGGTTGTCCAGCGTCACGCCGCCGGTCGGGTTGAAGCCGATACCGGTATGGGCGTAGGGAGCGGCGATGTTTTTCAGCATGGACGGGCCGCCGGCGGGCATGGCCGGAAAGAACTTGACCATCGTGCAGCCGGCGCGCAGCGCCGCCTGCAGGTCGGACGGGGTCATGATGCCTGGCGCGAAGGGCAGGTTGCGGCTGGCGGCATGGGCAAGCACGGCGGCATCGAGCCCCGGCGCCAGTGCAAAACGCGCCCCGGCGTCCAGCGCCTGATCTGCCTGCTCTTCCGTCAGCACGGTTCCGGCGCCGACGATGAGGTCCGGCCGTTTGGCGGCGATGGTCGCGATCGTTTCGCGGGCGGCGGCGGTGCGGAAGGTGATTTCGGCAACCGGCAGGCCGCCTTCAAGAAGGGCGTCTGCAAGCGGAAGGGCTGCAGCCGCATCATCCAGAGCGATGACGGGAACGACCGCATGGGTGGAAAGGGTGTCGAAGATACTCATTGTGTTCAGTCCTGGGTGGCGTGGATGGCATCGATTTCCGCGCGGCTGCGCGGGCGGTAATCGGCATTGGCGACGGCTTTCCACCCGGTTCCGTCGGCGACGATCCGGGTGGCCATGCCGTTCGAGCGGGCAATCACGTCGTAGTCCTGGCCGGAATCCGCCGGGTAGCAGAAGCTCATGACCAGTGGCGCGCCGCCGGTGTTGACGGAGCGGTGTATCCAGAGCGGCGGCACATAGATCATCACCTTGGGGTGAACCTCGAGGATGGCGGTCTCGCCTTCGGGCGATTCCAGCAGCATCAGGCCGTCGCCGGTTTCGCCGTAATAGGTTTCCGGGCGATTTGCGCGTGCATGAAGATGGCCACGGGTGACGAAATACTCGTCGCCGATCCTTCCGGGTTCCATGAAGGTGGTGCCGAAGATCAGGTCGCCACGGGCCACCGCCGGGCGCACGTCATGAACCCTGTAAACCACCCTTGAGCCGTCATTTTTTGCGGCTTTTTCAAAGGCTTCTCTATCGGCATAGATGCCGGCGAGATCGGCGAGCCGCTTTTCATAGCTGCCTGTCGCGCCGGAAAGCGCGCCGGTTTCGGCATTGATCAGGTGAGATGTGGGGGGCTGTATCATTGACGTCTCCATTTATGTAGTAAAAATACATAAAAATAAGATCGAGACAAGGGTGGCATGCAAACCTTAATCAATGAGATGGATTTTTAGGCGATAAAGATTGAAAAATCAGCATTCCCTTAAAGGTCACTGAAGGAATATGTCATTAAAATGTATTTAAACTACAAAAATAGATTGATTTCGGTCGCGCTTTGCGCCATCTTCGCCATCAACGGAGGAATTGAGATGAGTGGAGCCCAATATCGTCGCGATGCGATCCGGCATGCCTTTCTGTGGCCTGCCTTTCTCGTCGTGCTGCTGATTTCGCTGTTTCCGCTGATCTACGCGCTGACGGTGAGCTTTCAGGCGATCCGGATCGTGCCGCCGATGCCGCCGCGTTTTGTCGGCCTCGACAATTATGCCGCCGTTCTCGCGTCCGGCCGCTTCTGGGGTTCGATCATGACCACGGCGGTCATCGTCTTCGTCTCGGTGGCGCTGCAATATGTCATCGGCTTCGCGCTGGCGCTGGCCCTGCATCACAATGTGCCCGGTGCATCGCTCTACCGCGTTGCCTTTCTGCTGCCGATGTTTCTGGCGCCGGTCTGCGTGGCGCTGATCGCCCGCATGGTCTTCCATCCGGTGCTTGGGCCGGCCAACGAGCTGTTTTCCTTCATCGGATTGCCGAACTTGCCATTCCTGACCGATGCGACCTTCGCGACGGCCGTGCTGATCACCGTCGAGGTATGGCAGTGGACGCCGTTTGTCGTGCTTCTGATGCTGGCCGGGCTGCAGGGGCTTCCTGCCGAGGTCTTTGAAGCGGCGCGGGTCGACAATGTGCCGGCATGGCGCCGCTTCACCGACATTACTTTTCCCATGCTGCTGCCGCTTTCGGTCGCCGTCGTGTTCATCCGGCTGATCGAGGGTTTCAAGATCATCGACACCGTCTTCGTGCTGACGGGCGGCGGGCCGGGAACCGCGACCGAAACGCTCACGCTGTTTGCCTATAACGAGGGCTTCAAGAAGTTCAACATCGGCATGACGTCCGCCCTGAGCTTCCTGTTCCTGATCGTGGTGATCGTGTTCGGTACGATCTACCTGGCCGCGGCGCAGCGCATCACCCGGAGATATGCCTGATGGAAAGCCGTCACTATAATCGTTTCGGCCTGGCGATCAGCCTTGTCTGGCTCTTCTTCTGCCTGTTTCCGCTGTGGTGGGTGCTGGTTACGGCTTTCAAGCCGCCGCTCGCGGTCAGCCAGGGGGCGACCTATCTGCCCTTCATCGATTTCCTGCCGACGCTGAACGCCTTCCGTGAAGCCTTTTCCGGCGTGCGCGGCGATTTTTTCGGGCCGATCCTGAATTCGGTCTTCGTTTCGGTCGCGGCAACGGCGCTTTCCGTGTTCCTCGGCTCGATGGCGGCCTATGCGCTGGTGCGCTTCGAATTCCGCATCCGGCTGCTGGCGGGCGCCATTTTTGCGCTTATCGCCATCGGCGGCTTCGTACTCCTGAGCGCGCTCTGGGGTGTCAGGGTTCCCTATGCGCTGGCGATCGTCCTGGTTCTGGCGCTCGTCGTTTCGGTCTGGGCGAACGGCCTGCCGCTGCCGGGACCGGTGATGAAGAACGACGACGTGATCTTCTGGTTCGTGTCGCAGCGCATGTTTCCGCCGATCGTTTCGGCCTTCGCGCTGTTCCTTCTCTATTCCGAGGTCAACAAGACCGGCCTGCGCCTGCTCGACAGCTTTCCGGGTCTGGTGCTCGCCTATACCGCCTTCGGCCTGCCCTTTGCGGTGTGGCTGATGCGCGACTTCCTGACGACGGTGCCGGTCGAGGTGGAGGAGGCCGCTCAGGTCGACAATATCGGCCGCATGCGGATCTTCTTCCAGATCGTGCTGCCCATGTCGAAGCCGGGGCTGGTCGCAACCTCGATGATCGTTCTGTCCTTCATCTGGAACGAGTTCCTTTTCGCGCTGCTGCTCACCTCGTCGAAGTGGCAGACGCTTCCCATCCTGCTGGCTGGCCAGAATTCCAGCCGCGGTGACGAATGGTGGGCGATCTCGGTCGCCACCCTCGTCTCGATTGTCCCGATGATCATCGTCGCGACCCTGCTGGGGCGGATGATGCGGTCGGGTCTGCTTTCAGGTTCCATCAAGTGATCTTCAGGGAGGAAAGAATGAAGAGACTTTTGCTTGCCAGCGTATTTCTGCCTTTTGCCACCGGCGCCTATGCCGCCTGCTCGCCGGACTATACCGGCGTCACCCTGACCGTCTCGACGCAGAACGGCCCCTTCATCGCCTCGGCGCTGCAGGCCGGCGCCAAGAGCTGGGAAGAAAAGACCTGCGGCAAGGTCAACATCGTCGAATTCCCCTTCAGCGAGCTTTATCCGAAGTTCCTGACGGCAATGAGCCAGCAGACCGGCGACTTCGATGTCATCGGCTTCGTGCCGGCCTGGGTGCCGGATTTCGCGCCGTTCCTTTCCAGCATGCCCGCCGAGATGCAGACCGGCGATGTCTGGAACGATATCCATCCGGTCTATCGCGAGCGGTTGATGTCCTGGGATGGCGCGATCAAGTCCGTGACCATGGACGGCGACATGCATCTTCTGAACTATCGTGCCGACCTGTTCGACGACGAGGCCAACAAGGCGGCCTTCAAGGCGAAGTACGGCTATGATCTCGCCGCGCCCGCGACCTGGGACCAGTATTACGACATCGCCGAGTTCTTCAACCAGCCGGACAAGGGTCTGAACGGCACGGCGGAAGCCTACAAGCGCGGCGGCCAGCAGTTCTGGTACTTCTTCAGCCATGCCGCGAGCTACACCAACAACCCGAACAACCCCGGCTCGATGTTCTTCGATCCGGAGACAATGGACGCGCAGATCAACAATCCGGGCTGGCTGAAGGCGCTGGAAGACTACAAGCGCGGCCTCGCCTTCAACCCGCCGGGCTCGCTCAACAACGGCTCGGGCGACGTGCGTCCTCTCTATGCCGGCGGCAAGGTCGCCATGAACATCGACTGGGGCGACTCGGGCGTTCTGGGCGCAACGAAGGGCGAAAGCGCGATTGCCGGCAATGTCCGCACCGCGATTCTGCCGGGTTCCAAGGAAATCTGGAACTACAAGACCAAGGCCTGGGACAAGTTCGACACGCCTGTCGCCTCGCCGTTCCTCGCCTTCGGTGGATGGCAGCTTGCCGTGCCGGCCGACAGCAAGAATGCGGAAGCCGCCTGGTCCTATGTAGCTGAAGTTACCAGCCCCGAGGTTTCGGGCAAGGCGATCGTGACGGCCAATACCGGCGTCAACCCCTATCGCCTCAGCCACTACGAGAACCTCGACAACTGGTCGTCGATCTTCACCCCGGAAGAAGCCAAGAGCTATCTCGGCGCCCAGCGTGCCTCGCTCGATGCCAAGAACGTTGCGCTTGACCTTCGCCTGCCGGGCTTCTTCTCCTATACGGAAGTGCTGGAGATCGAGCTGTCGAAGGCGCTGGCCGG
This sequence comes from Pararhizobium sp., assembly GCA_031556925.1. Classification (GTDB taxonomy): domain Bacteria; phylum Pseudomonadota; class Alphaproteobacteria; order Rhizobiales; family Rhizobiaceae; genus Pararhizobium. Next base: position 23,408 of record JAVBSF010000295.1, read on the forward strand.
CGAAGTCGAGCCGCAGGCCGCGCTCGACGCCATCGCGGCCGAGTGGAACCGCGTGACCGACGAGTTCGGTCGCGACAAGCAGCTGGCAGCCTATCGCGCGTCGATGGGTCTGCCGCCTCTGAAGTAAATCCGCGCCTGCGCCCCGGAGCCGGTCTCCGGGGCGCATTTTCGATATATTGCGAGCAATCACCATGTCCCATGTCGAGTTGAAAACGATCACCAAAGCCTTTGGCGGCGTAAATGTCATTCCGCCGCTTGATCTTGTGATCGAAAAGGGCGAATTCGTTGTTCTTGTCGGTCCTTCCGGCTGCGGCAAGACGACGACCTTGCGGATGCTGGCGGGGCTCGAAACCGTCTCGACCGGAGAAATCCGGATCAAGGGGCGTGACGTCACCCATGCCCGGCCCGGCGAGCGGGATTGCGCCATGGTGTTTCAGAACTATGCACTTTATCCGCACATGACCGTGCGTGAAAATATCGGCTATGCGATGAAGGTACATGGTGTCGACAAGGCCGAGATTGCCGCGCGGGTGGCCGAAGCCGCCCAGCTTTTGGGTCTTGAGCCCTATCTCGACCGCAAGCCCCGGAACCTTTCCGGCGGTCAGCGGCAGCGCGTCGCCATCGGCCGCGCGCTGGTGCGCCAGCCGGAGGTCTTTCTCTTCGACGAACCGCTTTCCAATCTCGATGCCAAGCTGCGCGTCGAGATGCGCACCGAAATCCGCCTCCTGCAACGCCGTCTCGGCACGACGGCGGTCTATGTCACCCACGATCAGGTCGAGGCGATGACCATGGCCGACCGTGTGGTCGTGATGCGGGCCGGCCGGATCGAGCAGGCGGCCGATCCGATCACGCTCTATGAGAAGCCGGCCAATCGCTTCGTCGCCAATTTCATCGGTTCGCCGGCCATGAATTTCTTCCAGGCTTCGATCGCCGGCGGTGCTGTGCGTCTCGGCGACCAGAGCCTTGCCTTGCCGCCGGAAGAGGCGGCACGCCTTGGCGAGCGCGCCTCCGTTATCTTTGGCATCCGTCCGGAGCACATGCGCCATTCCGCCCATGAGGCGAAGCTGGCCTTCGATCCGCAGGCGATAGAGCCGCTCGGTGCCCATACGCTGGTGCTCGGCCGGGTCAATGGCGAGAAGATCACGGCGCAGGTCGATCCGCGTTTCTCCGTTGAGGTCGGCGCGTCTTGCACGGTCCTGCTCGACATGACCCAGGCGCATTTCTTCGATCCGCAAACCGAGCAGAGGCTCTGACATGCGCGATCTCTATCTCGCGATCGATGTCGGAACCGGCGGTCTGCGGGCCGCGCTGGTCGACCGATCCGGGACCATTCTTGCCTTCTCTCATCGCGAACACGAACAGATCGTGCCGCAATACGGCTGGTCGGAACAGCGCCCGGCGGACTGGTGGAACGGCACGCTGGAAAGCATCCGCGATGTTCTGGCCAAGGTGGAGAACGCCGCCGGCCGGATCGCGGCGGTCTGCGGCTGTGGCCAGATGCATGGCGCGGTGCTGGTCGATGACGACGGCGAACTGACCCGCGAGGTAGCGCCGCTCTGGAACGACAAGCGCGCCAGCGGGCAGGTCGAGACATTTTCCCGGCGGGTTTCGCAGGATCGTTATCTCGGGATCACGGCGAACATGCCGACATCCGCCTGGCCGGCCTTCAAGCTCGCCTGGCTGATGGAAAACGATCCGGCCGCCATCGAACGCGCCTCGACCCTGCTCATGCCGAAGGACTGGATCAACTTCAAGCTGACGGGCAGGCGCGCGCAGGATGTGACGGAGGCCTCCCTCAGTTTCCTGATGGACTGGAAGACGCGCCAGTGGTCGCAAGAGATGATCGATCTCACGGGTATTCCCGGCCGGCTTCTGGCGCAGCTGCGCCGCCCGGACGAAATTCTCGGAACACTGACGCCAGAGGTGGCCGCCACGCTCGGGCTTTCGCCGGGAATTCCCGTGCTGGTCGGCGCGGGGGATTATCCCATGGCTCTGCTCGGCTCGGGTGTGACCCGGCCCGGCATGGGCTCCGACGTCACCGGCACCTCGTCGATCATCACGCTTCTGCATGACGAGCCGGTTTTCAACCCGGAAGTTTCGAACGTCATCAGCGCCGGTGGCGTGTGGGGCAGCATGACGCTGCTCGACGCCGGCGGCGATGCCGTGCGCTGGGCGCGGCGCGCCTTTCATGAAAACCAGCGATCCTATGAGGATGTCGCGAAGGATGCCGAGCGGGCCGGCGCCGGTGCCCGGAACCTGTTTTTCCTACCCTATCTCTCGGGCGAGCGTTTCGGCGAGTTTCGCAACTCCCGCGCCCAGTTCTTCGGGCTGACGGCGGAGCACGGGCTTCCCGAGCTGCATCGCGCGGTGCTGGAAGGGGTGGCTTTTTCCGTCCGTCAGGTGCTGGATGCCGTGCAGGGCTCCCACGGCCGGCCGGAGCGCTTCGTCGCGGCAAGCGGCGGAGCCAGGTCGCAACTCTGGCTGAAGATCAAGGCGAGCATGTACGGCGTGCCCTATGTCATTCCACAGGAACTCGAATGCGGCGTCGTCGGCGCTGCTATCCTGATGGCCGCCTCTACCGGCGACGCGCCGGATATTCCGGCTGCAGCGGACCAAATGGTGCGCTTCAGCGCCGAGATAAAGCCCGACCCGGTCTGGGCCGAACGCTACGACAGGATGATGCCGATCTATTCGCGGCTCTATGCGTCGGCCCGGCAGTTCTATCGGGATATCGAGGCGCTCTAGAATCCGGGCCGCGCGCGGCCTTTCCCAACACCTAGGAAATGGAGATACCCGATGGCCAAGATCGGTTCCAATCTGACTTTGCAAGACGGCAAGACGATCCCGCAATTTGGTCTCGGCATCTGGCAGATACCCGCCGAAGAAACGGCCGGCGTCGTCGCTGAAGCGCTCGGCCTCGGCTATCGGCTTCTGGATGGTGCATCCATCTATGGCAACGAGGAAGGGCTTGGTGAGGGGCTGCGGCGTTCCGGGCTGGAGCGGGATGAGGTTTTCGTCACCACCAAGGTCTGGAATGCCTTTCAGGGCTATGACGCCACCCTGCGGGCGGTCGATGAAAGTTTTGCCCGGCTGAAGCTCGACCGGCTCGATCTTTGCCTGATCCATTGGCCCGTCGCCAGAAAGGATCTTTATGTGGAGACGTGGCGGGCGCTGATCCGCCTGCGCGACGAAGGCCGGATCACCTCGATCGGCGTTTCCAATTTCAATGCCGGTCATCTCGAAAGGCTGATCGCCGAGACGGGCGTCGCGCCGGCCCTGAACCAGATCGAAATCCATCCGCGCCTGCAGCAGAAGGCTTTGCGCGAAAAGAACGCCGAGCTCGGTATTCTCACGCAAAGCTGGTCGCCATTGGGGCAGGGCTTGAGCTTTGCCGACCCGGTGATCCGCGAAATCGCGGCGCGACTGGGCCGCAGCCCGGCGCAGGTGGTCCTGCGCTGGCATGTCGAAGTCGGGCTTTCGGTTATTCCGCGCTCGCGCAACGCGGCGCGATTGCAGGAGAACGCGGAAATTTTCGAGTTCGAGCTGACGGCGGAGGATCTGCGCCGGATCGAAACGATGGATCGTCACGAACGCGTCGGGCCCGACCCGGATACGTTCGACGCCGAATAAGCAAGTCTCGCAAAAGTGTGCAGCGGTTTTGCGAAAAGACATGCGCAAAAACAAAGATCTAAAGCGTATGAACGAATCTGAAAGATCGCGACACGCTTTAGCGGCGGGCGGTGCCGGCAGGCATCGCCGGCATCAAATCTGACAGGGAGGGATGAATGAAAAACCGTCTTGGTTTGCACGCCAACGTCTGGGTCGCGGGTTGGAGCGAGGAAGAGGCCGTCCGGGCCATCGACAAGACCGCCGAGTTCGGCTTCGATCTCGTCGAGATATCGGCGATGGCGCCGCATCTGATGAATGTCGATCTGACGCGGCGGCGGCTGGAGCAGGCGGGCATCGGTGTCACGATGTCGCTCGGTCTGGAGGCGGACAAGGATATTTCCTCCTCCGATCCCGACCGGGTGCGCGCCGGCAAAGCCCATCTGCTGGATGTCGTCTCGACCGCCCGCGACCTCGGCGCCACCCATGTCTGCGGCATTCTCTATTCGGCATTCCAGAAGTATTCCGAACCGGCGACCTCGACCGGCGTGGCGTCGTCCATCGAGGTGATGGCGCGGGTGGCGGAAAAGGCGGCGGCCAGCGGCATTACCCTCGGCATGGAGGTGGTCAACCGCTACGAGACCAACATGATCAACACGGCGTCGCAGGCGGTGGAATATTGCCGCCGCGTCGGGGCGGCGAACGTCAAGGTGCATCTCGACGTCTATCACATGAACATCGAGGAAGCCGACGCCGTGGCGGCGATCCATGCGACGGGCGATTATCTGGGTTACTTCCACACCGGGGAAAGCCATCGCGGCTACATGGGCACCGGCTCGATCGACCTGAAGGCGATCTTTCAGGCGCTGGCGCGGATCGGCTATGACGGCCCGATCACCTATGAGTCCTTCTCATCCCGCGTCGTCGGCCAGCCCTTGACCGGTATTCTCGGCATCTGGCGCGAAACCTGGGAGGACGGCGACGATCTCGTGCGGCATGCCAAGATGTACACGCAATCGCAAATGATTGCCGCCCAAAACGCCGTGACGCGTGCCTCGAAGCTGGCCTGAAGCAAGCGCCGGCATCCCGCCGGATCAGCCGGCGCTTCGGTGTACGTTTCTCGGAATGCCCTTTTAGGCCGGCGTTCCCGAGGTTCGGTCGTGGTGGTCCAGCGCCACCAGCACATTCAGCTTGGGATAATATCCTGCGACTGGCCCTGCGAACATATGGCCATCGCCGGGGGCTCCCTGCTGATCGTCTGGTATACGCTGCACAAATACAGGAACCGCGGCGAGGACGACTGGCGGTAAGGCGTGGTCTGCGTCGACGATTGGTCGCATCGCGGTAGCCGCGGGACATGAATTGCCCGATGCCGAGAATGTTCGTTGTGCCGAAAATGCGGCATCCGACGATCTGATCACCTTAGAAAGAGCAGCTCGACGGTTGTCCCCTTTCCGGGGGACGAGAGGATGCGGGCGTCACCGCCGCTTTGCCGCATGAAGCCGTAGACGACAGCCAGGCCAAGGCCCGCTCCCCCGTCTGCGTCGCGGGTCGTGAAATAAGGCTCGAAAGCCTTGTCCACGGCCTCCGGTGGCATGCCGATGCCATGATCCGTGACGCACACGCTGACGCCGGCCTCCGTCCGCACGCATCGGATCACGATCGTTCCGCCTTCCGGCATCGCGGCGGCGGCATTGAGGCAGAGATTGAGGATCGATTGTTCGAAGAGCGCGGCGTCGACCAGAACTTTCGGCAGCGTGTCGGCAAGCTCGAAAACGATCCGGCATTTCTCCCCTACGGCGATTTCCAGAACATCGGCCATGCCGCGGAGCAGGCCGCCAAGTTCCACCGCATCGGGATGGATAGGCTGCTGGCTGCCGATGGACAGCATGCTGCCGGCCAGGGCTCTGCCCCGGTCCGCCGCTTTCCGGATGCGGGCGAGATGTCGCAACTGGCGCTCGTTGAAACCGGTTTCCCGTTCCAGCAATCCCAGGCTGCCTGTAATGATGCCGATCATGTTGCCGACCTCATGGCTCACCTGATGCGTCATGCGCATGATGCCGTCGAGGCGCTGTATCTTCGCGGCTTCCGCCTCCTGACGGTCGATCTCGGTGATGTCTCTTGTGAGAAGCACGATGCCGCCATCGGGCTGGCGTGACAGCGAGATTTCCGTCACGCGGCCGGCTTCGGAGCGATGGCGCAGGACGGAGCGTCCCGCAAGTGACCCTGGTTCGGTTTCGCTGGGCAGAAGCGCCGGATCGATCTCCGGCAGGGGGGTCACGAAGGTCCGCAACGGCAGTTTTCGCGCCGATCCGGACCAGCCGACGAATTCGATCACGCGCCGGTTCATGGTGATGGGGCGACCCTGCGGATTAAACAGTGCGATACCCTCGTTCATACTGCGGAACGTGGAGCGGATGGTTCGCGCGGCAGCCTCTGCGGTGAGCCGGAGCCGGGACACGCGCTCGACACTGTCACGGAAGGCGCGGAAGGCTTCGAGAAGCCGCACCAGCTCCGTTTCCGTGCCGTCATAGGTTGGCGCATCGACATCCTTTCTGCCTTCCGCCAGCGCGTTCATGCCGTTGGAAAGGGCGACGATGCCACGCGATACGCGCATGACCGAGCGGATGGAGAAGATTGCCATCACCAGAACGAGGAGTGCGGCGAAAGCGACGATCACCAGCAGCCGGCTGAGCGCATCGGAGGTCGAGACAAGATCGTCGTTCAACCCCCTGGCGACGGCCTCGCTCTGGGTCTCGGTCGCGTGGGACAAATCGCGGGAAACGGAGTGCAGTTGCGCCACAGCTGCCCGTATCGAAAACATCTCGAGCAGGTAGCGTGTCTGGGCGTCGAAAACCCGTTCATAGGGCGCAAGTTCCCGCGCGGAGAGACGCGCATCCGGAGAAGCGCGGTCGAGATGCGGCGAGGTTTCCCCGACATAGCGGCGGCGCAGTTCGCCGAGCTGGAAAAGGCTGTCGGAATTCGATGCGGACTGGACGATGCCATTCAGGCGGCGGCGAAAATCGGCATCGGCAATGCTGCCGCCCGTGGCAATCTCTCCCAGCGCGGCAGCCGCCTCCGCCTTGTGTTGCTGGGCCGCGTCCGCGTCGGCCGCCAGCGCCGTCGTCTGCGTGCGAATGGTTTCCAGAAGGTCGATGATACGGGGATCCGCAAATCCTCCTATGGCGGTTTCTCCGCTTTCCGGCTGCATGGCGCGCAGCAGTGCATCGACCTGTACAACCACGTTGCGGCTTTCGCTGGAGACCCGATAGGGCGACGTCGCGTTCATGAGAAAAGGAGCGCTGGAAACGAGATCGGAAACCTGACGCGAGACCAGCGACGCTTTGGCAAGGCTCGAAAAAGCCTGCAGGCCATAGGCCGCCATCTCTTCCCGCGCCCGCTGCAGCCCATAGACGGCGACCGTTGCCAGGCTGAAGACGAGAACGCAGATGAAGGCGATGGCGAACGGCAGGCGGAAGGCGATGGAGGAGAGGAACGGCCTGTTGATCACGACGAAAGCTCTCCGCTTTCCGTGCTCAGCACATAGCCCTTGCCGCGCCGGGTCTGGATATGGCGCGGCAGATCGGGATTGCGCTCGATCTTGCGGCGAAGGCGCAGCACCAGCACATCGACATTGCGGTCGATATAGCGTTCGCTTTCGGCGCCGAGCCGGTCAAGAATCTTCGCCCGGCTGACGGGCGTGTCCGGTGTTTCGGCGAGAATTTCCAGAAGGGCGAACTCGGCGCTGGTCAGAGACCTGGCCGGATCGCCCAGGCAGATGGCGCGGCGGTTCTTGAGATCGATCGACCAGTCGCCGAGCCGGAGAGCTGACGGTCCAGGCTCGCGCTCGATCTCGCGTTCGGGTTTCAGGGAAGGGATGGTCCTTCGCAGCACCGCCTTGATGCGGGCCGTCAGCTCGATGGGTTCGAAAGGTTTGACGACATAGTCGTCTGCGGCCGTTTCCAGGCCCAGAACCCTGTCGGCGGCGCTGCCCGCGGCCGTCACCATGACAATACCGATATCGGTCTGGGCCCGCAGCCTTTGCGCAAAGGTGCGGCCGGAGGCGCCGGGAAGGTTATGGTCCACCAGCACGAGATGGACCGTCTCCCGCGCAAGTACCTCTGCGGCCGCTTCCGCCGAAGGCGCCGTCAAGGGCGTCCATCCCTCCGCTTCAACGAGGTCCGATATGAGCTCCGCCATATCCGGATCGTCCTCGACGATCAGAATCCTTATCTTTTCATTCAACACATGCACGTCCTCCCGCATGCATCATAGGCGGGCCTGTCGCGATCTTCAAAGCGGGCAGGCATTATGTGTATTGTCACATTTGTAATCTTTGTCATTTTTCCCGGGCCGGTGTTGAAAGAACGGTAACCATTCTTCGGTTGCCACACACGGCGTTTATGACATCCTGAGGATGGAGATTGGGACGGTCGCCGTCTCAAATGGGAGGAATATCGTGAGAGGCATCACCGCTTTCGGAGCGGTCGTGGCCCTGTGGCTATGCAGCGTCACGGCCGGCATGACGGCCCCGTCATTGACCGTATTGTGCGGCGTCGATGAGGCGTGGTGCGCCGCGATGAAGACGACCTATGAGGCAAAGTCCGGCCTCGAAATCTCGATGACCCGCAAGAGCACAGGCGATATCCTGAACCAGATTCGCGCGGAAAAAGCTGCGCCGACGGTCGATGTCTGGTGGGGCGGTACGGGTGACACGCATCTTCAGGCGGGCTCGGAAAACCTGCTGGAAACCTATCAGCCCGCCCATGAGCGCGATATGTTGCCATGGGCCCAGAATTTCTTTGCGATGTCAGGCGGCCGTTCCGCAGGCATTTATGCCGGCGCCCTTGGCTTTGCCTACAATGCCGATCTTCTGCGCTCGCTGAAGCTGCCTGCGCCGACATGCTGGAAGGACCTGGCGGATGAAGCCTATCGGGGACGTATCCAGAGCGGCAATCCAAATTCCTCCGGCACAGCCTTCACGACGCTGGCAACGCTGGTGCAGCTTTTCGGGGAGGAGGAGGCCTTCCGCTATATTACCGCCCTCGACCGCAATATCGACCGCTACACCACGGCAGGCTCCGCGCCGGTCAAGGCCGCGGCCCGCGGCGAAACGCTGATCGGCATCTCCTTCATGCATGATGCCGTTACCCAGAAGCAGGCGGGTTCACCCCTGGTCATCGTCGCGCCCTGCGAAGGCACCGGCTATGAAATCGGCGCCGTCAGTATCGTCCGGGGCGCCCGGCATCCGCAGGAGGCAAAGCGCTTCGTCGATTTCGCGCTCAGTCCGGAAGGGCAGAGCACAGGCGCCGCCGCCGGCCAGAACCAGGTGCCGTCCAATGCGCAATCGGCTCTGCCCGTCGCGGCACCCGATATCTCGCTGATCAAGATGGTGGATTATGACTTCGCCACCTTCGGATCACCGGAGGAACGAAGTCGGTTGCTCGAAAGGTTCGATGCGGTGATCACCGCCACGAACTGATCGAGACCTTTCAACACAGCCCGACCCGAAACACATGAACGTGCCGCATGAAGGCAGGCCGATGGCCTTGCCGTGTCCCGTTCGCACCAGATCCAAAACAGGCAACAGGAGGATGCCCACATGAAGAAGACACTTTCCCTTATGCTTTTTGCCGGAACGGCGCTCGCCACCGTGCCGGCCCACGCCGCCGGCGATCTCAATCTCATCTGCTCGGCCGACGTGGTCATCTGCGAGCAGATGAAAGGCGACTTCGAGAAGGCGCATAGCGACGTCAAGGTGAACATGGTGCGCCTGTCATCGGGCGAGACCTATGCCAAGATCCGTGCGGAAGCCCGCAACCCGAAGACCGACATCTGGTGGGCCGGCACCGGCGACCCGCATCTGCAGGCCGCATCCGAAGGCCTGACGCTCGAATACAAGTCGCCGATGCTCGATCAGCTGCAGGATTGGGCGGTGAAGCAGGCCGAAAGCGCCGAATACCGCACCGTCGGCGTCTATGCCGGCGCGCTCGGCTGGGGCTACAATACCGATATTTTCAAGGCCAAGGGCTACAAGGAGCCGAAGTGCTGGGCCGATCTTCTCGACCCCGCCTTCAAGGGTGAAATCCAGATCGCCAATCCGAACTCGTCGGGCACCGCCTATACGGCGCTTGCCTCGCTCGTCCAGATCATGGGCGAAGACCCGGCCTTCGATTATCTCGGC
>JAVBSF010000496.1:0-4808 GCA_031556925.1 Pararhizobium sp.
GTTTCTTGGTTTCGGGGGTGATGGCCATTGGGTGTTTTCTGTTTGTGGTTAAGGGCACGCCCCGGGGGGCGTGGCTGTTGAGTGTCGTCCTTGCGCCGGAGCCCTCTTCTCCCCAGCGGGGAGAAGTGCCGAGCGAAGGCGAGGCGATGAGGGGGCGGCTCGCTCTGAACTTGCGGCAAAGACCCCCTCCTCTGCCCGTCGGGCATCTTCTCCCCGCTGGGGAGAAGAGGAAGCCAGACTACGCCGACTTGAAGCGGGCCATCAGTTCCGCGCGGCCCGGATCGGTCAGCGTCACGGCGGCGCCGAACTCCAGCGGCGTCAGCGAGGCTTCATCCGGATAGACGATCTTGTTGGAGGTGATCTCCTTCGGCAGAAGCTCGACCACGCGGCTGTCGGTTGCCGGCGCGCCGTTGGCGATGTGTTCCTTCACGGCGTTGGTCGGGTCCATCAAGTAGTTGAGCAGGGCGTAACCGGCCGCCTTGTTCGGCCCATCCTTGGGGATGGCGTAGAAATCGGTCCAGATCTCGCCGCCGTCGGTGCCGAGGATATAGGCAAGCTCCGGCATGTCGCGGTTCAGCTGCGCGCCGTCATTGGTCCAGCACATGGTCATCCAGGCATCGGTGGAGCGCATGGAGGGCTGGTAGTCGGAATTGATGGCATAGAGGTGCGGCTTGACCTTGATCAGCAGTTCCTCTGCCTTGGCGAGTTCGCCGGCATCGATGGAGTTGAAGCCGTAGCCGAGCGAGACGAGCGCGCTGCCGATGGTGGTGAGCTGATAGTCATGCACCATCGCGCGGCCATCGGCTTCCGTCTGGGCGATCTCGAAGAAATCCTTCCAGCTCTTCAGCGGCGTCGTGACCTTGGACGTGTTGACCGAGAAGCCCGTCGTGCCCCAGTTTTTCGGAACGGCATAGGTCTTGCCGTCGACCTGGCCTTCGGAGGTGAAGCGCGTGTTCTGGGTGGTCGAGGAGAAGTTCGGCACCTTGGCAAGATCGAGTTCGTCGATCAGGCCGAGCTTCTGGTAGGTGGAGATCGTGTAGTTGGTCGGCACGAACAGCGACCAGCCGGAGGCGCCGGCCTGCAGCTTCGCCAGCATTTCCTCGTTCGAGCCGAAGACGTTGACTTCAACGGCGACGCCGGTCGCGGCGGTGAAATTCTCGAAAGTGGCGGGGTCGTGATAGTTCGGCCAGGTGGCGATCGACAGCTGTGTGCCGAGGTCTTCCGCATAGGCAGGCGTCGACAGCGCGCCGGGGAAGCGGGTCATCACGGCGGTCGCCAGACCGAGGCCGGTGATGCCGAGGAAATGGCGGCGCGAGACCGAGCCGCGCTTCAGGCGCATGAACTCGTCCATGAAGCCCGATGCGGAAATGGGAAGGTTATCCTTGTAGTCCTTGCTCATGATGCTGTTCCCTTTGTTTTGATTTTAGGCTGCACTTGATGCGGAAAAGACGTGGGCTGCTTTCGGATCAAAGCCGAGGAAGACGGCCTCGCCGGGCTCGACCAGTTCGCTGTCCTGAAGGTCGCGCCGGTCCGCCGTCACGAGGAAATCGCCAAGCCCGGGAACGCTGACGGCATATTCCGCCGACGAGCCGAGGAAGATGCGGTGGGTCACCGTGCCCTGGAAGGAGGCGAGATCGGATGTTGCGGCGCGGGTCAGCTGGATTGCTTCCGGGCGAATGGCGACGATCGCATCGCCTGCCGTCACCGAGCGAGCACCGGCTGAAAGAGCGGTGCCGTTTGCGAGCCGAAGGGTGCTGCGGTCGCTTTCCAGCGTCGCGGTGATGCGATTGGTCTTGCCGACGAAATCGGCGACGAAGAGATCGGCCGGGCGGTCATAGACCTCCTGCGGCGAGCCGAGCTGGCGGATGCGCCCGGCGCTCATCACGCAGACGACATCGGCCATGGACAGCGCCTCTTCCTGATCGTGGGTGACGAGCACGAAGGTAATGCCGAGTTCACGCTGCAGCGTCTGCAATTCGATCTGCATGGCCGAGCGCAGCTTCTTGTCGAGGGCGGCGAGCGGTTCGTCGAGAAGCAGAACGGAGGGTCGATTGACGATGGCGCGGGCCAGCGCCACGCGCTGCTGCTGGCCGCCGGACATTTCGTGGATGCGGCGCTTGGCAAAGCCGCCGAGCCGGACCATTTCCAGCGCTTCCGCCACGCGGCGGCTGATCTCGGTGGAGGACAGTTTTGGCCGCATCTGCTTCAAGCCATAGGCGACATTCTGCTCGACATCGAAATGGGGAAACAGCGCATAGTGCTGGAACACCATGTTGACCGGGCGGCGATAGGCGGGAATGCCGTTCATCTCGCGCCCGTCGATCAGGACGGTGCCTTGGCTCGGCTGCTCGAAGCCGCCGATCATGCGCAGGCATGTGGTCTTGCCACAGCCGGACGGGCCGAGCAGGGCCAGGAAGGCGCCCTTCGGCACAGTGAGGTTGATGTCCGTTACAGCGGTCACGGCGCCATAGTTTTTCGTGACCGAACGGAACTCGATGTCGTTCTTCGAAGCGGATGTCAAATCTGTTCCCCGCGGCTGGTTTGGAAGGGGCAGTCTGTCGCTGCCTTGTGCCACCGTCGTTAGGAAAAAGAGTAAGCCCGTCGGTCTTGGGCGGTATATACCCCGAAAGAGGTATTTCGGTTCGAAAAGCTTCATGGAAGGTATATATCGACGGGATAGATTTGGGAGGCGGAGGTCTCGGAGCGCTCTGTTGTTCCCTCTCCCCGCCTGCGGGAAGAGGGCTAGGGTGAGGGGCAAACTTTCATCCTTGAGAACGTCGATGCTCCTGCCCCTCATCCGACCTGTCGGCCACCTTCTCCCCGCTGGCGAGGAGAAGGGATATGCCGCGCCTTCGGGTGCCTAGCAATCGCCAGAGGGGAGGCTGATCGATGAGCATAAATCTTGAGGCACTCTTCCAGGCTTTCGGCGCCACCATCGGCAAACCCGCCATGGACGATGCGACATTTGGCGAAACCTTTCGTCAGATGATGTCGGCGCTGGTGCGTTTCGATTACATCGTCGTCTTCGCCTATCGCGGTCAGGAGCGGCCGATCGATCTCTACAGCACCTTCAATGCGAAGGAGCACATCATCTTCGTGACGCTCTATCAGGCCGGGCCATACCTGCTCGACCCCTTCTATCACACGGCGCAGGCCCGCCGTTCCGGCGTTTTTCGCATGCGTGAACTCGCCCCGGACCGATTCTTCTCCAGCGAATATTACCGCACCTATTATGTGCAAACCGGCCTTGCCGAAGAAATCGGCTTCTTCGTTTCCGCCGATGATGACATCACCATCGCGCTCTCGCTGATGCGGCGCGAGGAGAGCGGCGCTTTCGCCGCCGCGGATTTCGCCTTGCTGAAACACGCCGAACCATTGGTATCCGCCATGGTCCGCCACTACTGGTCGGGTCTTGGCAGCCGCTTCGATGCGCAACGCAAATCGGGATCGCGGAGTGGGAAGCGGGGCGGGTCGAAGAAGGCGTTGCAGCCCGCGGATGCCGTCTGGCGCGATCTCAACCTTACGAGCCGCGAAACGGCCATCGTCGATCTCGTGCTTCAGGGCCATTCGTCGGAATCGATCGGCCTCAAGCTCAACATCTCCACGGGCACGGTGAAGGTCCATCGCCGCAACGTCTACCGTAAGCTCGGCATCTCCTCCCAGACCCAGCTTCTGTCGCTCTATCTTCGCAATCTCGGCTGAGCCATTTCGGCGTATCGCCGCTTGATCTGGATCAAGGCGAAGATGCCCCGTCACCACCATAAATAGTTCCGAAGACTCGGAAACCGTTCAGGGTCGGACCACCATCGCGCCTGCCGTTGGGGCGGGCGCGCATGGATTCATCATTCGTGCCGACGGCCGGTTTCGTCGTCGGTGCATTGAGGTGGGGACCTCTTCCATGACACACGGACGCGCCATAATCGGCACTGGCCTCTCAGCCTTTCTGGCCCTGCTGGGGGCAGGCTTTGCGGCAGACCATCAGTTCGCAAGCCATATGTGGATACTCTTCTTCGTACTCGTTTGCGCCACGATCACGCTGATGCGGGTCTCCTCCTTCGGCCCGGCGCCGAAAGTGGACCCGGATTCCTATATGGATGGCCCGATCCGCTACGGCGTGATCGCCACCATGTTCTGGGGCGTGGTCGGCTTTCTGGTCGGCGTCGTCGTGGCGCTGCAGCTCGCCTATCCCGATCTCAATATCGAACCCTGGTTCAACTTCGGCCGCACGCGCCCGCTGCACACCTCGGCGGTGATCTTCGCCTTTTGCGGCAACGCCCTGATCGCCACCTCCTTCTATATCGTCCAGCGCACCTGTCGCGCACGCCTGTTCGGTGGCGACCTCGCATGGTTCGTGTTCTGGGGCTACAACCTCTTCATCATCATGGCTGCCACCGGCTATCTGCTCGGCATCACCCAGAGCCGCGAATATGCCGAGCCGGAGTGGTATGTCGACCTGTTCCTGACGGTCGTCTGGGTCTGCTACCTCGTCGTCTTCCTGGGCACGATCCTGAAGCGCAAGGAGCCGCATATCTATGTGGCCAACTGGTTCTACCTCGCCTTCATCATCACCATCGCCATGCTGCATGTGGTCAACAATCTGGCGGTGCCGGTCTCGTTCCTCGGCGTGAAGAGCTATTCGGCCTTCTCGGGCGTGCAGGATGCGCTGACCCAGTGGTGGTACGGCCATAACGCCGTCGGCTTCTTCCTCACCACCAGCTTCCTCGGCACGCTGGCCAAGCGCAAAGAGCCGCACATCTACGTCGCCAACTGGTTCTACCTCGCCTTCATCGTGACGATCGCGCTGCTGC
>JAVBSF010000090.1:0-28628 GCA_031556925.1 Pararhizobium sp.
AAATAGCTTGGATCCCATCGCTGCTCGTGGGCAAGATAGGTCCATTTGCATGTAACTGTGCAAGTCGAACGCGCCAGGCTGCCAGTGGCCTTCCATGTCAGGAAATCCGCCAAGTCGAAAAATTGCCACGTCGCTGCGAAAATTTCTGGCCTATTCTCCTTCAACCATAGAAGCTTTGGGGTCTCCATTTCAGGAGAAATCCGGCCGCCCAGGTAGCGCAACATGCGGTGACCTTGAGCGTTTATCCGTTCTGCTTGGTCAACCGCCCGGTGATCCATCCAAAGTATGATATTGCGCTCATTCTTCTCAGATGGGCCCACGGGTAGCGGCACCCCATCTTTCCCAAGCACGACGAGTGAGCATGTGGCATCGAACCCTATGCCCGCTACTTGTTTTGACAGAATGCCGGCACTCGCTATGGACGCACGCACTGCAATTGATACCGCTCGCCAGATATCAGAGCTCGATTGCTCGACAATTGTTGCGGCATCACGGAATACCTGAATCTCTTGCTTTCCCGTTCCCAAGCAAGTCCCGAGGCTATCAAATACTCCGGCTCGTGCGCTCGCTGTTCCAACATCAATGCCTATGAAATATTTTGGATCGCCCACCCCGCACTCCTCTTGGGTATAAGCGCAACGTTGTCGACTATACGTTCACTTTGTTCTCGATATTACAACAACTGAATGCGATGGGTGAACATCGTGGGATTTCGTGTCCTGTAAGGGTTGCCATGCCATCGTCGATCATGTGTGACCATACCCGCCGATCATAGGGCGCTCGTGAGCGAGCCATTGTAGCTACCCTCTCCAGCGGGGCAGCGCCATGCACACCCACCAGTATGGGTGCACGGCTCTCGATGGGTGCGTTTCAATATGCGCTGTGGTCGGGAGTTGGTCATTCGACCGATACATATGTCTTTTTTTGTTTGCAATAGTTATTTTGCGCAAGGTATGCTTGTCACGTGCCCTCTGCAAAGCCAACTGTGAGCCCATCAGATATGAAGATCGAAGATGTAGACAGGAGACGCGAAGTTGCCGAGCGAGTGGCTAAAATAGCGGGTGAAAAAGCGAAGGCTTTTTTGGCTCACCCTGAAAAACTCCATACCTCGCGGAAAGCATCGTCACAGGACCTCGTCAGTGCTGCCGACATGGCAACTGAGATATACTTACGCCAAGCAATCAGCAGATCTTTTCCTGATGACGGGATTTTAGGGGAAGAAGCAGGTGCAACGGATGGAACGACTGGCTTCAATTGGGTTATCGACCCGATTGATGGCACGATGGCTTTTTTGGTAGGGCAACCGAACTGGACTGTGTCCGTTGCCGTTCTATTCGATGGCCAGCCCGTAATCGGTGCAGTATTCGCGCCGATGCTCGGAGAATTTTTCGTCGGTCAAACCGGTAGAGGTGCCAGCTTCAACACCATCCCAATCGCGATCAATCAGGAATGGACGATCCGTTCAACGACCATTGGCTATGGTGCTTCAACTCGGGCCGATCCGGTGGAGGCCGGGTTGTTCGTGACACGCCTTTATCAAGAAGGCGGCGTGATGTTTAGGGTCGCGTCAGGAGCGCTTATGCTCGCGTATGTCGCCGCCAATAGGTTGGCGGGTTACTACGATCCCTCGCTCTTCTGCTGGGATTGTATGGCAGGAATTGTCATTATCCGCGAGGCAGGGGGCGTCGCAGAATTTTCAGGAAATCTTCGAGAGCCTGGTTCGATTTGGGCCGGCAACCCGATCGTTTACTCCCAGCTCAAACAGCTTAGTGATGGGCAACTCGAGCAGCGTCTCTGAGGGCTGGCGGAAAAGACAGCTTGCGACACGGCACTTAAAGTTGCGGATTGGAGATCGGATTGGGGGAGCCAGTTGTGGTTGAAGTATGCTCCTCTTGATCTGAGACCCAGTTTCCCTCCAGTTTTCGGGAGAGCCTTGGGTTTTCCATCTGGCCTCACGCGGCCTGTTTTTCCGTAGCCATTTTCATTGCGAATTCGCTGGGTGATGTTGCCAAGCGATAAGTAGGTCTGTTTTTGTTGTAATCCTCCTTCCATGCGGTAACGGCGGCGCGGGCTTGAGCGGCCGACGAGAACCGGATCTCGTTCAGGCAGCCATCGACTGCTTGGTTGGGTTTCTTGGCTTGGCTTGGCTTGGCAGGATATATTTAGATGTAGTCGCTCCACCCCAGTCGGCTCCGTATAGCGGCCCACGCTTCGCTTTGGGGCACTACGCCGACTGGGGTTCCGCGACTACATCTAAATATATCCTGGGGGGGCGGCCCGTCCCGCGTGGCTTGCATTAGCGCGCCTTGGCACACATTAGCGTGTCTTGGCGCAGCGCCACCTTTGTGGCGTTGCAGGGGGGGCGGGAGGGGCGGCCCGTCCCGCGTGGCTTGCATTGGTGCAGCGTGAAAACGCGGCAGAGTTCTGCTGACAGTGGGGGCCGCAGGGGTGGTGGCGCCGTCAATTGACGGCGGCAGCAGGTTGCGATTTCCATTCAGGACAGTTGCCAGGTCGTCGGTGCACGAAAACAGCATCAGCGATTTGGGTAAAGAGGATGTTCAATTGGTTCTGTCCAAGAAATGAATTTTCTGCGCAGTTCACTGGGAGCCGCGATTTTCGGTGTCAACGTGCAGCAAACGAATGTGGTACTCGACAAGCGAGTAGCGCTTCCCTATCTCCGTCCGTCACCCTGTCCCCCGTCATGCCATGGTCTCCCCACCCGTCACTCCAAACAGTGTCGAGTTCCGTCATTAGATACGGCGGTACTTCTTGTCGAGCGCAAGGTTGGCGGCCATGTTCTTGGCGGAGTGGCTCTCGGGGTCCCAGTTGGGGACGTTGTCAAGGAAGATCCTGATGCGCTCCAGGTTGTCTTGGATGGGGATTTCCTGTCCGTCGCCTTCAATGGCCATGGTGATGACGTTGGCGTTTTTGGAGGTGGCGGCGCGACGGGCGTGATCTTTATGCAGGAGCGGGCCAACGCAGGTGATGCCGGGAACCTTGCTGGCGGCGTCCGAGGTGCCGAGGCCGGTCACGCAGAAGATGATGCCACGCGAACCGGGGTTTGCAAGCGTGGCGAGGGCAACACGCTCGGCGACGTAGGCGGGGTAGTCGCCATCACCCTCGAATTCAATGAAGGTGATCTCGTAGAAGGCCTTCAGAAGGTCCGCATAATGGCGGGCAGCGCTGGTGGCCTTGCCGTCGCCGCCGATGATGAGGTGGGTGACGGAGTTGTTGCTCATGGTGGCGTGTTGGCGGGGGGAAGGACGATGTGCTTGGTGCTGAAAGCTGGAAACTGAAGTCTGAATGGAAGATGTTGCGTTGAGAGTTGTGTGGCGTTGACCTGTGCAAGTGCTGGCGGGAACGGTGGTCTATATGTGCTGCACCTCGCCAGGCGGTCGGCGATGCCGGAGTTGACCTGTCGTCGTGACTTCGGGGAAATGCGGGACCATTTGCGGATACGAGCGGGGTAATTTGCGCAAATTCTCTCTGTGCCGCGCCAGGCCGCGCCCTTGGCCACGATTGACCAATGGTTCCGCGCCACATCATCTCGGTTAAGCCGGATGGCCGACCATCCGTCCCGATGGTTTCAGGTCTGCTCGCTTTGCGCAGCATTTGACCAATAGGCTATCGCGCGAGCGCAGCCCGTCGTCAGCTCCGGCCGCACTATTGGCGTGGCATTGCAACGTGTCTCCAAGATCAGGCCACATCTGACCAACGGTTCCGCGTCGCGTGATTTCGGCTAAACCGGATGGCCGACCATCCGTCCCGATGGTTTCCGGTCTGCCCGCTTTGCGCAGCATTTGCCCAATAGGCTATCGCGCGAGCGCCGCCCGTCGTCAGCTCGTAACCGCACTATTGGCTTGGCATTGCAACGTGTCCTCGAGATCAGGCCCCGCCGTGTCCGGCCATCTCCGCGGCGCGGACATTGGAGTTCTCCGAATGCCGGGTCGGCAATCGGGATTGGACGATAAATATCCGTGCGACAGCGCAGGAAAATGGAACTTCTTCACCACTCGCATCCGCAAACACATCTCTCCAACAACAGCCCTTTCTGCCTCCCAGCAACTTTCAAGCTTCTTTGTACCCCCACCAACTTTCGCCGCCATCCTCCAAAATGACGGCTTTCGCATTTTACAGGCACAAGAAGAACCAGGGCCAACGTGTCCTGTTCCTCTTCGACTACGATGGCACTCTCTGCGCCGAGGTGAAGCACCTTCCCGCCAGCAAGGTCCAGCCTGAGGAGGGGGCCGTCCGCGCCATGGAGGACCTGCAGCGCAAGAGGGACGAGCCTGTCATGCTCTCCGCCCGCCCGTTCCATGCGCTCAGGGAGGGCTTCCCGGTCATTGGCATGGCCTATATCTCCGACGAGGGAAAGCTCGTCACCCAGACCGACGTGAACGTTGCTTACAACTTGCGCGAGGTCGTGATCGGCACCATGCCCGACTGGACCGAGACGGCCGCCCGCCTTGCCGTGGCTCTCCCCGGTCTCCCGGAGGGCGACGAACTCAGCGATGAGGGCGCCGCCTACTTCTGCTTCATCAAGCCCGACAACGCGTACTACTCCACCGTCCAGGCCGCCTTCGACGCCGAGATCGCCTATCTGAACGGTCTTGGCGACGAGCAGTTCGAGCGCATCGACTATGGCAACGGCGTCCAGATCGCCGCCGTCAAGCGCACCCGCAAGCTTCAGGGCCTCAAGGAGTACCTGCGCCTGCAGAACATCAAGTATTGCTCGAACGACAGCGACGACTTCTCCTCGCTGTTCCCCGACTTCATCGGCGCCGTGATGTACTTCGAGGACAGCCCCCACGAGGCCGTCGCCGAGTGCATGCGGTGGGTCAAGGACCTGACGCTCGACAACGGAGAGAGGGTCGGTTACGTCGTCAAGGTCGCCCGCCCCGGCGACGATGTCAACGAGGTCCCCGAGTATGCCGATGAGGTCGTCGAGAACCCGAAGGCCGTTGTCGCCCTGCTGCAGCAGATGGCCGCCTACGAGCGTTGGGAGTAGGTCGCATTGCAGGTCGGGGCAGGAATGACAATTTGATCTGCCCCGCAGCGACCATGGCGCCGGACTTGCGCGCTTGAACGGTGTGATGCGCGGCGACCCGTGTTCGCATGGATGCTCGCCCCCCTTCCTTTCTTCCCACGACAATCGCACCAGCCTCCTGCAGGTCGATTGGCACTCCTTTGTTAGCTAGTTAGTCAGTCAGTCATTTGGTGATAGCTCAAATCAGAAAATCAATCGGCGAATGCCGAGGGTTGCGCATTGCACAATTCTGGTCCCGTTCGTTGCAAGTGATAAAAAATTTCCCTCGTGCATCCTATCTGCCGCGATAAACATGCTGTCGAGCGTGCTGGTGCCCATGACGTCACGTTTGGCCGTCGAAGGCTGGCGTTGCGTCGGCTGATGCCGCATGAAAATTTTCTCATGCTGCGGGGTAACGTGCGGCATTAAAATGACGTGGCTGCAATGAGCAAGTTTATGCGATGCGCCAAGCCAATAGCGCCGTTCCAGATCAGCCGAATAGCCCCTGAGGGCTTTTCAGCTGGAATGCTGCGCCGCTATTTCCGCGGAGCGCACGAAGATAAGAAGGGCTCGCGCCCGCTTCTCCCACCGAGGAGTTCAAACCATCGCACACCATCCTGCATCGTTTGCAATCCCTCGCTGCATCATCCCTCAAATCACGTCTTGCGCTATTTTTTTGCGACCACCGCGACAATGAGTTTTGCCGAACACGAGATCATGGAACGCCTGGTTCGGGAGCGACGAGGCATCCTCGATGTCTTCTACGACGATCAGTTCAAGAAACTTGTTCCTTTCCGTGACGACTTCAACAGCGATGTTCTCCCAACGGCTAGCGAGTTCATTGCCGGTGATGGCGCCGTGTCAATGGAGCAGCCAGCCGACCTGGAGCTAGGCTCGGTGCCCGACGAGGTCGCCGTACCTCTGGACCATTCCGAGATGGAGCAGGCCTTGGCTTTCGGAACCGAATTCGCCCGCGTGTTCACGAAATACGCTCCACGCCTCATCGCAAGCGGTCTCAAGGTGTCTGCCTGCTACACCCTCATCCTCGCCGCCTGGAACATCGGTCGGGGCTCCGGGGAGGACATCCCGGCATTCCAGCGGGAGGTTCGCGAACTTTCTGCCTCGGCCGGCCTTGCCACCGTCGTTCCAATTCTGGAGACGATGTTCGACGAGCTTCTTGGCAATCTCGAATGCCTGCCTCGTTTTGAGCGCGACATCGGATACCTCAGGGAGACATTCAAGGGCATCATCGGCTCCTTTTGGGGAGCCGCGACAGTCGCTGTCGCGGTTGGCACTGTCGAGCACGACCCGGTCAATGCCAAGAAATGGCTGTTTGTGGCTTGGCCGGTCTCCTTCTTCTTCGCGCAGAATGGCATGGACGGGCTCAACGTCTTCTTCGGCAAGGAGATGTTGGTGGGTGGTTCGGCTTCACGCAGCGCCTGGAGCACTGTCGCCAAAAGAGGCGCCATCAAGGGGATCAAGGGATTGGCCGATCGCAATGTCTGGCTGAGGAAGATGCTGCCCTACTTCGTCGCTCACTACGCACATCATCACTACGCCGATCCGATGTTGGCCTGGTCTGACGAGACGGAGAAGCACTACCTGTATCTCGCCTTTGCCTGCTTCTTCTTTTTCGCCAGCGCCAAACTCCTTTTCACCGTCGGAGAGATTGTCACGACGCAGCCTGAGGACGACACTTTCGGACAAGGTGACCTTGAGGCGGCGGAGTAGGCAGCACCGGCAAATCGCGGATGGATGGATTTTCCTTTGTTGCGCGAGGGTTTTAGGGGCAATGGTTCCAGATAGAAATTCCTAAACAATTCTCCTGGCATTTTTTGCCCTTTCTCGCTTCCGTAGTGACAATGCCGTGCAATTCACAAAGCTTCTCCGGACACGCGATTTTCGTCTCCCTCGGCTTGCCGAAGTACCGGAAGCGCGTATCCATTCCTTCCCCATTGGCAGCGACGCATCGTTGCTGTTTCAGGTGACCGGGATGCAAAATAAGCTGTCGGTGCATGATACGATGTGCTGGCAAATGAAATTGCCGCTAATTTTATCATTGGATGCGGGGGAAAGTTCCTGCGGCGCGTCAATCTCCGACCGTTCCGGCAATGCGCCGGTGTGGACGTGCATATACGAGGGCGGCGACCTCGGTTGCGAAACGGGAAGGTGTTGCGAGCCGGTGAGGGGGCAGCAGGGCTTGCCAAGCCAATAGTGTCATTTCATCAGGCCACCTTTGCAGAAGCCTGCTCAGCTGAACGTCCTTCGTCCTCTCGGCCGGAAATGGCAGCATCCAAGGATTGTCAGACCCCGGCATGCTTCCCATGATGACGAATATATAGCCTGCTCCTTCCATCTGGACATGGGCGACAATTTGTAAATTTTTCATCCATCATTTCGCGTCAATCACCGTACCCGTGCGACACTATAAGCTTGCCTCTGTCCAGCCTCAGGCTTTCACCCAACACGATGTCCGACAAAACCGAAGGCGGCGACATCGACTGGGCTAAATTGGAGAGGGAGACGGTGGCGGCGGCCGTAAAGCCCTTTGAAGTCGCGAAGGCTAAGTCGGATGCGGAGTTCGGCGCAAGCCTGAGGGCGGCGCAGGCCGAGCTTGACAGGCTTCTTGCCGCGAGAAAAACAGCCGAGAAACAGGCCTTGGAGGAACGCTGCGCCATGGAGAAGCTGCCCCCCGTTGTTCGGGCCGACATCGAGCGCGGCGTTACTACAGCCCCGGTAAGTCCGTCCCCCCACCTTCGCTGATGCATCCGCTGACGCTGTCCAGATTGGCCTTTTCCTGATGGGCATCGACAAGCTGTGCACCAACGACGAGAACATGCGCCGCCTCGACACATTCATCAAGAACAGCATGCAGTGGCTGCGCATCTCCTACACGACCGAGATCTCCAACGGGAAGTTGAAGGAGCTGTTGCCCATGTTGAAGGAGCACATCGGTAACGCCAAGGATGATGAGGAGGAGGATGTCTTTGTTCTGAACCCCGATAAGCCTAAGCCGACATTCGTTGTTGCCATCGGCGCTGGCCCGGCCAAGCGCAATGACGTCAAGCACGACGACTTCGTGTTCATCAAGGATGGCAAAACCGGGGACTTTAAGGGTGAGAAGGATGTGATCTCGTTGGGAGAGTGGGTGGTATACCTTCACATTCGCGCCTTGGTCGGTGAACAGACAGATGAGGCAAAATAGGCCGGGGCGGCATCTGTGCAGCCTCTCGTTTCAATCTTGCGAAGGAATTTGATCAGTCAGTCATTACCGGGTCACGGATAGCAATACATATGGCCATTTGTCGAAGCCCAATTTCCGCCCGTGTCATATTCGTGAAGTGTCAGCCGCCGGTGGAGCGGGTCGGTGCTTGGCACTGTGCGCTTTGCCCCACAGGCCATGCACAGCCCCGCACCTGGCATATTTAACCACGCTGCCGGCCCGTCATCTGCGCTCCCATCTTGTTTCTCCCAATTCTCTGCATCCATCGTCCACCATGGCCACTTCCGCGCGTTCGACGGGTTATGTGGCGCGCAAGGTAAGTCATTCCGTGCCAACCGATTGAACGTGAATAACCATTTGTAGCGCGTCTACTTTTTCGCCGGCCTCAACGATGTCGTCAGAGGCAAGCGTGTCATCGACAAGCGGTTGCGTTCGACCATTCGCGAATTGCGCAAGAAGGGTCATGCTGTTGTCCTCCATCTTCCGACAGCCGAGAGAAAACCCATTGCAGCGGTGCGCCACGTGTTCGACGCGATCTGCACAACGCCGACCGGCCTCGACATCGTCGCCGGCAAGATCGAAGCGTTCAGCGACGAGCACTCGCCATTGGGCCTCACCTGCGAGCGCACGTTGAACAGCTGTACCTTGAGGGTTCCCACTTGGGGCGGCGCCCAGCAGGGAAGCGACATGATCCGCGAGGCGCGCAGCGCGATCGCGGGCATCTTGAGGGAGGACGACAAGTTCCACGTCGAAGAAAGTGGCGGTGACGGTGTGTGTCACATGCGGGTTTGGATAGACTGGCCGGCGATTGCAAAGGCGTGGGGGAAGGGGGAAATCGCCGACATCGCGGACAGGACAATCGTGATCATCGGCCGTGGAAAACATCCGTCGCGCCTGATCGGCGTGTGGGCAGAGGATGAGAAGGCAACATCGATTGCCCGGCTGGTTCAGGACTTGCGGGCAGGGAAACCTCTTTTGGCCAAGCGTTCCAAGCACAGAGTGGGCGCAAGGCAGACAGCGTAATCAATCATCACATTGCCAATTGCGTTCCCGGAGAATTTCCTCCCGTGATCATGTGACCTTCAAACGGGGGACGTGTCACGTGCGCAGTTGGAGGGTTTTCCAAATCCGTCTTGTGTCCGAAATCAGGTGACGTCACATGACCCGAGGAGGGCAGGATATATGTAGATGTAGCGAGCGTATGTTTGTGCATGTGTAAGTTTGTGCATGTGTATGTTTGTCAAGCACCCGAGCGTCCGGTTTTCCGCCGGTTGATGACCTCGTCCCGAATAGCCGGTATGGCGTTGGTCGGCATATGTCTGTGCGTACGTTTGTAAGTTTGTGCATGTGTACGTTTGTCTAGCACCGGAGCATCCGGTTTGCCGCCGGTTGATGACCTCGTCCCGGATCGCCGGCGTTGTGTTGGTCAACATGTGTCTGTGCACACGTTTGTATGTTTGTGCACCCGTGTTCGCCGAGCCCGGATTGCTGCAGGCAGCTTGGCTCATGCCCGTCGTTGGTCAACGCGCTAGAACAGGAGAAGGCTCAAGGCAAGTCGGAGCACTGCCCTTCCACCTGCTGAGCAGGCTCTACAGGCGCACCGGCGTTATCACAACCACGAACCTGAGCGTCAGCGAATGGGCCAGCGTTTTCGGCGATGCCAAAATGACCACAGCGTTGCTGGACCAGTTTACCCATCATTGCCACATCCTTGAAACCGGAAACGACAGCTCCCGCTCCAAGAACAGCTCCGCGCACGACACCAAAACGAAAGGAGAAAACGAGAACTGACCACGACCGCAGACCCGAAACATACCTAACAGGCGGGTCAATTCTGGACTCACATTTGCTGATGTTGAGTGAGACGTTCTGCTGGTCCACCGGAGGATCATCAATGCAACATCGATTTCAGCGCGCGAGCCTCGCGCCACCTGGCTTTGCAGTCGATGAAGTGAAGGTTGTCGCGGATAGCGTTCAAGTTCGGCTGCGATCACGCTACCCTACAGCAACTTGCCCAAACTGCGGCCGGCGCATCTTCTGCGAACAGTTCGATAACGGCGTGCTGGCTCGTCATGGCCCGTACGGCCATTGGCGACTTCCAATCTATGATCCGCTCAAAGACGGCACGACGGCTCGATGAATGGCTTGAAGCTGCGAAAATCAGTCTGGCCGGATCGTTTGCCGGTGGCGTTCAAAAAGACCTCGATGCTGTGAAAAACACAATCATCTCACCGTGGTCAAATGGACTGACGGAAGGTCACCAAACGCCAGATGTATGGCGCGCGAAACTCGACCTGCTGCAGGCTCGGTTGATCGCGGCATCTTAGGTCCTACACGTCAGCAAATATGCGTCAGCGCCAAAATTGGACGCCCGTACCCCGCCAGAGGGGGCAATATTCCACGCCGAACACACCCAGGTTCATCGAGGCTCTTCTTGCGTGGTGGAAGGAGCAGCAAGGACGCGCTGGTCGGTGACGGATGGTCGCAGCCTGATGGAGGTTGCGTTGGGAATGGCGGCAATTCAATCACCGCAGAAAATCTCCTCGGCCGCCGCTTCCCGTAGGCCATTTTCCGATCTCCCATCTGCGCTTGAGGCACCAAACAGCGTGTTGCGATGCACATACGAAAAATGACCGATATCCAACAAATATAGTTGCAAGTCAGAAATTTGTGTGCGAAATGTCGATCAAACGGAGGTGTGCGGTGTTTAACTACGGTTTCTTCAACTTCGACTCGAAAGACGAGCTCTTCGCCAAGTCGATTGAGTTCTGGAATCCAGGAAAAACGAAGTTTTGGCTGGATGCCGGCATCGATCTCGTCATCGATCGCCGCGAGGGTTATTTCCTCTACGATATGTCCGGTCGACGCCTTATAGACCTGCATTTGAATGGCGGGACTTATAACTTCGGCCACAGGCACCCGGAGCTCGTCGCAACGCTGAAGTCGGCGCTCGATTATTTCGATATGGGGAACCACTGGTTCCCGTCGGTGGCACGTGCCGCCTTCTCCGAAAAGCTAGTCGCTACGGCACCCGGCATGAGGTACGCCCTGCTCGGCGCGGGTGGGGCGGAAGCTGTGGAGCTTGCGCTAAAAACTGCCCGATACGCCACAAAAAGACGCAAAACGGTTTCGATCATCAAAGGGTATCACGGTCATTCCGGCCTTTCCGTTGCCACCGGCGATGAGCGCTTTTCGAAAATCTTTCTCGCTGACCGGCCGGATGAATTCGTTCAGGTGCCGTTCAATGATGTCGATGCGCTGGATCGGGCGCTGCGAGGCAGGGATGTCGCCGCGTTTATCATCGAGACGATCCCCGCAACATACGGATTTCCGCTGCCGGATGAAGGTTATCTGAAGGCCTGCCAGGATTTGTGCCGTCGCTATGGCACGCTTTATATCGCCGATGAGGTGCAGACCGGTCTGATGCGCACCGGCGTCATGTGGGGCTGGCAGTCTTACGGCCTGCAACCGGATATGTTCGTGACCGGCAAGGGGCTGGGTGGCGGCATTTACCCGATCAGCGCCTGCGTGGTGACGGAAGAGTGCGGCGGGTGGCTTCATGAAGACGGCGCCGCGCACATTTCGACGGCGGGCGGCTCGGAACTTGGCTGCGTTGTTGCCCATCAGGTGCTCTCGATGTTGCAGCGGCCGGAATTGGTCTCCAACGTTCAGTTCGTCGCGGATTTCTTCCGAAAGGAACTGACCGCGGTGATGGCGGCAAACAGCGACATCTTCGTTGGTATTCGCCAGCGCGGACTGATCCTCGGTCTGGAATTCGATCATCCGGAAGGGGCGATCGCGGTCTCGCGCGCCCTCTACGAGAATGGCGTTTGGGCAATCTTCTCCTCGCTGGACAAGCGAGTGCTGCAATTCAAGCCGGGCGTGGTTCTGGATGTCACGCTTTGCCAGGAAATCATCGATCGGTTTGAAACGGCAATGCCGCGCGCACGGGAACTGCTGCGCAGCCCGCGCCGGGCAGCCTGACAGCGATGAAAAAGACGGGAGAAAGCGGAATGCTGCCAGACGATGAAAAACCCCGCCTTGCGGTGCCGGATCCGGCCCAGGCCACAGCGACGATGAAAATCGACCGTGCGGCATGGGCGGTCAGTGCCTATGCGAAATACGATCGTGCCGCCGTGATCCGGATTGCGCGGGCTGTGGCTGAAACAGCGCATGGAGCGGCACAGCACTATGCCGAATGGGCGGTGCGCGAAACCGGCATGGGCGTGGTCGAGCACAAGCGCCTGAAGAACGAGCTATCGGCGCATCCGCTGGTGGATTTCTATGCCGAGACAGACCTCGTCAATCCGCGCGTCGATCCGGCCCGCAAGATGGTCGAGTTGCCGAAACCGGCGGGTGTGATCCTGGCGCTGACACCGGCCACCAATCCGGTTTCGACACTATATTACAAGACAATCCTGGCATTGCTCAGCCGTAACGCCATCATATTCAGCCCGCATCCGCTGGCGAAGAAATGCTGCCGTGACGCGGCAGAGCGTCTTGAGGCGGCTGCGGTTGCGGCCGGAGCGCCCGCCGGTCTGATCCAGTGCATCGAAGACCCTTCCGTGCCGCTGGTGCAAGCGCTGATGGGCTCGGCAAAGGTGGCGGTCATTCTGGCAACGGGTGGTGGACCGATGGTGCGCGCCGCCTATTCGTCGGGCAATCCGGCGATCGGCGTCGGGCCGGGAAATGCCCCGGTCTACATCGATACGTCTGCCGACCAGCAGGCCGCCGCCAATCGCATCGTCGAGAGCAAGAGTTTCGACAATTCCGTGCTCTGCACCAACGAAAGCGTGCTTCTGACGCTGCACAGCAACCGCCAACGTTTTGAACGGGCGTTGCGCGCGGCGGGTGCTTATCTCTGCAACGAGGCTGAAGTGGAGCGGCTGCGCGAGTTTCTGTTCCCGGAGGGGCATCTTAACACGGCGGCCGTTGGCAAGAGTGCCATCTGGGTTGCGCAGCAGATCGGTATCCGCGCTGTTCAAGGAACAAAGGTGCTCGTCGCGCCGATCAGCCACGCCGGCATTGAAGAGCCGCTGACCAAGGAAAAACTGTGCCCGGTTCTGGCTCTGCTTTCCGTCAGCAGCTTCGAGCGGGCGGCAGGCGTAGCGCAGAGGATTTTACGCATGTCGGGCGCCGGGCACTCGGCCGCCTATCATGGCGAGGATGCGCAGCAGGCGCTGGATTACGCCGCAGCGCTTTCCGTCTACCGGGTGGTGGTAAATGCGCCTTGCTCGCAGGGGGCGGCCGGTTTTGCAACGCATTTGGCGCCGTCCTTTATGATCGGCACGGGTTATTGCGGGCGCTCGTCGGTTGGCGAAAATATTGGGCCGCAGCACCTTGTTCACTGGACGAGACTTGCGTGGAACAAGGACGCCGCCGTGCCCTTTGGAGATTTCTCGAAGGTCCAGGCGCCGTTCGAGGGGCCGGGCGGGTCCAGTCGTCCCGCAGCACCGCCGCCGCCAGCACCATCGCAGGGCATCGAGGGCGGTGTTAATCGCGATCTCTTGCGGCAACTGATCCTTCAGGAACTTAGCCAACTGACCAGAGGCCAGCAATGACCGATCTTCGCGCTTTCATTTTTATCGATCAGCTTCAGCCACAGACGCTGGCCTATACTGCAACATGGATGCGCGGCACCCTGCCGCGCGCCCGGATGGCGGCTCAGATCATCGAGATCGCCCCTGGTCTCGATATCGAGGCGCTCACCGACACGGTTCTGAAAAGTGCGGAGGTGCGCGCGGGCTTTCTTGTCGTCGAGCGGCAGTTCGGCACGCTGCAGTTCCATGCCTATTCCACAGCCGAAGTGCAGGCTGGCGCTGCGGCTGCCCTACAGGCCATGGGCAAGAAGCCCGAGGAGGCAGAGACGCCGAAGATCATGGCGTCGAAGATCGTAACAAGGGTGGATGACCAGCACGCCTTTCTTATGAACCGTAACAAGACCGGCTCCATGGTCCTCGGCGGCGAGAGCATCTACTTGCTGGAATGCCAGCCGGCCGCTTACGCCATTCTCGCCTGCAACGAGGCGGAGAAAGAAGCCGATATCAAGGTCATCGATATGCGGATGATCGGGGCGAACGGGCGGCTTTATCTGGCGGGCACCGAGGCGGATGTTCGCAATGCGCGTGAAGCCGCAGAGCGGGCACTGCGCGAGGCGGGGGCGCGCTGATGTCGGACATTCGTTCCCTCATCCGTGAAGTGCTGGCCGAGGAGATCGCCGCCATCAGGCATGAGCTTCTCGGTGCTGCCGGCGTCCGCGAGGAGCGGGTGCGGGTGGATGACGCTCGAACGTTGACGGATTTTGCCCTGTCAGTGCTGCGGCGGGCCTCAGATCCGGGTTTTGTTTCGGCTCTGCAAGACGGGCGACTGACTTTTGTGCCGGCGGGTGCGCCCACATTCGCCGCCGCCGGACCAGTGACGCCAATGGCTGCTTATGCGCCGGTGTCCGCGTCCGGACCGGCTTCTCCGGCCGTGGCGCAGCCGGTGCCGCAACCGGCGACGGTTCTGGTTACCACCGTACCGGTCGCCGCGCCGGAGGTGGCAAAAAGCCTTATCACCGAGCGGGATATCGCCGCTCTCGGATCGGACACGGCGCGGCTGCGCATTGGCCGGCACAGCAAGCTCACGCCTCTTGCCGCGGACGAAGCTCGCCGCAGGGGCATAAGAATCGAAAGGAGTGCGACATGATTAAAGCCCGCGTCAGCGGCAGGCTCTGGTCGACGCGGCATATCGGCACGCTTCCGCCCGGCGCCCTGCTTGAAGTGGAAACGGATACAGGGGCGAAGTTCATCGCTTTCGATCCCCTCGGCTGTGCCGAAGGCGAGGCGGTTCTGGTAACCCAGGGGTCTGTGGCCGCCGCCTACTTTGCGGAGCGCTCCGCGCCCATCGATGCATTGATCGTCGGCTCGGTCGACGAACAACCCAATCCAATACAGATCAACCCTAAAACACAGAAGTGAGGAGTTTTTGAAATGGCAAATCTGGCAATCGGCATGATCGAAACCAAGGGCTATGTACCAGCGCTTTCCGCTGCTGACGCGATGGTGAAGGCGGCCAACGTCGAAATCATCGCCCGCAACGAAGTCGGTGGCGGTCTGGTATCCATCGTCGTCCGGGGTGATGTCGGCGCGGTAAAGGCGGCGACGGAAGCCGGCGCGGAAGCTGCAGCACAGGTCGGCGAAGTCACCGCGGTTCACGTCATCCCGCGTCCGCACGCTGATCTCGGTCGGCACTTCGACGCTCTGAAAGCTTGAGTTGGTTGGTATCCCCGCGCAAGGCGATTTAATGGAAGGAGTGAGGGATGACAGAGCTTCGCGTCTATCTTCCTATTGAGGATCTTCAGCCGCAGTTCGCAGCATATCTGTCCTCGCCCACCCGGGCGAGGGGGTATCCGCCATTTGCCGGACAGAACTCACTTATCATCGAGGTGGCGCCGGCGTTGGCGATCCATCGCATCACCGACCTGGCGCTGAAATCTGCGCCTACGATGGAGCCGGGCATTCTCTACACCGAACGGCAGTTCGGCCTGCTGGAGTTGCATTCCGATAGCATCGAGGAGTTGGAAGCGGCAGGCGGTGCGATTCTCGCCGGCATCGGTTCTAGGCCGGAGGAACAGCTTAAGCCGCAGATCCTCTATCACGATATCATTGAGGATCTCTCGGATCAGCATGCGGTCATTCTCAACCGCTCGCGTGACGCGTCGATCTTGGTGCCGGGGGTGGCGCTGTTGATCTACGAGATGGCGCCTGCGTTGTTTGCCTGCGTCGCTGCAAATGAGGCCGAAAAAGTGGCGCCAAACGCCGTCATCAATGACGTTCAGATGATGGGCGCGACTGGACGTCTGTTCATCTCGGGAACGCTGGAAGACATGCAGCTGGCACGCGATACCATCACTGCAAAACTGGAGGCAATCAAGGGAAGATAGCAACGCATCCAAGAACATGCAGTCGTTTGACGATTAGGACAAAGTCCCGCTGACGACTGAAGGTGAGACCAACAAATGGGAACAAAACTGTGGAGATCAAAATGAATAGCAAGACCGTTATGGCAGCCGTGCATTTGTTTGTGACCGGAAGTTTTCTTGCGTTTACACCAGCAGCCCATGCCGCTGGCCCCGATCCGCATGATGCCAAGCTGGAGGATGTTCGTGCCGGCGCCTTGAAGGCCTGTGCGACAGGCTCAACCTTCAAGATCGCCTACAGCCATTCGGTTTCCGAGGCTGCGATTGTGAAGCAGGTGCGTCATTTTGCCGATGTGCGCGCCAAGGAACTCGGCTGTGTGACCGTGCTTCACGACAACACACAGGCCAACAATCTCGAACAGCAGATTAATGCCGTTCAAGGGTGGATCACCCTCGGCGTCGATGCAATCGTTGTCACTCCAATCGATGAAGCGGCACTCAAACCCTTTCAGAAGCAGGCCCAGGCCGCCGGAATAAAATGGCTGACCTATCTTGGCGTTATGGCCGATAGCGACGGTTATGTTGGCTTCGATCATGCCCAGTCCGGCCAGATTGTCGGAAATGCCGCTGTCGCTTGGGTCAAGGAGCACAAGGTCGAGCATCCCAAAGCGCTTATCACCACGTTGACCGGTTTGCCGTCTCTCAGCCCGCGCTGGACCGAAGTCGAGCGCATCTTCAAAGAAAACGGCATTGAGGTGGTTGCGAAGCAGGATTCGGCGGATCAGACCACGGGATTGACGGTTGCCGAAACCGTGCTGAAACAACATCCGGATCTGTCGGTCATCATTGGACTGAACGACGATGCCGCCGTCGGTGCCTATCGGGCGGTTACCATCGCCGGTATCGATCCGGAAAAGATCTTCATCGCTGGCCAGGATGGATCGAACGAGGGACTGCTCGCCGTCAACGAGGGTAAGGCCTATAAGGCAAGTGCGGCGATCCTGATCAATGACCTTGGCGCCAATGTTGTCGATGAGGCAGTAAATGCCGTTGCCGGTACCGGGCCGGCCTTTGCCTATACGCCGACGGTTCTGGCGTCCAAGGCCGATCAGAAGTTGCTCGATAAGCTGATCTCCAACTACAACCAGTAACGGGACAGGCGTTCGCGTTCTTGCGCGAGCGCCGCTTTCCGTAAAGCGCGGAGTGTGGCCATGAGAGACGCTTTGGTCAAAATTAGCAAGCTACGTAAGTCCTACGGCTTGATTGACGTTCTCAAGGATGTCGACCTTGAGTTTCATCGCGGTGAAATCCATGCCTTCATTGGGGCCAATGGGGCCGGTAAATCGACATTGCTCGGCTGTCTGTCGGGTGCGGTGCAGCCGAGTGGTGGCTCGATTACGATTGATGGTCAGCAGCTGGCGGCATTAACGCCCCGCCTTGCCATCGAAAAAGGCATCGGCATCATCTACCAGCATTTCCAAGTGGTGGAAGGGCTGACGGTTGCCGATAACATTTTCCTCGGCAGCGAAATTCATCGCTTCGGTATCGTTTCCAGACGCGTGCAGGAAGAGAAATCGCAGGCGCTGCTGAAGCGATTGGGTGTTGAGATCGACCCGCGCCGCCCGCTTGAGAGTTTGAGCGTCGGCGAACGCCAGTTGGTTGAGATCGCTCGAGCTCTTCATATCAAGCCGGATTTGCTGATTCTGGACGAACCGACCGCGGCGCTGTCGGATCGCGAGATCGAGGCCTTGCACAGGGTCGTGCGGCACCTTGCCCATCACGAAAACATAGCTATCGTTTATGTTACGCATCTGCTCGACGAAATCAGCGCTATCGCTGATGTGGTGACGGTCCTGCGCGATGGCGCTACCGTTTGGACCCGGTCTGTCAGGGACGTTACATCCGCCATCATAGCACAGGCGGTCGCGCCATCTGCCAAACTTGGTCAACAGCGTGGACCACGCGTTCGGAGCGGCGTCTCACAGCTGCGGCTCGAAAATTATCAGTGCGAGCATACCGGCCCGATCGACATCGACGTCAACAAGGGGGAGATCGTCGGGCTCTATGGTCTGCTCGGGTCCGGCCGCACGGATCTGGTGGAGACACTGGCAGGCGCGCGTCGGTGTTACGGTGGTTCCCTTATGCTCGAGGGGCGACCGGTTAGCCTGCGTAGTGCCCGTACCGCACTTGAGCATGGTATCGCGCTCGTGGCCTCCGACCGTAATGAGCAAAGTCTGTTTCGGACCCTGCCGGCGCTTGATAATTTGTTGATGCCCCATTTCCAGGGGTTGGCGCGACGACGATCAAGTCATCGGCAGCTGTTCGATCGCATGGCTGAAGCATTGCGGCTTTATCCCGCCCGTGCCGATCTCGAAGGTGGCCGTTTCAGCGGTGGTAATGCCCAAAAGCTGGTTATGGGACGGTGGCTGCTGCCCGAGCTCGGTATCAAGGTTTTGCTGCTGGACGAACCGACGCAGGGCGTCGATATCGGCGCACGGGCAGAGATTTATAGGCTGTTGCAACAGTTCGCCGCCGACGGCGGTGCGGTGGTGGTCGCCTCCTCCGATCCCAACGAACTTACCGAATTGTGCGACCGGGTTCTTGTCCTGGGGCTGGGGGAGCAAATTGAGCTGATCGAGGAGAACATCACTCCCGACAGGCTCGTCGAGACAGCGCACAAAAGCTTTTCCGCAAGCCGGGGCACGGACAATCCTGCCCTTCCTAATCGTGTGGGCACATAACATGACGGCGACAGAGATGATTGAGATTTCAACCCCTTCCTCAAAACCGCAGCGCAACATTGTAGATGTGCTGACCACGGCAGCTTTGCCGGCGGCGGTGTTGTTGCTGGCCCTGTTCTTCTACATTCAGGCGCCAGTGTTTCTGACGCCGCGCAACCTGATCAGCATTACCGTGCAGGTGGCGGCGCTGATGACCATCGCCATACCCTTCTCGATCCTGCTGATGGCCGGCAAGGTGGATTTGAGCGTCGGTTCGCTGCTTGGCCTGTCCGGAGTGGTCGCGGGCCTGTGTTTCCCGGTTATGGGCACGGTTGGTACGGTACTGTTTACACTTGCCGTGGGCCTGGTTGTTGGCCTGGTGAACGGTTTCCTGATTTCCTGGCTGTCGATGTCGCCGATCATCGTTACACTGGGCGCGCTGACACTCATGCGGGGATTGGCGCAATATCTTTCGCCGGCGCCACTGTTCGGCTTTCCCGAAGATTTTTCCTATCTTGGCTACGGCGTAGTCTTCGGCCTGCCGATCCTGACCTGGATCATGCTTGCGGTGTTGGTGGCTGGCATTGCCTTCACACGTCTTTCACCTGTCGGACGCCACACGATTGCCATCGGTGTGAATGAACGCGCCGCTTATCTCGTCGGTATTCGTGTCAAGCTGACGATACTGCTGTTGTACGGTGTCGTCGGCGTTGCGGCTGCCACGGCCGGCCTGATGACGATTGCCCGCATCAACTCCGCACCATCCGGCACACTCGGTGTTGGCATGGAGCTCAGTGTTCTCACGGCTGTCTTGTTAGGCGGCGTCCCGTTCACCGGCGGTAAAGGCTCGCTGCCACGTGTTGCGCTTGGCGTGCTGTTGCTGGGTATGCTGTCGAACGGCCTGATCCTGATGAATGTTCCTACCGAAGCGAGCCTGATGCTGACCGGTCTCGTTCTGGTCGTGGCTGCGGCGCTGGACGTGCTGCGCGCGCGTCGTAGCTGAGGAAATCGAAATGAATTTGAATGAGTTGAGCCGTCTGAGCCTGTCCGGACTTCTGGACGCCTACCGCCGAGGCCATACGGATCCAGTTGAAGTGGTCGCCTTGACCTTCGGTCAAATAGACGCGGTCAACGGCGCGATCAACGCGCTGTACGACCTGCGCCGCGAGGCGGCGGTGGCTGAGGCGGCGGCCTCCGCTGCCCGCTGGCGGGCTGGAAAGCCACAAGGGGCCTTGGATGGCGTGCCGGTAACACTGAAGGACTCGGTCAATGCCGTCGGTATGACCTGGCATCACGGTTCCGCCGCCCACGGCAACGGGATCAAGGGTGTAAAGGATGCGCCGCCGACTAAGAAGCTGAAAGCGGCGGGTGCGATCATTATCGGCAAATGCACAATGCCGGATTACGGCCTCAGCGCGTCCGGTGTCAGTTCCTATCATGGTATCGTGCGCAACCCTTTCGGGCTTTCCTGGAATACCGGGGGATCGAGCGCGGGCGCCGGTGCGTCGCTGGCGGCAGGCATCGGCATGATGTCGGTCGGTTCCGATATCGCGGGCTCGGTGCGTCTTCCGGCTTCCCATTGTGGACTGGCGGCTCTCAAGCCGACGCAGGGAATGATGGCGCATACACCGGCCTCGGATGTGCGCTCGCCCGGCCCGATGACGCGGTATGCCGCCGATCTTGAGCCCTACTTACGCGTGCTTGGCGGGGTTCATGTTGACGACCGTTTTTCGGTTCCCGTCACGGAGCCACAAGCGTCCTTCGAGGGCGCGACGGTCGCGGTTTATGAGAATTTCGGTTTCGGCCCGCCGGTCGAGGCGGCCGTTCTGGCGGTTTTGCGGAACGCCCGCCGTGCCATGGAAAATATCGTCGCCGGTGTCATTGCGTCCGACACCGCTTTTGATTTCGATGCTTACCTGCCGATCGACGACAGCTTCAAATGGCGTGGATGGCGTGAATATAGCGGTGCCGCCGCCGATCTGCGCGATAAAACGCCTCAGCAACTCATCGATTGGTTCCGGCCTGCTGGCAATTGGTCGGCTGCTCGCGTCGCCGAGATGGAAACAGGTATTGCGCGTTCTGTTGCCCAGGCGACAGCCCTGTTCGGCGAGGCGGATTTCCTGCTGACGCCGGTGATGCCGATCGTCAATTTTCCAGCGGAAGAGCGTGGCATTGATCCGGGGATGCCGCTGCGACATTGCACGTTCACTGCGCCGTTCAATCAGTCCGGTCATCCTGCGGTGTCGATCTGCGGCGGCTTCGATGAGCGCGGATTGCCTGTGGGCGTACAGATCGTGGGGCGGCGC
This sequence comes from Pararhizobium sp., assembly GCA_031556925.1. GTDB lineage: Bacteria > Pseudomonadota > Alphaproteobacteria > Rhizobiales > Rhizobiaceae > Pararhizobium. The sequence continues at coordinate 21,176 of JAVBSF010000090.1, forward strand.
TTCGACGATATTCGCCTCGTCCGGCTTGCAACCGCATTGGAGGCGGCGCTTTGGCCGGAAGGGCGTAGAGACTGGCCATTGATTCCGCGTGATTGAGCTGGGGAGTATCATCATGAGCGATGCTGTACGGAAAGAGTTGGTGAACGAACGGGCGGCTCGCCGATTTGGTGCTATGCCGGATCGGTTGGAATGCCCCTTCACAGTGCTTGCATCCCCGGGCTGGCGCGGTATCGAAGCGGATATCCTCATTGCCGAAGCGGCCGGCCGCACGGAAGTCTTCAAGCATTATCATGATGACGTCGGCTTTTATGTCGATGCCGTGACTGCCATTGATGCGGCGAGGATCGCTGGTGATCTGGGGGTCGGACCGAGAGTACTCGAGGGCTGGCCGGATGACGGCATGATGGTGATGGAAAATCTGGGGCAAGGATGGCGGGCTGGCGGTCTGCACGATGCCAGCGCCGATAAAACACGCGGTGCCATCATTGCCGCCAAGAAGACCCTGCAAGCCGGCCCGCGGTTTGCCGCGGACAAGGATATTTTCAGTGAAATCCGCTGGTTTTCTACTCTTTGCGGCCCTGAAAACAGCGCTCCACTGCGGCATCTTGCTGCCTGGTTGAGTTTTGTTGACCGCGCCGAGGCAGCATTGATTGCAGCCGGTCGCGATAGCGTCCCCTGTCATCGCGATGGAAGCTGCTCCAACTGGATGATCGGCCCGGATGGCGCAGTGCGATTGGTTGATTTCGATCTTGCGGGCAACGCTGATCCCTTCGAGGATATCGGTTGTCATCTGGTCGAAGTTCATGACTGCGAAGCGGAGGCTCGTGAAGGTTTCGAGGAGTGGACCGGCACCTTCCACGAGGGCCAATTCCAGCGCGCCATGGTTTACGGAATTCTCGACGATCTGCGGTGGGGGCTGATTGCCACGGCCTTGGCGCGCACATCGCCGCGACGCAGTCTTGAATATGCGAAATATGCCTCCTGGCGTTTCCTGCGCTACGAAGATCACTCGCAATCGTCCATGGCAGCGGACAGGCTCCGCAAGCTTGCCTGAGGGAGGGTGGGATGAACGCACATCTGGATCAGAAACTGCAGAAGATCGTTGCTGCCATGCCGGGCTGGGATGCGGCGAAATTGAAGGCACGACCGTTGGTCGGCGGGTTGATGAACTCCAATTGGTTGATCAATCATGACGGCCGGGATTATTTCATGAAGCTGTTCGGCGAAGGAACTGACAGCTTTGTCGATCGTCGCCAGTCTTATGAGGCTGCTTCACAGGCCCATTCACTCGGCATATCACCCGGTATTACCCTCTTCGATCCCGAAATGGGGGTCGAAATCGCTGAATTTCTGGAAGGTTATCGCGCCTCCACGAACGCGGATTTTTCAAGACGCGATTTCCTTGAAAGCGTCATCGGGCTCTATCGCCGGTTCAATTCCGGTAACAAGCTATCGACAACCAAAGATGTCTTCGCCATGACCGATGAACATATCGAGCAGGGGCGGGCGCTTGGTGTATTGGTACCAGCCGATTTCGATTGGCTGTTGGTCCAGTATGAGCGGGCCAAGGCCGCTTTCATGGCTTCGGGTCTCGACCTCGTCCCCTGTCACAATGATGCGATGCCCGGCAATTTCATGGTCTTGATGACGCAGGACGATCGCATTCGAGATATGAAGATGATCGATTTCGAGTTTGCCTCCAATAATGAGCGTGCTTACGAAATCGGCATCTTCCTCGGAGAGGTTTTCGTCGATGAGACCACATCGAACGAGTTGATCGAGCAGTATTACGGCACGGCTCGGCGGGACCTTATTGCGCGCGTCTGGGTGGCGCGTGCCGTTGCGGATATCAAGTGGGGTTCGTGGGCGGTACAACAGCGCCAGTTATCCGATTGGGATTTCGACTTTCAGAAATACGGTATCTGGAAATATGCCCGGGCACGCCGCCTGTTCGATGATCCGCGGTGGAATGACTGGCTGGCAGCGATATGAGCGGCTATAGCGTTTGAAAAGGTGTCAGGAGATCGATCTTCTGTCCATCATCACGCTATCCGGTATGGCAGATGACCGCGCTTGAAGTGCTCTATCACAAGCTGGCTCTTCAGGGGTGGGATGGCGCGACCGGCGCAGTTGGTCCGTTCGCAGATACGGCATGAGATGCCGATAGGGTCGAACGCAGTCCGGTTGCCGAGTTCCATATTGTCTGCATAGACAAACTGATCGGCGTAGGAAATCTCGCAACCAAGGGCGAGCGCGTAGTTTTGGCGCGGCGTATGGAAGCCACGCCCGCCTTTGGTGATCTGTGTCGCAATGCAAAGGTAGCCCACCCCGTCGGGGGTTTCGGAAAGCTGGCGTATGATCTGTCCCGGCGCCTCGAAGGCGCGATGGGCGTTCCAGAGTGGGCAGGCTGCCCCGAAGCGGGCAAATTGCAATTTGGCGGCGCTGTGGCGTTTGGTGATATTGCCGGCCCGATCGATGCGCGCAAAGAAGATCGGTATTCCCTTCTGACCCGGCCTCTGCAATGTCGAAAGCCGATGACAGACCTGCTCAAGGCTGGCCCCAAATCGAACCGATAGCAAATCAAGATCGTGGCGCACGTCCCGTGCCGCTTCCATGAACTTGCGATAGGGCAGGATAAGCGCTCCGGCAAAATAATTATGCAGGCCGATGCGACAGATTTCCCGTGCTTCGGTGGTTCGAAACCCGGCATTGTCGAGTATCTGATCGATCACCGGCGCGATCGACAGCTGTGCGATCTGCAGCGCGATCTGGAAGTCTCGCGTTGCCGGCGCAAGATAAGGGCTGAGCGTCAACACGCGCCGTGTGTCATCAAAGCTTCGCATCAGGTCGTCGCTTTCAATCGCTCGGCTGATATGAACCTTGAAAGCACGCTCCAGGTGGGAAGATAAGGCGGTATAAGCGTCCTGTTCGCCAATGCCGATTTTCGTCGCCAACTGCTCCGCGAGGACGTCAATTTCATGAATGTAATTATCCATGAAATGAAAGAAGTCGCGCACCTCCTCATAGGGTGTTTGCTCTCCATTGGCCGACGCACGGCCTAATGTGGCGTCGATGCTGGCCAGACGTTCCGACCCGTGCCGATAGGCTTGATGGGCCGCGATGAGCGCGTGGGCAATGCCGGGCGCATTGTTCACCACCATTTTCAATTCCTGCACGGTGGCGCTGTGAGAGCCGAACAAAGGATCGGTCAATGTTTCTGCCAGGGCCGAGAGTAACCTGTCAGTCTCGCCGCCGGAAATGTCGGAAAGATCGATCTTGAATTTGTCGGCGAGCGAGAGCAGCACGGCAGCGGAAACCGGCCGCTGATTGCTTTCTATCTGGTTGAGATAACTGACGGAAATACCCAGGCGCTCGGCAAACTGAGCCTGGGTTGCCTGATTGGCAAGGCGCAGATCGCGCACCTTTCGACCGATATAGAGCTTTCCTGTCGCCATTTCACAATTTCACAATATGCAAAGTAAAATTTCGTAATTTGCACCTATTCACATCTTCCACTGTTTTGCAAGCAGCCCTCTGCCTGTAATGCGGTGAAGACGATCAAGAGGCCAAACATGCGTGAAATACTGGATCAACTCGAAATGCGTCGACAGGCTGCTTGGCTTGGTGGCGGAGAAGCGCGAATTGCCAGCCAGCATTCCAAGGGCAAGCTGACCGCGCGTGAACGTCTCGATGTGTTGCTCGACGGCGGCTCGTTCGAGGAATACGACATGTATGTGACCCATCGGGCGGTGGATTTCGGCATGTCCGACAACAAGGTGCCGGGCGATGGTGTCGTCACGGGTTGGGGAACCATCAACGGTCGGCTGGTCTATGTCTTCAGCCAGGATTTCACCGTGTTGGGCGGGTCGCTTTCGGAAACCCATGCGCAGAAAATCTGCAAGATCATGGATATGGCAGCCCGCAATGGCGCGCCAGTCATCGGACTCAACGACAGCGGTGGCGCCCGCATTCAGGAGGGTGTGGATTCGCTTGCCGGTTACGCCGAAGTGTTCCGCCGTAACGTCGAGGTGTCGGGCGTTGTGCCCCAGATTTCCGTCATCATGGGTCCCTGCGCGGGCGGCGCGGTTTACTCCCCGGCAATGACCGATTTTATCTTCATGGTGCGTGATAGCTCCTACATGTTCGTCACCGGCCCCGATGTGGTCAAGACCGTGACCAACGAGATCGTAACGGCTGAAGACCTTGGCGGCGCCAAGACACATACGACCAAGTCTTCCGTCGCGGATGGCGCCTTTGACAATGATATGGAAGCGCTGGTCAAAATCCGCGAGCTCTTCGATTTCCTGCCGCTCAACAATCGCGAAAAGCCGCCGGTCCGCCCCTTCTTCGACGATCCCGAGCGGTTGGAGGCTCGGCTCGATACACTGATCCCCGACAGCGCCGCCAAACCCTACGACATGCGCGAACTGATCCTATCAGTCGCTGACGAGGGCGAGTTCTACGAAATCTCGCAGGCCTTCGCCGGTAACATCCTCACCGGCTTTATCCGCGTCGAGGGCCAGAGCGTCGGTGTCGTCGCCAATCAGCCGATGGTGCTGGCCGGTTGCCTCGATATCGATGCGTCGCGCAAGGCGGCAAAATTCGTCCGCTTCTGCGATGCTTTCAATATTCCACTTCTGACCCTGGTCGATGTCCCCGGCTTCCTGCCGGGCACGGCCCAGGAATATAACGGCATCATCAAGCACGGCGCCAAGCTGCTTTTCGCCTATAGTCAGGCGACGGTGCCGATGGTGACGTTGATCACCCGCAAGGCCTATGGCGGCGCCTATGATGTCATGGCCTCCAAGCATATCGGCGCCGACGTCAACTATGCCTGGCCATCAGCTGAGATCGCGGTCATGGGCGCCAAAGGCGCCACCGAAATCCTTTACAGGTCGGAACTCAAGGATCCCGACAAGATCGCCGCCCGCACCAGGGAATACGAGAGCCGCTTTGCAAATCCCTTCGTCGCGGCGGAACGGGGCTTTATCGACGAGGTGATCATGCCGCATTCCTCCCGCAAGCGCATCGCCCGCGCCTTTGCCATGCTGCGCTCGAAAAGGCAGGACAGCCACTGGCGCAAACACGATACGATGCCGCTGTGAAGGGCTCGGTCTGCAGCACGGTCACCCATCGCGGCCGCACTTACGGGACCCCGAGGGCGCTAAGCTCGCTAATCGGCGGCTCGCAAGATCTGGTGTGGCGCGACCGGGAGGATGAGTTCGACTGGTGCCTCTGTGTGATCGATGTGCCGGTGAGCCTCAACCGCGCCCGCCTCAAATGGAAGCATGCCGAGGCTTCCAGAACATTCATCATTGAAGATTAGGCCAGAAATGATCACCAAGATCCTCATTGCCAACCGTGGCGAGATTGCCTGCCGCGTCATCCGCACCGCCCGCAAGCTCGGCATCTCCACCGTTGCGGTTTATTCCGATGCCGATCGTGATGCCATGCATGTGAAAATGGCCGACGAGGCGGTGCATATCGGGCCTGCTCCCTCGGCCCAGTCCTATCTGGTGATCGACCGCATCATCGACGCCATCAAGCGGACAGGCGCCGACGCCGTGCATCCCGGCTACGGTTTTCTGTCGGAAAATCGCGGCTTTGCCGAACGCCTCAAGCAGGAAGGTGTGATCTTCGTCGGCCCGCCCGTTGGCGCAATCGAGGCGATGGGCGACAAGATCACCTCCAAGAAGATCGCGGCAGAAGCCGGCGTCAGCACCGTGCCCGGCCATATGGGTCTCATCGAGGATGCCGATGAAGCGGCAAGGATCGCGGCCGAAATCGGCTATCCCGTGATGATCAAGGCGTCGGCCGGCGGCGGCGGCAAAGGCATGCGCATCGCCTGGAACGATCAGGAGACGCGTGAAGGCTTTTCGGCCTCCCGGAACGAAGCCCGCAATTCCTTCGGCGACGACCGCATCTTCATCGAGAAATTTGTCGATCAGCCGCGTCATATCGAAATCCAGGTGCTCGGCGATCAACATGGCAATACGCTTTATCTCGGCGAGCGCGAATGCTCGATCCAGCGGCGAAACCAGAAGGTCGTGGAGGAGGCACCGTCGTCATTCCTCGATGAAGCCACTCGCAGGGCCATGGGCGAGCAGGCGGTGCAATTGTCGAAGGCCGTTGGTTATTTTTCCGCCGGTACGGTCGAGTTCATCGTCGACGGGCAGAAGAACTTCTACTTCCTCGAGATGAACACCCGCCTGCAGGTCGAGCATCCGGTGACTGAGCTGATCACGGGCATCGACCTGGTTGAGCAGATGATCAGGGTCGCCAATGGTGAAAAACTCGCCATGACGCAGGCTGATATTCGGCTTGATGGCTGGGCGATCGAAAGCCGGCTCTATGCCGAGGATCCCTATCGCGGTTTCCTGCCATCGATCGGCAGACTGACCCGCTATCGCCCCCCGGCAGAGGGCCATCAGCCCGATGGCACGATCGTCCGCAATGATACCGGCGTTTACGAGGGCGGCGAGATCTCGATGTATTACGATCCGATGATCGCCAAACTCTGCACCTGGGCGCCGGATCGGCGGACGGCGATTGATGCAATGGCAGAGGCACTCGATCGGTTCGAAGTCGAGGGCATCGGTCACAATCTGCCTTTCCTGTCCGCCGTCATGGCGCATCCGCGCTTCTGCTCCGGCAACATCACCACCGCTTTTATCGCGGAAGAATGGCCGCAAGGTTTTGCCGGCGTTTCGCCTGGAGATGACCGGGCGCGCCTGCTGGCCTCGGTCGCGACCCATGTCCATCTGGTCGAGGAAGCCCGGCGAACCAGGATTTCCGGCACGCTTGCCAATCACACTCGCAAGCTTGGCAGTGATTTTGTCGTCGCCGCCGATGAGTACGCTTGGTCGGAGACCGTAAGCCGCGATGGCAACGTCACCAATATCGTCTATGACGAAGGTATCGCGCATGCGGTCGAGAGCGATTGGCAGCCCGGCCGGACATTGGCGACCTTCCTCGTCAACGGGCAGATGGTCGGCGTGAAAGTTTCGCGCGCCGGTATCGGCTGGCGCCTGCGCTTTCGCGGCATCGATACGATCTATCGCGTGATGACACCGCGACTTTTTGAGCTTGCGCAATGGATGCCGGTCAAGGGGGCGGTGGACACGTCCAGGCGGCTCCTTTGCCCCATGCCGGGCGTCATTACGCAGATCCTGGTCAAGGAAGGAGACACGGTGGAAGCCGGCCAGGCGCTGGCGACCGTGGAGTCCATGAAGATGGATAACATGCTGAAGGCTGAGAAAAAAGCCACGGTCAAGGCGATCAAGGCTGAAGTTGGAAAAAGCCTCGCGGTGGACGAGCTGATCATGGAGTTCGACTGATGTCTGGGACCGGCGCTTTCCTCTTCTCCCCAGCGGGGAGAAGGTGGCGCGTAGCGCCGGATGAGGGGGCGTCTCCGCAAACTCGGAGCATGCCGCACCACCCCCTCATCGCCTCG
>JAVBSF010000042.1:0-3378 GCA_031556925.1 Pararhizobium sp.
CTATGGAAAAATGGAAAAAGAGCTCAGCCAAGATGTTCGGCTTGTTCAGATTAAGCTACCGGGGATGGAGCTGCCAGATTTCATTGGTGGGTCCTATGGCGGAGAGATGATTGTTTCATTAAATGATCTTGCTGACGGCGAATTGCATTCGCGTTCAGAGAAAAGTAAACGCGTGCTCGCAAGGCATGTGCGAAGTATCTTTGAGCAAGAAATTGCGAACAATCTTAACGCTGAGAGCTACATAAAAGCTATGGGGGAGATGAGCGAAAAGTTTCCAAGCCAGTTTAAAGATGTTTTTAAAAATTGGACAAGTGAATGCAAGGTGCTTATTATTGAGCATATGGTCACTTGGAGCTACGAATGGGAAAAGGAGTATCATATAACTAGAGAAAACCTTAATGAATCTGAACAAGAGATTTACGATATAATCGTTTCAAAGAGGCCTAAAGTTGAGACTCGTGAAGACTATGGAAATGAATATGATGTCATTGAAGAGCGTCTGAAAAACAGTTCTAGCCATATGAAGGTCGATGCAAGAGAAGAGCCTTCGAGAAGGCCTTTTCAGCCAGAGGAAGAGCTTGAAGTCATAGTAGATCAGAATGAAAGTACAGACCATTTAGAAAAATTGTTATCGCAATTTTCTGCTCACAAGATACCTACATCTACGCTAAAAGTGTTAGGGAGCGTGGGCGCAGTGGCATTCTTCTTCTTGGTTTATCGCCAACGCATTAGCCATTGAATGTTATAAGTGTACCTTACCCCCGATATATTGAAGGTGGATAGAGTAGTTCTTAGACACCTCTACCAGGCAAGTTAAATGGCTTGATAGAGGTGTTTCCTGCGTTGAAAACATACCCTAAGCTGACAGTTCTTTTAGATTGACAGATGCTAGTTTTTGCAGCTCAGAGGCTGATGCAGGCATATTTGACAAATTTGCTAATAAAGAATCTTTTTTGGCGGTAAATGCCTTTACACTTCTGTCTGGGAAGCGCACAAAAATGTTCGTTTCATGGATAATTTTAAGCAATGAGTGCCAGGAGCGATTTTTATTAGTTAAAAACCTCTCTTTCGTGTTGCTTGCCAAAATATTCTTGTAGAGAGTGCCGCAAAGGCTTTTGGCAGCTTTAGACTTTTGACATTCATTCCAGATGACTGTGAGTAGCTCAGAGAAGGTTGTTTGATGATCATTAAGGATTTGTGATTTTAAGTATTGATTATTTGAAGATAGAATTTTGCTTTTTAATTGCTGGTAGTATCGGTAAGCATCTATGAGTGTCTCTTGATCTGCTCTTGTACTGCTAAAAACCTCAGTATATAGCGTCCGTACAGTTGTTTGACGTATTTTTTCTAGTGCCTCATAGTAATTGGCAGTATTTTGCGTTTGCCTGATGTCATCTACCAGCTCAATGTCGTTGCCATTCATGGCAATAAATCCATCTCGCTCATACCAGCTCATGAAGGGGAATTTGTCGTGGTTGGTGAGAGATAGCATGATGCGCATGGAGAGGGAATTATTTTCGCCTATGGAGACGGTTGCAGCATCGACCAGCGATTCAAAGGGGATTTTCAAAGATTTTGAAATCTTCATGGCGATAGATTTTACTTCCGTGCCGCTGAAGTGATTGCCTTTGCGTATCCAGTCGATGCCGGCCACCTTGCCTATGACGCTATCAAAATGCATTTCAAGAAGATTGTCACTTACCTTATAGGCTCCATACTTAGCAATTTCTTCTTCGGTTCGATGTTCTATGAGTTCAATGCGAGCCCAGCGATCGCGTTTAAAAGAAAATGCTGTTTCATCTAAGGAAGTGCTGTTGAAAATATCCTTAAATAGTAAAAGTTGTGCGTAGACAGATTTTTGAGTTTTAGGGTCTTTGCGCTCAATCCAGCAGTAGCGCCCAGCCAAATCTTCGTCATTGTCGATTGCTTCTTGGGGAGATAGGTGCGACCAAAAATAGTTAAAGCGGGTAGGAAAATCTATTTGTGCTTTTGTTTCTTTTAACATTTTAAAGAAACACTCTACAGATACGATGCTAGGGTCAATGCTCGATTCCTCTGATTCATCTGCCAGAGATGCTGTGGAGGAAAAGCCATCGTCAAGTCGCGCTTTTTTTGTTGAGCGTTCTTCAGCGAAGAGTGTGTCTCCTGAACGTTTTAATGTATGTTCACTTGTTAAGTATAGATTATGAGCTGATACATTCATTTTATTGATTTATTTGGTTTTTATGTTAATTATCGTATAATTCTTGTTTTTTTGTCATGGTTTAATTCTCCTTCTAATTTAATGCTCTTTCTTATTCGACCGCCCTTAGAGTGTATCTTCAAAGCATCCTGATCACACTTTGAAGACGCACTCCTAAGCGAAAATAACATGGAATTGCGGTGTGGATATATCTAGCTTTGCAAGCCATAGTATTTTTTATAGCTATACTAAGAGCTGGCTGAAAATTATTATTCTTATAATAATGAACTTTTATTGAAGTTTTTCCAGGCTATTAAGAAAGTTGTTTCATAGGTGATAGGCAACGATATATCCCATGAAACAACGTTCTTGCTTGTTTGAGAAACAATCTTGAATAGAGGTTATTATCGATTGAGGATATTCCCTGGACTGTTGGCATTGTCAAGGTGCAGCTGATCCTAAAATTACCTAAAATAGGACTATACTTCGGAATATTGTTAATTTTTATAAATTAAATTATCTGTCTTTTTAGAAGATCTCGCGGCAAAGTACCTTGCTGTAATTTACTGATAGGTTCACCTAAAGAGCTGTAAGGGTGGCATAAGAGTGGGGAGATGGATTTGCCGATAGAGGTTTGTTGACAGCTTCTAAGAACTATGAAATATTGAGGCTTTCGTCAAGCTAGAGTGCATTAGGGCATATTAATGACCGTAATTGGATTTAAATGTGTAAGATAAATATTTAACAATGATCTCTAGATAATGTTTAAAGCAATTTTTCGTCGTTTTGACTTTAAATGTCGTATTATCCTATGCTGATTAATTCCGTATAATTAACCTGGAGGTTTTTTATGTTTATCAACAGTATGAGAAAGCCATTGTCACGTTTGCTTTTGTTGGCAGCTGCTTGTTTTAGTAATTTAACAGCAGAGCCTGCAGATACAACACTTAGGCCAGTAACTCCAACGGAAATTTATGGCCCCGCAGACGCAGAGCTTGCTTTGGTCATGGGGAATGGCGGTGCAGGTCCAACTTGCGTGCTCCAAGCTCTATCGGAAGACTTTATCCAATCGGAAAATCTAAATGTGCGTATTGGATGGATTCAAACGATCAGCCGTTTGACATTGGAAAATCTTAAAGATAAGAAGATCGATATCTCTTTAACTTATGAAGCGGATCAGCAGCTAGAAGCTATTG
>JAVBSF010000092.1:0-10529 GCA_031556925.1 Pararhizobium sp.
ATTGAAGTAGCCAACGACCGCTATTGGGGCGCCCAGGCGCAGCGCTCGCTCGGCAATTTCAAGATCGGCTGGGAAAAGCAGCCGCTGGCCATCGTGCGTGCGCTCGGCATCGTCAAGCAGGCCGCCGCCCGCGCCAATGTCGCGCTCGGTCGCCTCGACCCGAAGATCGGCGATGCCATCGTCTCGGCGGCGCAGGAGGTCATCGACGGCAAGCTCAACGATCATTTCCCGCTCGTCGTCTGGCAGACCGGCTCCGGCACCCAGTCGAACATGAACGCCAATGAAGTGATCTCCAACCGCGCGATCGAGCTTCTGGGCGGCGTCATGGGCTCGAAGAAGCCGGTGCACCCCAACGATCACGTCAACATGAGCCAGTCGTCGAACGACACCTATCCGACGGCCATGCACATCGCCTGCGCCGAGCGCGTCGTCCACGACCTGCTGCCGGCCCTCAAGCACCTGCATGCCGCGCTGGAAGCCAAGGTCAAGGCCTTCGATCACATTATCAAGATCGGCCGCACCCATACCCAGGACGCAACCCCGCTGACGCTCGGCCAGGAATTCTCCGGCTACGCCGCGCAGGTCGCCTCCTCGATCAAGCGCATCGAGATGACGCTGCCGGGCCTGTGCGAACTCGCCCAGGGCGGCACGGCCGTCGGCACGGGTCTCAACGCCCCGATCGGCTTTGCCGAGAAGGTCGCCGATGAGATCGCCGATATCACCGGCATCGCGTTCAAGACCGCCCCGAACAAGTTCGAGGCGCTCGCCGCCCATGATTCGATGGTCTTCTCGCATGGTGCGATCAACGCCGCCGCCGCCGCGCTGTTCAAGATCGCCAACGACATCCGCTTCCTCGGCTCCGGCCCGCGCTCGGGCCTCGGCGAATTGTCGCTGCCGGAAAACGAGCCGGGCTCGTCGATCATGCCGGGCAAGGTCAACCCGACCCAGTGCGAAGCCTTGACCCAGGTCTGCGTGCAGGTGTTCGGCAACAACGCCTCGCTTACCTTCGCCGGCAGTCAGGGCCATTTCGAGCTCAACGTCTACAATCCGCTGATGGCCTACAACTTCCTGCAGTCGGTGCAGCTGCTTTCCGACGCGGCCGTTTCCTTCACCGACAATTGCGTCGTCGGCATCGAGGCGCGCGAAGACAACATCAAGGCGGCACTCGACCGCTCGCTGATGCTGGTCACCGCGCTCGCCCCGAAGATCGGCTACGACAACGCCGCCAAGATCGCCAAGACCGCCCACAAGAACGGCACGACGCTGCGCGAGGAGGCCGTCGGCGGCGGTTATGTGACGGATGCCGAGTTCGACGAGGTCGTGCGCCCGGAAACGATGATCAGCCCTTCCTGATATATTTGATCGGGCAAAGACTTGCATAGAAGGCGGAGCGTCCCGGCGCTCCGCTTTTTCATTGGATTTTAGTCAAAGGCGACCGGTCTTTCCGGTCAAACGTTAAGGCTTCCAAAATCTTTTATCCCTAGAAGTGAGGATAGAACCAAACCTTACGGAAGGAGTTGCCAGATGCAGTCGGCAACCGCGGGCAAGATCCAGATGCCGGACATCGCAGCGCAGGTCACCTATGCGATGCGGATCATGGGCGTCTCCCCCATCCCCCGTAACTACGAACTCTATTACGAAGCCTATATCGGCTCCAATCCAAAGCTGACGAAGGAACTGGCCGCCCTCGGCAGCCGCGCCACCCAGGAAGAGCTGGACGAGATTGGCGCCCGCTATTTCAGCCACCTGCATCCCGCCGGCATAGACCGGGTCCACAACCAGATGGCCCGCGACCTGACCGACCTGCTGACATTGCTGCGCGAGGAACAGTTCGCGCTCGAAAACTACAACCGCGTCCTCGACGAAACCTATCGCAACATCTCCAGCAAGAGCACGACGAGCGCCGACCTCTTGCGTCAGGCCGTCGGCATCCTGTCGGAAGCGACCGTCGATACGATGAGCCAGGGCAAGGAACGCGCCGAAAACGTCTCGATGAAATCCTTCGAGATGGAGGTGATCCGTCAGGAACTGGACGAATACAAGCGCATCGCCAACACCGATTCGCTGACGCGCCTCGCCAACCGCCGCGCCTTCGACGAACGGCTCGCCGCCATCTACAATTCCGAGGTCCACAGCTTCACCGGGCTCTTGATCGCCGATATCGACCACTTCAAGAAGATCAACGACAGCTTCGGCCATCCGGTCGGCGACAAGATTCTCGCTACCGTCGGCACGGTCATCCGCACCAGCCTGCGCCGCGATGCCTTCGTCGCCCGCACCGGCGGCGAGGAATTCGCGATCATCCTTCCCGACAGTTCGCCGGAAGAAAGCATGCAGGTGGCCGAACGCATCCGCATCGCGCTCTCCAACACGCCGTTCAAGAATTCCAAGTCCGGCGTCAACTATGGCCCGATCACGCTATCGATCGGCATCTGCCAGGCCGCCGCCGCCGAAGATCCGATCGACCTCTACAACAAGGCCGACGTCGCGCTCTATTGCGCCAAGAACACCGGGCGCAACCGCTCGATGATGTTCGAGGACGGCATGAAAAAGGACGCCGGCAAGAGCTGGCTCATCTACCGCAAGTCATGACCTCCACCAGAGAGGTAGGGGGAGCGGATCGCTGACAGGCCTGTCGACATTTTCCGGAGGGCCTCCGGATTTTGTCCGGCTGTTTTGTGGATGCCTGGAGGCAGGATAAAGTGCCCGCGGTGCCATGCGCGCATGCGGGGTGGGTACTCTGGTGATCACTCCTTCTCGGGGCAGCGTCGGATGCGGTAACCAGTCCATCCGCGCCAGTTGCCGCTGCGACCACAAGCCGAACAGTTCGCCGTTGAACAGCGCTGAACATCTGTGCCGGGCGGCCGTTGTGGGCGCAGTACAAGCCGGAAACGCGGTCGTGGATGAACGAGAAATCGATCACAGCATCGATCTTGCGAAGCAGGTGATCCTTCGGCACCAGTCCATTGAGCACCACTATATCGGGAGCCGTCTGGTCGGGAGCAAGTTTCTTCAAAATGCCCCAATCAATCATAACCTCCCCGGTCAAGACGGCGATCTGAGGCCGAGATTTTTCCCGGCCTTTTTTTTCAGACAGGTGTGCGCCGTGCGAATGCGGATCAATCGGCCGCGGCGACCCTGGAAACGAGAATTTTGTCGATCCGGCGGCCGTCCATATCGACAACCTCGAAGCGATAGCCGTGGGCTTCGGTAATATCGCCCTCTTCCGGCGTCTTGCGCAGTTCCTGAACCAGAAAGCCCGCGATCGTTTCATAGCTGCCGTCCGCATCGATCTCGTCGATGCCGATGGTCAGATTGATCTCATCGATCGGGGTACGCCCGTCGACGAGGTAGGAACCATCCTCACGCTGGCGAATGAGCACATGCTCGACATCGTCATAATTCGACGGCAGCACGCCGACGATTGCTTCGAGAATATCGGCCGTGGTGATGATGCCTTCGATGCTGCCGTATTCATCGACGATCATGGCCATGTTGATGCTCGAGCTCTTGAAGGCGTCGAGCGCCTTGAGGCAGGAGGCCGTCTCCGGCAGCGTATGAATATCCTTCACGAAATCCCGCACGCGGAAAGCTCCGCCGCGGACCGGTGCATTCAGCACCTCCTTGACCAGAATGGCGCCCAGCACCTCACCCGTCGCCGCCTCCATGACCGGATAGCAGGAGTGCGCGGACTGGACCACCTTGGCGCGAATATTGTCCAGGCTGTCATCCAGATCGACGAAGCTGACCTCCGTCCGGTGGGTCATGATCGATTTGACGTTGCGGTCGCCCAGGCGAATGATCCGGCGCAGCATCTCGTGCTCGGACTTCTCGATCGCGCCGCTTTCGACGCCTTCCGCCATGATCGCCTGCACTTCCTCTTCCGTCACCCGGTCGCCATCGTCGCTCGCACCGAAGATTTTCAGCACAATCGCGGCCGATGCCTCGAAGAGATAGACGACCGGCGCGGCGAGCTTCGAAAGGAACGACATCGGCCCGGCGACAAACATCGCCACCGCTTCGGAGTTCTTCAAGGCAAGCTGCTTGGGGATCAATTCGCCGATAACGACCGAGAGATAGGTGATGAACGTCACCACGACGGCAACGGCGACCGTGCTGCCATAGGGGTTGATCCAGCTCACCTGATCGAGCAGCGGCGCCAGCTTGTCCGCAATGGTCGCGCCGCCATAGGCGCCGGCCAGGGTGCCGACGAGCGTGATTCCCACCTGAACGGTCGACAGGAACTTGCCGGGATCCTCGGCGAGCTTCAGCGCCCTCTCCGCCCGAATATTCCCCTGCCGGGCCATCTGTCGAAGCATGGGCCGGCTCGCCGATACGATTGCCATTTCAGACAGCGCAAAAAACGCATTGATCAATAAAAGAACGAAAATGACAATCAGTTCGGACATAGCCCTCAATCACCGTTGAAACGAGCGCAAACCAGAGGTGTTGCGCCAAGCAATGTTTCACCAGATAGGCTGTGACCGCAAAAACGGCAAGGCGATCCGCCGACATTTGCCGCCTTTTGCGGGGCGAATGTCGGCCAACATGCTTAAAGACGATGGAGCGCAGTTTCAGACGCCCCGGGTATCTCCCTGCCGGAAGGCGCCGCGTACCCGTTCGCGGCCCACGCGGATGACCAGCTCCATGGCGGTGCGCGCACCCGGTTCATCGCGCCGGCTGATCTGCTCGACGATGCGGATATGGTTGCGGGAAATTTCGACGATGCCGCTCTTGTCCTCCACAGGAGAACTCAGCTTGAAGACGCCCACCAAAGCGGCCTCGATCAGCCCGCCGACCGTACGCATGAAGGGATTTCCGGAAGCTTCCAGTACGGAAATATGAAACTTCAGGTCGGCGACCGCGAGCGTCTCGGCCGTATGGCTTACGTCGCCCATGGCTACGGCGAGCCGCATCATGTTGCTGATTTCCGCTTCTGTCGCGTTGCGCGCGGCCAGCGCCGCGGCATGGGGCTCGAAGGCAAGACGGATTTCACTGAGGTGGTAGAGAAAATCCTCGTCCACACCCCCATTGAAATGCCAGGTGAGGATATCGCTGTCGAAGAGATTCCAATGGCTCCGGTCGGTCACCCTCGTGCCGATGCGCGCCCGCGGCACGATCAGTCCCTTGGCGGCAAGTGTCTTCATCGCTTCACGCAGAACCGTACGCGAAACCTTGAAGCGCAGGGCAAGGTCGCCGTCTCCCGGCAGAATGGAGCCGACCGGAAACTGGCCGGACACGATCTCCCTGCCGAGTTCCTCGACAACCTGTGCATGGCTGGTGCGGGCGTTCGCCCCACTCATCACCTTTTCCAGCAAACCTTTACGCAATCACGCCCCCTCACGCATAACCTCTGCTGCGCCGCGACAAGAACATGATCGTCTTCTGCATCAGAATGAACGCGAACAGCAAAGCACCGATCAGTATCTTCGTCCACCAACTCGACAGCGAACCGTCGAAGGTGATGTAGGTCTGGATAATTCCCTGAATGAGAACGCCGATCAGTGTTCCTCCCACGAATCCGGCTCCCCCCGTCAGCAATGTGCCTCCAATCACCACTGCAGCAATGGCATCCAGCTCGACACCGACGGTCGCGAGCGAATATCCAGCCGATGTGTAGAGCGAATAAACGATTCCGGAAAGCCCCGCGAGGAAACCCGACAGCGCATAGATCAGGATGGTCGTGCGCGCGACGGGAACCCCCATCAGCAAAGCGGTCTGCGGCCCGCCTCCCAGCGCATAGACATTGGTGCCGAAGCGCGTGCGTTGGGCGATGAGTATGCCCGCCAGAAACACCAGCAGCATCAACCCTCCGATCAGCGTGATGCGCCCGCCGCCAGGCAGCTTGTAATAGAAGGTCTTCAACGTGGCGTAGAACGGATGGCGCACCGGGATGGAATCGATCGACAGCACAAAGGCCATACCCCGCGCCAGAAACATGCCTGCCAGCGTGACGATGAAGGCCGGCATTTCAAGGTAATGGATGATGGCGCCCATCAGCGCACCGAAGGCCGTGGTGATCAAAAGTGCGAGTACGAAGGCCAAAAGCGGGTGGATGCTGGTCGTCTCCAGCATGACCGCCAGAAAAATGCCGGTAAAGGCGATCACCGAACCGATGGAGAGATCGATGCCGCCAGACAGGATGACGAAGGTCATGCCGACGGCCGCAATCCCGAGAAAGGCGTTATCCGTCAGCAGATTTCCGATCACCCGCGTCGACAACATGTTGGGATACTGCAGCGTACAGATCGCGTAGGAGACGATAAAGATCACGATCGTCGCGATCAGGGGAAGATATTTCTGGTTCATGGCGCCGTTTGCTCCACGTCACGCTTGCGCGGGGACTTTGCAGTCAGGAAAGTCAGGGCCGCCTGAACTTTCGGAGACTGGATAACGAGAATGATGACGATGATCGCGGCCTTGATGATCAGGTTGAACTCCGGCGGAAACCCGGACAGCAGGATGCCGGTGTTGACCGCCTGAATGATCATGGCGCCGATCAGCGAGGCGACGATGCTGAAGCGGCCGCCGAGCAGCGAATTGCCGCCGACGACCACCGCGAGGATCGCATCGAGTTCCAGCCAGAGCCCGGCATTGTTGGCGTCGGCGCCCTTGATGTCGGCGGCCGCGATGATGCCGGCCAGCGAGGCGCACAGACCCGACAGCATATAAGCCGCCATCAAAAGGACCGGCGTGCGAATGCCCGACAAGGTGCTGGCGCGCCGGTTGATCCCGACCGCTTCTATCAACAAACCCAGCGCTGTACGGCGCAGGAGCACGGCAACCGCGATACCGAAAACAAGCCAGATGACAACCGGCATCGGAAGCCCGACGAAGGAGCCGCTACCGATGAAAATCAATCCCGGATCATTGAAGGTCAGGATGGCGCCCTCGGTGACCAGCTGCGCGATCCCGCGGCCGGCGACCATCAGGACAAGGGTCGCCACGATCGGCTGGATATTGAGGACCGACACCAGAAAACCGTTCCAGGCGCCACAGACGAGGCCAACGCCGACCGTCAACACGAGCGTGAGCGCCAGTGGATCACCACGAACGCTGGATGCTGCGGCGACCGCGCCGCAAATTGCCATGATAGCCCCGACGGAAAGATCGATACCCTTGGTCGCGACGACGACGGTCATGCCGACCGCGAGCAAGGCGACGGGAGCACCGCGGTTCAGCACGTCGATCAGGCTGCCGTAGAGCCGTCCGTTCTGGAACTCGATCGAATAGAAGCCGGGAAACACCAGCCGGATCAGGATCAGAATGACGAAGAGGGCGAGAAGCTGCGGCATCACTCGCCGCAGCAGACGTTGCGCGCTTTCGATCATTGTATTCCCTTTTCACTGGCGCCGGCGGCAATGGCATTGACGATGTTGTCGATAGTGATCGAGCTGTCGGTCAGCTCCGCCACATGCTCCCGGTCGCGAAGCACAAGCACGCGAGAACTATAAGCCACGAGTTCCTGAAGCTCGGAGGAGATGACGAGGAGCGACATGCCTTCGGCACAAAGCTCATCGATCAGGCGAATGATTTCCGCATGTGCGCCGACATCGATGCCGCGGGTCGGCTCGTCCAGGATCAGGAACTGCGGATTGGTCGCAAGCCAGCGGGCAAGGATCGCTTTCTGCTGATTGCCCCCCGACAGCAGTTTGATCGGCTTTTCGCGATCCGTCGTGCGGATATCCAGCGCCTTGATATAGCGATCCGCGAGCGCGATCTGCTCTGCGCGAGGCAAGGGACGCGCCCAGCCACGCCGCGCCTGCAACGCAAGCGCGATGTTTTCGCGGATCGACAGATCGCCGATAATGCCTTCGACCTTCCGGTCTTCAGGGCAAAAACCGAAACCTGCGGCTATGGCTGCATGGGGTGACCCGAGCGTTACGGCCTTGCCATCGACCTGCGCATCGCCACTGTCCGACTTGTCTATGCCGAAGAGAAGCTGTGCGGTTTCCGTGCGGCCGGAGCCCAGCAAGCCCGCCATGCCGACAACCTCGCCCTTGCGGACGGCGAGATCGAATGGCTTGACCGAACCGGTCTTGCCGTAGCTGCTGAACTGGAAGCGCACTTCGCCGGCAGATGATTGTTGGGCACGGGTTTCCTTCTCGGCCGTCATCAGCTCATGGCCGAGCATCATGGTTACCAATTCCTTACGCGGCAGTGACGCTGCGTCGCGCGTACCGATGAATCTGCCATTGCGAAGAACCGTAATCCTGTCCGACAATGCATAGACCTGCTCGAGAAAATGCGTGATGAAGACGACACCCAGACCCTTTTCGGTAAGCCCGCGAACGATCTGGAAGAGCATCTCCACTTCCTGCGCATCGAGACTGGCCGTCGGTTCGTCGAGGATCAACACCTTGCCGGAAAGATCGACCGCACGAGCGATAGCCACAACCTGCTGCACGGCGACGGAATAGCTGTCCAACGCTCTGGAAACATTGATATCCATGCCATAACCGGCAAGAAGCTCCCTCGCCTGCCGGTTCATCGTCCGATAATCGACCAGACCGAAACGTCTTGGCTGGCGACCGAGGAAAAGATTCTCGGCAACGGTCAGGTTACCAAGCAGGTTGACCTCCTGATACACAGTCCCGATCCCCAGCGATTGGGCATCGAGCGGATCACGGGGGTCGATTTCCCGACCATCGAGCCGTAATGATCCGTCGTCACGGCGATAGGCGCCGGTCATGCATTTGATAAGTGTGGATTTTCCCGCGCCATTTTCTCCGAGCAGGGCGTGGACTTCGCCGCGCCTCAGGGAAAAATCGACATGATCCAGCGCGATCGCACCTGGGAAACGCTTCACTATGCCAGAGGCAGATAGAATTTCGTTGTCGTCTTGCATCATTCCGGCTTCCGGAGGCAGAGCCGCTTCAAGGCGCGGCGAGGCACAGAATACTACGGCCCGCGTCAAGGCCGTAAAGAGTGGATGCCGTGTCGGCATCTGCGGACCGTTTCGGATGCGCGCGTGACGTCGCATATCCGAAACCAAAGACAAGCAGTGCTGCTCGACATAACACGACCAGCGAGGGCGGCGCCGGCAGACGACGCCCTCGCTGAATTTTTAGTAGCCGAGGTCCTTCTTGGCTTCGTAGACCTTCTGCGGATCGTCAGCCTGGGTGTAGAGCTTCGATTCCGTCTGGATCCACTTCGGCGGCTCCTTCTTGTCCTTCAGGTAGGCATCGAGCGCATCGAGCGCCGGGCCAGCCATGTCCGGGGTCAGCTCGACGGTGGCGTTCGCTTCACCGGCAGCCATGGCCTGGAAGATATCCGGAACAGCGTCGATCGAGACGACGAGGATGTCGGTGCCCGGCTTCAGGCCAGCTTCCTTGATCGCCTGGATAGCGCCGACGGCCATGTCGTCGTTATGGGCATAGAGGGCGCAGATGTTCTTGCCGCCATCTTCAGCCTTCAGGAAGCTTTCCATGACTTCCTTGCCCTTGGTGCGGGTGAAGTCGCCGGTCTGGCTGCGCACGATCTTCAGGTTGTCGTGACCTGACAGGGCCTGCTCGAAGCCCTTCTTGCGGTCGATTGCCGGCGAAGAGCCGGTCGTGCCCTGGAGTTCGACGATGTTGCACGGTTTGCCGGCAACGGTGTCGGCGAGCCACTTGCCCGCGACGTTGCCTTCATGCACGAGGTCCGACGTGACGGCGGTCATATAGAGGTCGTCGGAAGCGTCAACGGTCCGGTCGAGCAGGATGACCGGGATTTCCGCATCCTTGGCTTCCTGAAGGACTTCGTCCCAACCGGTCGCGACAACTGGTGCAAGCAGGATGGCATTGACGCCCTGCGCGATGAAGGAGCGCAGCGCCTTGATCTGGTTTTCCTGTTTCTGTTGGGCATCGGCGAATTTCAGGTCGATGCCGCGCTCTTGAGCCTGCTGCTTCGTCAGCGTGGTTTCCGCCGCGCGCCAGCCGGACTCCGAGCCGATCTGCGAGAAGCCGACGACGAGATCTGCGGCAGATGCGCTGCCGAACGTGCAGGCAGCAAGGATCGTTGCACTCGCGAGTGCTTTGGCGAATTTCATGGTTTCCTCCCAAAGAAAGCTGCTCTCCTCGCAGCAATTGCAAAAAATCATATAATATTACTTTTGTAAACTCCCGTTTGAAGACAAGCTCCAACCAGATGCATCGGAACGTGCAAAAGGGAGCGCAGGCGGGTCCCCGCCCGTCCGGCGGCAGATTGGTGATGATGATGATATGCTTATTGACTCATTATACCAGTTGCGCGTATGACTGCGACCACACGATCTGTTTGGGAGAGACGACATGACCTCGATTGCTTTGTTCGGTGCTGGCGGCAAGATGGGCTGCCGACTGGCCAAGAACCTCAAGGGCTCACGCTTCGACGTGCGCCATGTCGAGGTCAGCGAGCTTGGCCGCGCGCGTCTGGCAAAGGAACTGGGTCTCAGCGCGGTGAGCGCCGACCAGGCGCTCGACGGCGCGGATGTCATCATTCTCGCGGTGCCGGATACCGCGATCGGCAAGGTTGCGGCCGGCATCGTCGATCAGTTGGCGCCTGGCACG
>JAVBSF010000479.1:0-4160 GCA_031556925.1 Pararhizobium sp.
ACCGACGGAATGGCTTCCGTCTTGATGATTTCCTCTTGAATGCCCCCGGCATAGGTCGTCGTCGCGCTGGAAACGAGCATGCAGAAGCATGCCGCAACCGCAGCACCTTTTGTAATTCGCATCGAGTGTGAAGTCTCCGTATCGGGGATGCGGCACACCGGACGCACCCCGTCCTGCCGCAAGATCCCACTTGCTAGTCTTTAATGGCGGGAAAGGGCATGAAGCCCCTGCATTTCCCGCGCTTCGGTACGGCGCAGAAAAAACCGGCGCATCATGGTAATGATGTGGCAGCGCACAAAATTAGGGATATCGACCCGTTTCGGGCCTCGGAAAAGCAGACAGGGAAGAGCGCTGTCAGGCGCTAAATTTCGGCAGCGCCGAGAGCAGTCTGTGCAGCGTATCGAGGGTGGAAATATCGGCTATGCCGTCCACCCGAACGGGGCGGAAATGCCGCTGGAAAGCCGCGACCGCGCCTTCCGTTTTCTCACAGAAAACACCTGTGACTTCAATTCCGTAACCGTAAAGCCCGAGCATGGACTGGATCGCCTCCACCGGCTGCCCCTCATCGCCTTTTTGGAAGAAACGTCCGCCACCTATGGGGGCCGGTGGAACCCAATGCCCGACTCCGCCCTCAAAGAGCACGTTCCACGGAAAATTTTCGCCCGGATCGACCTTGCGGATCGGAGCTACATCGCTGTGCGCGAGCACCCTTTCAGGGGCGATAGACCAGCGCCTGCCACAATCTCGACACAATTCGACGACCGATTCGATCTGCCTCGCCGGAAAATCGGGAAGCGCCGGATGGCCGGGATTGGCGATCTCGATGCCGATCGAACGGGAGTTGATGTCGCTCTCACCCTGCCAGAGACTTTTACCCGCATGCCACGCGCGACGGCTTTCCGGCACGAGCTGGTCGATGCGGCCATCCTCATAGACGAGATAGTGGCAGGACACCTGGCTTTCCTCGCGACAGAGCCAGTCGAGCGCGCCTTGCGCCGTCGGCATGCCGGTATAGTGCAGGAGAATGATATCGGGAGCCACGCCCCCCACCCGCTCGCCATGGTTCGGCGAGGGCACGACGCGCGCCCCGGCATAATCGGCAATGAAGGATGCGGTCATGCGGCGCGGCGTTCTTTCTCGATGGCTTCATAGGCGGCATTGAGCGCAGCCATGCGATCGTTTGCGATCGCGTGGAATTCCTGCGGCACGCCGCGCGCGACCAGCATATCGGGATGGTTTTCCGTCACCAGCACCCGGTAGCGGCTGCGGATCGTCGAAAAATCGTCCTTGGGCGAAACGCCGAGCACCTTGTAGGGGTCGATCCCATCGATATGCACATGCCGCGCCATGATTTCCTCGAAGCGGCTTTCCTTCATGCGGAAGATTTCGGCGACGCGGCGCAGGAACGTCAGTTCCTTGTCATGCAGCGCGCCATCGGACTTGGCGATGTGGAACAGGCCGTCGATGATGTCTTCGAGGATAGGGCAGTTCTGCTCGCAGGATATGCAGAGCGAAGCGAGCTTTTCGGCATAGGCCTCGTAGCCGGCGACGTCCTGACGGGCGAGATTGTAGAGGCGCGCGACATTCTGCGCCTGATCGTCGGGAAACTTGAAGATATCGCGGAAGGCGGCAACCTCGGTTTCCGTCACGATGCCGTCGGCCTTGGCCATCTTGGCCGAAAGCGCGATCATCGCGACCGAAAACGCCACCTTGCGACGGGTTTCCGGGTCGCCCTCAAACAATGTCCGGATCGCCTCGACCACACCGGCGAGCGCATTGCCCGTCGCGGCGACGAAACCGACCAGACTGTCCCAGAAAGTCATAGGTACATTCTTTCCCATAAAGCCGGTTCCGATCGCGTGAAAACAAGGGCAGTGATCATGCACGAAAAACGGACACGCCGCAGGCTTAATCTCCCCGCAACGAAGACACAGCATGAACAGATATAGGGCCGAAATGCAAGTGATCAGGGCGCTTGCAGCGACCTTATGACAACTTTGTGATGGCCCTCACCATTTCAAATCGTCATGCCCTGCGCACGTTCAAGCGAAAACTTTCCTCCATGAAATCAATATTATGACGTTCGCCATCCGTGGCCAAGGCATGCGCCGGGCGGGCAGCTGCCATTCACCTGCAGGAGCCTTCGGCATCGCCGCGACACAGGGCCGCGACAAGGGAAAGCGGCGGCGTATGGCGCAGCGGCATCCCCACCCCGGCGATATCGAAAAGCCTTCTGCGGCGATTGGTCCTTTCATGCCGCGCCACTGTCATTTCCCTTCCATGGGAATTGCGCTAGACAGGCAACCGGACAGCAGGGGCACGTTCCCGCCAGCCGATATCGAGGAGAAATCATGGCCAAGCAGAAAGTCGCAATGCTCACCGCCGGTGGGCTCGCACCGTGTCTCTCATCCGCCGTGGGCGGTCTGATCGAACGCTACACCGACGTCGCCCCCGACATCGAACTCGTCGCCTACCGTTCCGGCTATCAGGGCCTGCTGCTGGCCGACCGGATCGAAATCACGCGCGACATGCGCGACAAGGCTGCGATCCTGCATCGTCATGGCGGCTCGCCGATCGGCAACAGCCGCGTGAAGCTGACCAATGCCGCAGACTGCGTGAAGCGCGGGCTCGTCAAGGAAGGCGAGAACCCGTTGCGGGTCGCCGCCGAGCGGTTGGCCGCCGATGGCGTGACCATTCTTCATACGATCGGCGGCGACGACACCAATACGACGGCCGCCGATCTTGCCGCCTATCTCGGCGCCAATGGCTATAACCTGACCGTGGTCGGCCTGCCCAAGACCGTCGACAACGACGTAGTGCCGATCCGCCAGACCCTCGGGGCGTGGACGGCTGCCGAATACGGCGCCCGCTTCTTCGACCATGTCAGCAACGAACAGAGCGCCGCTCCGAAGACGCTGGTGGTGCATGAGGTCATGGGCCGCCACAGCGGCTGGCTGACGGCGGCAACCGCGCGCGCCTATATAAAGATGACCGGCCAGAAGGAATTCGTCGACGGCTTCATGATCAATGCCCAGATGAAGAACATCGACGGGCTTTACCTGCCGGAAATGGCCTTCGATCTCAATGCCGAGGCGGAGCGCCTGCGCGCCGTCATGAACAAGGCCGGCTATGTCACCCTGTTCGTCAGCGAGGGCGCCTGCCTCGACGCGATCGTCGCCGAGCGCGAAGCGGCCGGCGAAACAATCAAGCGCGATGCCTTCGGCCATGTGAAGATCGACACGATCAATGTCGGCAACTGGTTCACCAAGCAGTTTGCCAACCTGCTCGGCGCGGAACGCTCCATGGTGCAGAAATCCGGCTATTACGCCCGCTCGGCACCGGCGAACGCCGACGATCTCAGGCTGATCCAGGGCATGGTCGATCTCGCCGTCGAAAGCGCGCTCAACAAGGTTTCGGGCGTCACCGGCCATGACGAGGACCAGAACGGCAAGCTGCGCACCATCGAATTCCCCCGCATCAAAGGCGGCAAGCATTTCGACACCTCGGAGACATGGTTCGGCGACGTGATGAACACCATCGGCCAGCCCTGGCGCGCCATCGGCTGACGACGCGATACCCCACGCGGCCGGGCTCTTGACCCCTGCCCTGCCGCGTGGCTTGCTCCCTTGCCGACAGGCGACGGGAAGAGCCCGCCGCAGGCTTCGGGCAGGATTGAGGCACTATAGGAGGTCTCCATGATATCGATCGAACATTGGCTTGCTTTTGCCGCGGCCTCCGCCGTGATGCTGGCGATTCCCGGCCCGACGATCCTGCTGGTGATCTCCTACGCGCTCGGCCATGGCTGCCGCACGACGGGCGCGATCGTCGCCGGCGTGGCGCTCGGCGATTTCACGGCCATGACGGCGTCCATGCTCGGGCTCGGCGCTTTGCTTGCGACCTCGGCGGGAATTTTCACGGTCTTGAAGTGGGTCGGCGCCGCCTATCTGGTCTGGCTTGGCATCAAGCTCTGGCGCGCACCGGTCGCAGCCGAGCAGGAGGCCGACGCGGAAACCGCCACCGAACGGCCCCTGCGCATTTTCGCCCATACCTATATCGTGACGGCGCTGAACCCGAAAAGCATCGTCTTCTTCGTCGCCTTCCTGCCCCAGTTCCTCGTTCCGACGCTGCCGCTCGCGCCGCAGATGATCGTTTTCGAGGTG
>JAVBSF010000143.1:0-2819 GCA_031556925.1 Pararhizobium sp.
TTCAGTTTTGACTATATCGCCCTGAGCGTTAGTTGTCTCCAGTGCTGGCGTGTCAATGGTGGGCTTAAGAGACCACTGGAAAGCGTGGCCAGAGTTACTTTCGATTGATTTCCAATCGAGAGATTGATGTTTAGCTGGGCTAAGATTGTACACGGCCTGGCGTAGCATGGGGGCGTTAATCTCATCGAAGCCTTCTCCATGACCTGGGCTGTTTCGAAGATTTTTGATGATGAGCTCGGTGATGTCTCCAGCTGAAAGATTGAGCGCGTCTATTGCGCGGAAGTCCTCCTGATAGCGCTGTTTCACTGTAAAAATTTTCGGCGTGATTTTTCCATCAGGCTCAATACACCAAAGTGTCCAACCACGGCCGAGGGGGACCTCTTTATCAGAAAAACCGCGCCGAATTAGGGAACCATTGTAAAAGACTTTTCTTCCTTTAGCCGGTTCCTTAGACGAGTCCTTTTGCCCAACCCAACCACGCTCGTGAATGTGTCCAAGAAGAGTGTAGTCCCAATTGTAATCTGCAAAGAGGAAGTCGGGAATAACGATTTCTCGAGGTGATTGCTCAGTGTGAAGTTTCATCTTAGTGAAAGGGTCAATCACTGAACCGTGCGCAGAAAGAATGTTAATTGCACCCTCGGCAGGTTTAACATCTTTCATAGTGCTAGCCTGCTCGTGAAAACGATGGTGTGAAAGCATGTGAACAACAATTCCATCAGCAATTTCATGAGTTTTGTATGGCTCGTACTCTGAAAAAAGCTTGCGGTAAGGATCATTCAGTACTCTAGATGCAGCAATCTCAGATGCCTTATCAACTGCATCGTGATTCCCAGATAGAAGATAACAGGGAATTCCAACATCAGCAAGCCTGCGCAATTGCCCCTGCATAAAGATAATGTCTCGAATCTTGGGCTCTGGTGAATGGAAAATATCTCCAGGCCAAAGAACCGCGTCTACCTCTTCCTCTATCATCTGAGTAACCGCTTCGCTCAAAGCTGAATAGCCATCTCGGACTCTTAAGTTAATCCCCTGCCTATCTTCGTGGCGAGTAGATGCATAGCCAATATGCGGGTCACTTAACTGCGCTAACTTAAAAGTCATTTATGAATCCTCTTGCTTTGATGCTTGATTAGATGAAAAGTAGATCTGCTGTCAGAACGGCAAAAATGGAGAAAGCGCTTGCGAAAAGGAACCACCCAGCGGCACGCCAATTTCTCTGCGCTTTGAGCTCCTTTTCAAGAGCCTTGTCATCTACCGAAGAGCCAGCGGCTTGCTCTGAATCAATTGAGATTGTCATCTCATCGACAATGGTGCTCATTGCTGGCGTCCTTTCTTCTACCTTTGATCTAAAGGAATTTTACCGAAGAAAATGCAGGTTTATCTTAAAATACGAGCACAGCTATTGCGAAAGCTGCTACTGAAAACAGAAAGAAAAGAGATATAGGCCAAGCGTACTTTGACCAGCCTTTAGCGCAATTGTGCCAGAAAGACTTCTTTACTTCGATCCCTTCAGATGTTTCCATAGGGATACTATCGCTGGCTCATTCTTCTTGTGAAGCTCAACGTAGCTTTTCAGCTCATCTACTTTATTCAATGCCTCCCAGGGGAACAGACCATCTGGATTCCTTCCCAAATGTCCGAACATTGCTGTCTCCCTGAGCGCAGCTGGTGTCGGTTCAAGCGTGGCGATGATAGCCGCCGGCCTGAAGTCAAAAATCTCCGCAACAGCTGCATTGATCAGCTCTAGAGGTTGATGTTGCGTGTCGAACGTATTCACATAAACTGAAACAGGTTTAGCTTGACCGATAGCGTAGCTAATTTGAATTTCTACATTATCAGCTAATCCAGCTGCGACAATGTTCTTAGCTGCGTGTCGAGCTCCATATACACCAATGCGGTCAACCTTAGTACGATCCTTTCCGTTGAGGTTGCCGCCGCCGTGGCGGCCCCATCCTCCAGTGGTGTCTACAACTATTTTCCGGCCGACAAGTCCAACATCTGCAGCCGGGCCACACACATTCCACTCTCCAGCTGGATTAATGATGTAATTTTCAGCGTCAACTAGAGTGAAGCCTTCACTTGCTTCGTTAGAGTTGTACTCTGCGATTACAGGCTTAATTACATGTTCAGCGACAAATTCTTGCACATCACTAAGGCTGTGAGCTGGCGCGTGAGACGTGGAAATAAGAACTGTTTCAATCTCTATCGGATGATTATCTTCGAAGCGAATACTCACCTGAGTTTTAGCGTCAGGATAAAGAGTAATTGCAGCGTCTCCAGCATTACGGATAGCCCAAAGCTTCTCGGAAAGCATTACTGCAAGCTTGTGAGCAACTGGATGAAAAGACTTGTTGTGGTTAACAGCTGCGCCGAAAACTAATCCTTGGTCTCCTGCGCCCAGCTTATCGAACTCGTCTTTTGCTTCACCGGTGCGTGTCTCAAGAGAATTGAAAACTCCGCTAGCGATTTCTGGGGATTGCTCTGAAATGCTGGAGAGCACGGCCATAGTGTGACCATCTAACCCCATGCGAGCATCATCGTAGCCAACTTTTAATGCGACACCTCTAACAACTTTTTCAACATTTACCCAGGCGTCAGTTGTTACTTCGCCAGCAACCTGAAAATATCCTCTTCCGAGAAGACCCTCTACGGCCGTGCGAGCTGCTGGATCCTGCTCCAAAATCTCTGCGACAATATGCTCAGCTATAATGTCACTAAGTTTATCTGGGTGTCCAGGGGTAACACTTTCAGAGGTGAAAATAAAATTGCCGTCAGTCACGGTTAATCCTTTCGTCGCAGTCCACTATCACAGACTACGA
>JAVBSF010000303.1:0-8678 GCA_031556925.1 Pararhizobium sp.
GCCGACCGGGAACACAACGCCGTCCCGACCTCACCGCCAGAAGCCCGCAACCGCCTCGCCGCCGCAGCACCACAGCCGCTGACGCCGGATCGCAAAGCCGCTTTCGCAGCGCTGTCCGCCGCCCTTGAGGGAACCGCGCCCGGCACCGTCGCCTTCGTTTCCGATGGCGTCGCCTCCGGCGACAACGACATCATGGCCGATCTTGCCTCGCTGTCTCCGGCCGAACTCCGGCTGATCGGCGGCCCGCCGGATGCCGTCGCGATTACCACCTCCACCAACGAGGCGGATGCGCTGTCGGTCTCCGTCAGCCGCCTCGATACGGCAGGGCCGCGCCTTCTGCCGCTGACGGCCTACGACATTCGCGGCCGCGCGATTGCCAGCGGCACCATCTCCTTCAACCCCGGCGAAGGCGTTGCGAAAGGCAGCATCGCCGCCCCCTTCGAGCTGCGCAACGATTTCTCCCGTATCGGCATCGACGGTCAGGCGACGGCCGGCGGCACCTATTTGCTGGACGACGGCTTCCGCCGCCGCCGCGTGGCGCTCCTGAGCGGCGAGGCTCGCGACCAGTCGCAGCCGCTGCTCTCGCCGCTCTACTATATCAACCGGGCACTTGCCCCTTACGCAGATCTCGTGCAGCCCAACGAGGCGGATCTCGCCGTCGCCATTCCCGAGTTGCTGTCGCAGAAGCCTTCCATGCTGATCATGGCCGATATCGGCCGCCTGCCGGAAGAGATCTATGGCCCGCTGACCAAATGGATCGAAAACGGCGGCACGATGATCCGCTTCGCCGGCCCCCGCCTCGCCGCCGCCCCGGCCGAAGATCCGCTGGTGCCGGTGACGCTGCGTCAGGGCGAGCGGGCGCTGGGCGGTGCGCTTTCCTGGACGGAGCCGCAGCCGCTGGCCGATTATCCGGCACTCAGCCCCTTTGCCGGCATGCCCCGGCCCGAAGGCATCCTCGTCAAGCGTCAGGTTCTGGCTGAACCGACCGCCGATCTTTCCTCGCGCACCTGGGCGAGCCTTGCCGACGGCACGCCACTGGTGACGACGAAGACGCAGGGCGCTGGCCGCATCATCCTCTTCCATGTCAGCGCCGAAGCCACCTGGTCGAACCTGCCGATCTCGGGCGCTTTCGTGGAAATGCTGCGGCGGAGCGTGCAGCTGTCGCGCAGCGGCGGGGTCGCCAGCGAGGGCGCCCCGGACGGGCAGACGCTTGCACCCTACCGGCTGCTGAATGCCGACGGCGTTCTGGTCGGGGAAACGGCCCGCGCCCGCCCACTGGAGCCGAAGGCCGGCGCCACCCCCGTCGCCGATGCCGAGCATCCGCCGGGCCTCTACGGTTCCGAGGAAGGCTTCACCGCCGTCAACCTGCTGCCCACCGGAGCCGAGCTGAAGCCGGTCGACACCGAAGGCCTTGCGGTCGCTTATACCAGCGAACCCCTGCTCGGCGCGGAAACGGTTTCCTTCAAGCCGGCGCTGCTGACGACCGCCCTCGTGCTTGCGCTTGTCGATACGCTGGTGGTGCTGTTCATGACCGGAGCCTTCGCCCGCATCCGCCCGTCGCGCGCCGCCGCATCGGTCGTTTTCCTTCTGGCGATGGGTGTAGCCACATTGTTGCCGGGCATTTCCCGCGCCGATGACAGCAAACGGGGCGACGACCGCATCCTCGAACGACTGGACAAAACCCACCTTGCCTATGTCGTCACCGGCGAGGCGGAGGTGGACCGCATTTCCGAGCGCGGCCTTGCCGGCCTCACCGATTTCCTGACCTATCGCACGACGCTGGAGCCCGGCCCTCCGGTCGGCCTCGATATATCGAGCGACGAGTTGTCCTTCTATTCGCTCATCTACTGGCCGATCTCGGCCAATGCGCCGATGCCGAGCCCGCAGGCGATCAGCCGCGTGGACGCCTATATGCGCGCCGGCGGCACCGTGCTGTTCGACACGCGCGACCAGTTCAACTCCCTGAGCGGCGGTACGGCGGAAAGTCCGAACGGCGAACGGCTGCAGGCGATCCTCGCCGATCTCGACATCCCGCCGCTGGAACCCGTACCGACCGACAATGTGCTGACCAAATCCTTTTATCTGCTGACAAGCTTTCCCGGCCGCTATACGGGAAGCCCGCTCTGGATCGAGGCGCATCCGGATAACGGCGCCGAGGATACCGGTCGCCCGGCCCGCACCGGCGACGGCGTCTCGCCGATCATGATCACCGGCAACGATCTGGCCGGAGCATGGGCCATCGACGCCAACGGCGCGCCGCTGTTGCCGACCGTTCCCCCGGACGAGATGCAGCGCGAATATGCTTACCGCGCCGGCGTCAACATCATGATGTATATGCTGACCGGCAACTACCAGGCGGATCAGGTCCATATCCCCGCCCTGCTCGAACGGCTGGGGCAATAGACGATGACGGTATCCTTCTCCCCCCTCCTGCCCTGGCTCGTGATCGGCCTCGCCGCTGTCGTGGCGCTGCTGCTGTCAGGTATGGGCCTGTGGCGCGGCACCCGCGGCGCGATGCTGCGCGCCCTGGCGCTGGCGGCGCTGGTGCTGGCCCTTGCCAATCCCGTCTTTCTTCAGGAGGAGCGCGAGCCGCTCTCCACCGTCGTCGCCGTGGTCGTCGACCGAAGCCAGAGCCAGGACTATGCCGGCCGGCGCGCAACGACCGATGCGGCACTCGCGGCACTCAAGGAACGGCTCGCCAAATTCCCGCAGATCGAGCCGCGCATCGTCGAAGCCGCCGACGATGCCGAGACGGAAGCGCCCGCAACCAAGCTGTTCAGCGCGCTTTCGACCGCCCTAGCCGATGTGCCGCCCGCCCGCGTCGGCGGTGCGATCTTCATCACCGACGGCCAGATCCACGACATCCCCGACGTCAACCAGCCTCTCGGCTTCGACGCGCCCGTCCATGGCCTGATCACCGGCAAGACGGATGAATTCGACCGCCGCATCGAAGTGCGCAGCGGCCCGCGCTTCGGCATTGTCGGCGAGGAACAGACCGTCACCTTCCGCGTCGTCGACGATGGCGCGGCCCCCGGCGGCACGGCGGAGGTTGAGGTGAGCCTCAACGGCAATCCGCTCGCCACCGAGCGCGCCGAGCCGGGCACGGATATCCCCTTCTCCTTCAAGGTGCCGCGTGGCGGCAACAATATCCTCGAATTCGCCGTCGCTCCCGTTACCGGTGAAGTCACGGACACCAACAACCGCGCGGTCCATGTCCTCGACGGCATTCGCGAAAATCTGCGGGTGCTGCTGGTTTCAGGCGAACCGCATGCCGGCGAGCGCGCCTGGCGCAATCTCCTGAAATCCGACGCCGCCGTCGATCTCGTGCATTTCACCATTCTGAGACCGCCGGAAAAGCAGGACGGCACGCCGATCAACGAGCTGTCGCTGATCGCCTTCCCCACCCGCGAACTGTTCGTCGACAAGATCAACGAATTCGACTTGATCATCTTCGACCGCTACCAGCATCGCGGCGTGCTGCCGATCCTCTATTACGACAACATCGCCCAATATGTCGAAAACGGCGGCGCATTGCTGATCGCCGCAGGCCCCGAACATGCGGGCGACGATTCAATCGCCACCACGCCGCTCGCCGCGGTTTTGCCCGCTGCCCCCACCGGCTATATGAGCGAAAAGGCCTTCTATCCCCGTCTTTCGGAGGAAGGTCGCAAGCATCCCGTCACCCGTGGGCTCGAAGGCGCCGATGCCGAGCCGCCCCATTGGGGGCGCTGGTTCCGCACCGTCGATGTCGATCGCCCGCTCGGCCAGACGGTGATGGAAGCTGCCGACGGCAAGCCGCTCCTGGTCTTGAACCGTGTCGGCAAGGGCCGCGTCGCCATGTTGCTCTCGGATCAGGGCTGGCTCTGGTCGCGGGGTTTCGAAGGCGGCGGGCCGAGTGTTTCGCTTTATCGCCGCACCGCCCATTGGCTGATGCAGGAACCTGCGCTGGAGGAAGAGGCGCTGACGGCACGCGCCAATGGCCGCTCGCTGGAAATCTCGCGCCAGACGATCAAGGGCGATCCCGGCCCGGCAAGCCTTGCCTATCCTTCCGGCCGGATGGAACAGATGGCGCTGACGGAGAGCGGCCCCGGTCTTTACAAGGCCACAGTCCAGACCTCCGAAACGGGGCTATTCGAAGTCACCAATGGCGATCTCTCGACGCTCGTCCATGTCGGCGCCGTCGATGCGCCGGAATTCAAGGCGACGATCTCGACGGACGACACCCTGAAACCATGGGCGGAAAAGACCAAAGGCCTTGTGCGCCGCGTCGCGGACGCCTCCGGCGCGCTCGACATGCCGCCGGTGCTGCCGGTGCGCGGCGCGGTTCGTGTGGCGGATGACAACAGGCTGTCGCTGCGCATGACCGACGAAACGGTGCTGAAGGGCATCGATGCGCTACCGCTTTTCGCCGGCTTCCTCGGTCTCGGCCTGCTGCTTCTGGCGCTTTCGACAACCTGGCACCGCGAAGGCCGCTGACGGAAGTCCCCTCTTCTCCCCATCGGGGAGAAAGCCGCCTGCAGGGCCGGATGAGGGGCTCTATCCGCGAATTCGGGGTTTGTCGCGCCCCCCTCATCGCCTCGCAAGCTGGGCACTTCTTCCCGCTGAGGAGAAGAGGGAGCAAGCCGTAAGGCCTTCGCTCCCTGTCCGCAGCCGTCTTGCTCTATTCGGCCCGCCAGGCGATGACGCCCTTCAGCCGGGCATGCACGTCCTCGCCCATCGGGATGACCAGCACCCGTGCGGGATCGACGGGGCCCGGAAACTCAAGCGCCGCATAGGCGACCTTTTCGAAGCCGAGCGGCATATAATAGGGCGGATCGCCAACGAGGATCACGCCTTCCGAGCCCTTGCGCCGAGCCGCCTCCGCCGCGATCCGCACCAGCTCGCGGCCGATACCCCGGTTCTTGTGGGAGGGACGCACGGCGAGCGGCCCGAGCAGATGGCCCTTGACCGAGCCGGCCAGCACCGGTGTCATCCGCACCGAGGCGATGGTCTCGCCATCGTCGGCACAGACGAAGGAAAGCGAAAGATCGTGCGGCCCCTGCTCGCGGATACGGGCGGCTGCCCGGACGAACCGGCCGGGGCCGAATGCTTCTTCATTGATGATTTCGATGGCAGCGTCGTGGGATGCGTCTTCCGTCAGATAGACGAGATCGTGCTTTTTCATGAACATGAGGAAACCGTGTATGCGAGACGTAGTATGGGTGATGGCGCGCCTTGTGGGCGTCAGAGCATCAGCGTCGTCGCGGGCTTCCTGCAAAATACATCGAACGGAGTTCCGGTGATTCAAAAAAGGCTGGATGGCGGATAGCAGAAAATTCCGCGGCGTCAAAGCCAAAAACGCACTGTTCATGATCCGGTGGCTATCGGATGCGATTTTGTCCGCTATCTATTGTTTTGAAAACACGGGGGCGCGCTTCCCCAAGGAGACGAGATCATGGGCATGCTGGTTGATGGCGTCTGGCAGGACGTCTGGTACGATACAAAATCCACCAAGGGCCATTTCAAGCGGCCGCAGTCGCAGTTCCGCAACTGGGTGACACCGGATGGGGCCGCCGGCCCGAGCGGCGAAGGCGGCTTCAAGGCCGAGGCCGGCCGCTACCACCTCTATGTGTCGCTCGCCTGCCCCTGGGCGCACCGCACCCTGATCTTCCGCAAGCTGAAGAAGCTCGAAGACCTGATCTCCGTGTCCATCGTAGATCCGCTGATGCTGTCGAAGGGCTGGGAGTTCAAGAACGAGAACGGCGGAACCGTCGATCACCTGTTCGGCTCGCAAG
Organism: Pararhizobium sp.; assembly: GCA_031556925.1. Lineage (GTDB taxonomy): Bacteria > Pseudomonadota > Alphaproteobacteria > Rhizobiales > Rhizobiaceae > Pararhizobium. Next base: position 5,775 of record JAVBSF010000303.1, read on the forward strand.
CCTTGTGGCAGATCTATGTGAAGGCGGATCCGACCTATTCCGGTCGTGTCACCGTTCCGGTTCTCTGGGACAAGAAGCCCAACCGCATGGTCTCCAACGAAAGCGCGGAAATCATCCGCATGTTCAATTCCGCCTTCGACGGCCTGACCGGTTCCGACCTGAATTTCTATCCGGAAGACTTGGCCGAGGAAATCGATGCCCTGAACGGCCGCATCTACGATGCCGTCAACAACGGCGTCTACAAGGCGGGCTTCGCCACCACGCAGGAGGCCTATGAAGAGAACGTCGTCGTGCTGTTCGACATGCTGGACGAGCTGGAGAAGCGGCTTTCGACCCGCCGCTATCTCACCGGCAACCGCATCACCGAGGCCGACTGGCGACTGTTCACGACGCTGGTGCGCTTCGATCCGGTCTATGTCGGCCATTTCAAGTGCAACATCCGCCGCATCGCCGACTATCCGAACCTGCAGAATTACTTGCGCGATCTCTATCAGGTCGCGGGCGTGGCCGAGACGGTCAACTTCCGCCACATCAAGGAGCATTATTACCGCAGCCACACCACCATCAATCCGACCGGCGTCGTGCCCGTCGGCCCGCTGCTCAATCTCGACACGCCGCACGGTCGCGAAAAGATCGGCGGCTGATCACCAGACGTCGGAAAAGGGCGTCTTGCCGGAAAGCTCCTCCAGCCGGCGAAGCGTGGCGGATGTCGTGCCGGCCGGAAGAGCGTCGAGCGGGAAAAATCCGGCTTCGACGATCTCCCGGTCGGGCCTTCTGGGTGCGGTCTGGATGACGTTGGCGCAGCGATAGAAGAGCACATGATCGCGCCGGCTGGTGCGCGGGTTGTGAAAGACATGGATCAGCTCCGGCGGATCTCCGAGCACGAGGTTTCCTTCTTCCCTGAGTTCCTTGATCAAGGCCTGCCCCGCGCTCTCATCCCGCTCGATGCCGCCGCCCGGCATCAGCCATCCCGGAACATAGCTGTGGCGCACGAGAAAGACGCGGCCTTCGGCATCGAAACAGGCGGCGCGGACGCCCATGGTCATGCCGCGCGCATAGGCGAAATAGCGATGTACGGCGCGGGTGACGAGCCGCGCTTTCCAGCTGCGCATCTCCGGCGGGGTTTCATCCATGATGCCCGGCCTCCTTACCGTGCCCGGTTTTCTTACAGTGATCATGCAATCGGCAAATAAGCCAAGCGATTGATTCCCCTTTGCCGGAATATGCGCTAGTTAACCTCCATGTTCAAACTGGCGCATATTTCAGACATTCATCTGGGGCCCCTGCCCGATCTCTCGTTTCGCGAACTCGCATCCAAGCGGATCACCGGCTTCGTCAACTGGCATCGTAACCGCCGCAACCATCTGGTCGGCGACACGCTGAACCTTCTGATGGACGAGATCGAGCGGGTCGACCCGGATCACCTGGCGATAACAGGCGACCTCGTCAATCTCGCCTCGTCGCGCGAAATCGAAATCATGACCGGGTGGCTGCATGAGGCCGGCGAACCGGAAAACATCTCCGTCATCCCCGGCAATCACGACGCCTATGTGCCCGGCGCCTATGAGAAGACGACGAGAGCCTGGTATCCCTACATGCGCGCCGACAATGGCCCTGCGGCATGGCACGACGATTTCCATTGCTATCCCTATATGCGCGTGCGCGGCAATGTCGCGATCATCGGCTGCTCGACGGCGGTGGCCACCCCTCCCTTCGCGGCTTCCGGCTATTTCGGCCAGCGGCAGGCGCGTGAAACCGTGAACCTGCTGAAAGTCGCCGAAGAGGCCGGTCTCTTCCGCGTCGTGATGATCCACCATCCGCCGATTCGCGGCGCGACCCCGATGCACAAGCGCATGCTCGGCATCCGCCGCTTTGCCGCAACCATCTCGTCGGGCGGCGCCGAACTCGTGCTGCATGGCCATACCCATCTCAACACCGTGCACTGGCTGAAGGGACAGAACGCGCCCGTTCCCGTCGTCGGCATCGCCTCGGCCTCGCAGGGTCAGGGCGGCAGGAAGCCGCCGGCCGCCTTCAATCTCTTCTCGATCGCCGGTGAGCCGGGCAGCTGGAACCTGCTGCGCGAACGCTTCGCGCTGACCCAGGACGGACGTTCCGTGACGCTTGCCGAGACGACCCGCTTCTGAAAAGCGCTCGCCAAAATCGCAAAAGACGCTATCCTGTGAAATAAACGTGATGGCTCGTCCGTCCCTGCATAACCGGGGAGAAGCGTTTCCCGCCGAACCGGCAGATGTTCGAAAAGGGAGTGAAGGCATGATTGCCCGTAAAGTCGCACTGATGAGCCTGTTCCTCGCCGCGTCCTTCTCCATGGCCCATGCAGCCGCCGAAGACACGACGCAGCCGCCCGCCAAGACCAAGACGACGAGCGAATGCACCGGCGGCAAGGTCTGGGACGAAGCCAAGAAGGAATGCGTCGACGCCAAGAAGAGCAGCCTCGACGACGATACCTTGTTCAAGGCCGCCCGTGAACTCGCCTATGACGGCCAGTATGACAACTCGCTGAAGGTGCTGGACGCCGTTCGCGACCAGAAGAGCGCCCGCGTCCTCAACTATCGCGGCTATGCCAACCGTAAGGCCGGACGCATGGAACTCGGCATGCAATATTACCGCAAGGCGATCCAGGCGGACGAAAACTATATCCTCGCCCGCTCCTATATGGGCCAGGCGCTGGTCCAGCAGGGCAAGATCGAGGAGGCCAAAGTCCAGCTCATCGAAATCCGCGATCGCGGCGGTGAAAACACCTGGGCCTATCAGGCGCTGCTGCAGACGCTCGGCGGCGTGCGCCAATACTGACCGGCTACCGGCGGCCGGGCGTAAAAGTCCCGGCCTTCCGGCGCAGGAAAATCGGCAAAATATGTGATCGGCGGCATCGGGCGGCTTGCGGAT
>JAVBSF010000421.1:0-11825 GCA_031556925.1 Pararhizobium sp.
CTCTCGCCTGCTCCCATTAAGACAGAGCCTTAAAATTTGTCAACGTAATTGTCGACAATATTGGCGGTTAAATTTTGCAATATCACCAACATTGCCCCTCGGACGTTGACGGGAAGAGTGGGCATGACATCAACGAAAAGAGCGCTTCATGATCCATGAAGCGCTCTTTTCTTTCTGTCGGTTTCCGCCCTTACTGGCCCATCTGGGTCAGCCACTGGCGCGGCTTGTTGTCGGCACGGAAGTCGATGCTCTTGACCGTGCCGAGCATGGCCCAGGCGATCGGCTGCTGGTGCAGCGGGATCAGCATCACTTCATCCTTGGCGATCTTCAGGGCCTGACCTTCAATCGCAAGACGCTTGGCGCTATCCGGCTCCTGGGCCGCAGCAGCGACCAGCTTGTCGAGTTCCGGATTGGACCAGTTGCCGTAGTTGGACACGCCCATTGCGCCCTGCTTGGTCGACAGGACCTGCGCCAGCATCGAATAGGCGTCGAGCGTCGGCTCGTTCGCCCAGCTGAGGTTGAACATATCGGCCTTGCCGGCGCTGCGCTTCGGGGTCTGCACGGCGCGCGGCGCGATATCGATCGTCGGGTTGAAACCACCACGCTTCATCATGTTGGCGATACCCGAGCAGATATCTTCCTCGTTGATGCTTTCATCGTTCATGCAGGTATAGGTGAAGGCGAGATCCGTCTGGCCGGCCTCGGCAAGCAGCTTCTTCGACAGTTCCGGATCAGCCGGCGTATAGGTGTCGAGGGCCTTGTCGTAACCGGAGATTTCCGGCGCGATCAGCGATCCGGAGGGGCGAGCGAGCCCGCGCATGACCTTCTTGTTGATCAGTTCGCGGTCGACGGAGGCTTCGACGGCCTGACGCACGCGGATGTCGTTGAAGGGGTTGGGACGGCCGTCTTCCAGCTTTTCCTTGCGGTTGAAGTTGAGGAACACCGTGCGCAGCTCGGTGCGCTTCTTGACGCTGATGCCCGGTGAGGACTCAAGACGCGGCAGATCCTGGATCGGCGCGCTGTCGATCATATCGATTTCGCCGGAAAGCAGCGCTGCAACGCGGGTTGCGGCGGAGGTGATCGGCACGAACTCGATGCGATCGAGATTGTGCTTCTTTTCATCCCACCAGCCGTCATTGACAACAAGAACCGTCGTGCTGTCCGGAACCCGGCTTTCCAGCTTGAACGGCCCGGTGCCGTTGGTGTGCATGGTCGTGTAGCCTTCGGTCTTCGTGGCAACGTCCGTCGGCTTCTCGCTGTTGTTAGCCTTCAGCCAGCCGGCATCGAAGATGAAGATGTTGGTGATGTCGTTGAGAAACAGCGAGGTCGGCGCGGTGACGGCGATATCGACCGTGTAATCGTCAACCTTGGTCACGCCGGCATAAAGCGGAATGTTGCCGCGCAGCGGCGAGGTGGCGTCGGAAACGCGGGTGAAGGACGCAACCACGTCGTCGGCCGTGAAATCGGCGCCGTCATGGAACTTGACGCCTTTGCGCAGGGTGAAGCGCCAGGTCTTGCCATCGTCGCTCAGCTTCCACTCGGTGGCAAGCGCCGGCTCGATCTGGAATTCCGGCCCATAGCGCACGAGGCCTTCATAGATGTGATTGAGGAAAGCGAGGTTCGACGTCGACGGCACCGAATAGGGGTCGAGCGAATAGAGATCGGCGCGGCCACCCCAACGGAGCGTCTCGGCGCTGGCGGGTACGGCGATGGCGGCAGTGGCCAATGCGGCGAGGATGAAGCGTTTCGTACGGGACATGGTTCCCCCTTTGGGATCGTTGATGCACCTGGGCGTCCGAGCCTTCAGGCATCGGGGAGTATTGTGTCGCTCGCCTCCATTGTCAATTATATTGTTGACAATTATCGTAACCAAAAATCACGATTAAAGTCGCCAATACTATAATGCTCGAAAAAAGAGGAGACGGCATGGGAAATTTCCTGCTGCTGCACGGCACCATGGTCACCGTGGACCGCGAGAGGCGGATCATCGAGGACGCAGCGCTCGCCATCCAGGACGACCGGATCGTCGATATCGGCACGGCCGATGAACTTCAGCCTCGCCACACGGACAAACAGGTCATCGATTGTCGCGGCAAACTCATCATACCCGGCCTCATCGACGCCCATGGTCATGCCGGCCATGCCCTGATCCGCAGCATCGCCGCCGACACCAATTCCATGTGGATGAAGGTCGTCACGCCCACCTATTATCACTATGTCACGCGGGACTATTGGTATGCCGACGGCCTCGTTTCCGGCATCGAGCGCCTGCGCGCCGGGGTCACGACGTCGGCCAGCATCATCACCTCGATGCCGCGCGCGGACGATCCGGTTTTCGCCATCAACCACGCCCGCGCCTATAGCGAGATTGGCCTGCGGGAGATCATCTGCGTCGGCCCCTCGGGCCTGCCCTGGCCGCATCCGGTCACGCGCTGGGAAACCGGCTCGCCGGAGCGGCGCCATGTCAGCTTCGAGGAAATGATTGAAGGCAGCGAGGCCGTTATCGAGGCACTGGACGGCAGCGCAGATGGCCGTATCAAGGTCTTCCTCACACCCTTCACCATCGTTCCCTCCGTCGAGCCCTCAAACGCCTCGACACCGGATCAGGCGGTGAAACTCACCGAAAATGACCGCCTGCAGGCCCGCCGCATCCGAGAAACCGCGAAAAAATGGGGTGTTCGGCTGCATTCCGACGCTTTTGCCGGCCAGATTCGTATGGCGTTTCAGGACAAGGAAAACGCGCTTCTGGGGCCGGATATCCATCTCCAGCATTGCTGGGGCATCTCCCATGAGGAAATCGATATCCTCGCCGAGACCGGCACCCGCGTGACCCACGCCCCGCCCGGACGGTCCACGCCGGTCATGGAGATGATGTCGAAGGGCATCCGTGTGGCGATCACCACGGACGGCGCAGCACCCAGCCGACATTTCGACATGTTGCAGACTGCGCGGCTGGCGCAGTTCACCCAGCACCTGCTGCACAATCACGACCGCTACCTGCTGCCGCCGGGCAAAGTGTTCGAGATGATCACCATCGATGCCGCGCACGCCATCGGCATGGAGCACGAGATCGGATCGCTCGAGATCGGCAAGAAGGCCGACATCACCATCATCGACATGCGCAAGCCGCATCTAATGCCGATGTGGATGCCCGTTCATCGCCTCGTTCATCAGGTGCTCGGAAGCGATGTCGATACCGTCACCGTCGATGGCAAGGTGTTGATGGCGGGCGGCAAGGTGCTGACCGCGGACGTCGATGCGGCCATTTCCTTAGGCCAGGAAGAGGCATTGGCTCTTGCCGCCCGTGCCGGTCTTGAAGCCCATATGCACGATCCCGGCTGGGGCCGCCTGCTGCGCACGTTTGACGAACCGGTTCTGCCGCCTCGGCCGCCGGCCTGCTGAACGATGCGGCGATACGACCTGCGTCCGCATTCCGAGCGCATCATCGGCAAGAGTCTGTGTTGCCAATGAAAGAAAGATATTGTAGACAATTGTGTATGCATTGTCGCATTTCAGGCGGAGAGGAGCTGCCGGCGATCGTGCCATCAATCAAATGGGAGGAATGAATGAAAAGACGGACTCTGGCAGGTTGCCTCGGTGCAGTTCTCGGACTTCTGGGAACCACGACGGCCCACGCAGACATGCTCGACACCGTAAAGCAGCGCGGCAAGCTGGTTTGTGGTGTCTCCCTCGCAACGCCGGGCTTTGCCGCCCCGAACGACCAGGGTCGCATGGAAGGCTTTGACGCCGATATCTGCCGTGCGGTTGCCGCAGCCGTCTTCGGCGATGGTGAAAAGGTCGAATACGTTCCGACCAACATCAACACCCGCTTCCAGGCGCTGCAATCCGGCGAAATCGACATCCTGTCGCGCCAAACCACCCAGACCTACACCCGCGACGCTTCGCTCGGCCTCGATTTCGCACCCGTCGTCTTCTACGACGGCCAGGGCCTGATGGTCTCGAAGTCGCTCGGCGTGACCAGCGCTGCCGAGCTGAAGGATGCGGCGATCTGCACCCTGCCCGGCACGACGACGGCGCAGAACCTCACCGATTTCTTCGGCAAGCTCGGCGCCAAGTTCGAACTCGTCGTGTTCGAAAGCCCGGATGAAAACCGTGCCGCCTTCTTCAGCGGCCGTTGCGACGCGATCTCGTCCGACCGCTCGGACCTCGCTTCGATCCGCGCAGTCTCCAACAACCCTGACGATTATGTCGTTCTGCCGGAAACCATCTCGAAGGAACCGCTGGCACCGGCCGTTCGCCAGAACGATAGCAACTGGCGCGATATCGTTTCCTGGTCCGTCTGGATGCTGATGGCGGCCGAGGAGAAAGGCATCACCCAGGCCAATGTCGACGAGAAGCTGAAGAGCGACGACCAGGAAATCCAGCGCATGCTCGGCGTCACCGACAATCTCGGCGAAATGCTGAAGCTCGACAACAAGTGGGGCTACAACATCATCAAGTCGGTCGGCAATTACGGCGAAGTCTTCGAACGCGCCGTGGGCGAAAAGACCCGTCTCGGCATGACCCGCGGCCCGAACACCCAGTGGAATGCCGGCGGCCTGCTCTACGCTCCGCCTTTCCGTTGAGATAAGGTTCGCGCCCGTCCCTCGCGGGCGCGATCACCTCTCACGGTTTTCTCGACGGAGGGCTCGAATGGCTCTGCTGCACAATGCGCGCATCCGCGCGCTTTTCTATCAATGGCTGGCGATCGGCGTCATCGCCCTCATTGCCTGGTCGATGTTTGCGACCGCAAGCCACAATCTCGCCAAGCATGACATCGCAACCGGCTTTTCTTACCTGTCGCGACAGGCCGGCTTCGTCATCAGCGAGGCTGCGATCGCCTATGAGCCGACGGATACGGTGGCTCGCGCGCTGCTGGTCGGCCTGGCCAACACTGTCAAAGTTTCGCTGCTCGCAGCCTTCTTCGGCACCATTCTCGGGCTTCTGGTCGGCATTGGCCGCATGTCGCGCAATCCGCTACTGCAGCGACTGATGCTCGCCTATGTCGAGGCACTGCGAAACGTTCCGCTGCTGCTCTATCTGCTGTTCTGGTATGCCGTCATCATCAACGTGCTGCCGCCGGTGCGCGCCGCCTTGCCGCTGGCGCCGCATGTCTATCTCTCGAACAGCGGCCTCGTCATTCCCTCCGTCACCTTCGATCGCGGCCTTGCCTTGGCGTCCGTCGCCCTTGTCTTCGGCATGGCCTGTGCCGTTGCCATCCGGCATTTTGCCCTGCGTCGCCGGCTTGCAACTGGCCAGCCGAACCATGGCGCGCTTTTCGCCTGGATCGCGGCTATTGCGCCGATCGCGCTCGTGCTCATCCTTGGCGGCATCGCCATGACCTTCGATCTGCCGGAAAAAGGCCGCTTCCGCCTCACCGGCGGCTTGCAGGTGAAGCCGGAATTCGTCGCCCTGCTGTTCGGGCTGGCGCTCAGTGTGTCGGCAAACGTCGCCGAAATCGTGCGCGCCGGCATTCAGGCCGTCAACAAGGGGCAATGGGAGGCCTCGATGGCGCTTGGGCTGCCCAGGCGCCGGGCCATGCGCCTCGTCATCCTGCCGCAGGCGTTGCGACTGATCATTCCGCCGCTCACCAACACATATCTGACCGTCTTCAAGAACAGCTCGCTCGCCATCGCCATCGGTTATCCCGACCTCGTGATGGTCTCCAACACCGTCATGAACCAGACCGGCCAGGCGATGGAAACCATCGCGATCTTCATGGGCGCCTATCTCAGCCTGTCGATCGCCATTTCTCTGTTCATGAACTGGTACAACAGCCACGTCGCCCTGAAGGAGCGCTGACCGTGACGGAACTTCAACTCGTGCTCGGCGCAACGACGGCAAGCGAGGCCCCTCCCCGGCAGCAATCCGGCTGGCGGCGCGATCTGTTCGGCGCACCGGGCAACGCCCTGATAACAGTGCTCTGCAGCGCGGCCCTCATCGCAATCGGCTGGTTCGCGACCCAGTGGCTGTTTCTCAACGCGACATTCGCCGGCACGCCGGAAGACTGCAAGATTGCCAGCGGCGCCTGCTGGCCGTTTCTCAGCACCAAGCTCCGCTACATGGCGTTCGGCTTCTACCCTTTCGAGGAGCAATGGCGCCCCCTGCTGGCGCTCATCGTCTTCCTCGGCGCCGCCGTTCTTTCGATGATACCGCGCCTGTGGAGCGGCAAGCTCCTTCTCGTCTGGGCCATCATCATCCTGCCGGCTCTGTATATCCTGATGGCCGGCGGCATCTTCGGCCTGCCTGCCGTGCCAACCACACAGTGGGGCGGCTTGCCGCTCTCTTTCATGCTGTCCTTCATTGGTCTTGCCTGCGCGCTGCCGCTCGGCATCCTGCTTGCCTTGTCGCGCGCTTCGGATCTGCCGGTCATCCGGGTGCTGGCAACGAGCTTCATCGAGGTCGTGCGCGGCGTGCCACTGATCAGCATTCTGTTCATGGCAACGGTGATGCTGCCGTTGTTCATGCCGGAGGGTGTCACCGTCGACAAGCTTCTGCGCGCCCAGATCGCCATCATCATCTTCGCCGCCGCCTATATCGCCGAAATCGTGCGCGGTGGCTTGCAGGATGTGCCGAAAGGCCAGATCGAGGCCGGGGCGTCGCTCGGCATGGGCTATTGGCCGATCATGTTCAAGATCGTGCTGCCGCAGGCGATCAAGAAGGTCATTCCGCCGTTGGTCGCCCTGTTCATCGGCTTTTTCCAGGATACGACGCTCGTCACCATCGTCGGCCTGCTCGATTTTCTCGATACGGTGCGCTCGGCCATGCGCGACCCCGCCTGGCAGGGCATTGCGGTTCTGGAAGGCTATGTTTTCGCCGCTGCCGTCTATTTCACCTTCAGCGCGCTGATGGGGGCCTATAGCCGCTTCCTTGAGCGCTACTTCAGGACCACCCATGACTAAGCCAGTTCACGTCATCCGAAACGTCGAAACCATCGTTGCCTATGACGAACAGACAGGTGGTCACGCCTATCTGTCCGATGGCGATATCGCCTTTGACGAAACGGCGATCCTGCATGTCGGCGGGCGTTACGATGGTCCGTTCGAACGCGAAGAGCATGGCCACGGCCGCATGCTGCTGCCGGGGCTGATCAACATTCACTGCCATTCGGATGAAGAGCCGCTGTCGAAGGGTATCTTCGACGACATGGGCACCGCCGCCCTCTGGGGGCAGGCGATGTATGAATATTCGACGCTGATCGAGATCAGCGAGGAAGCCCGCGAAGCCTCGCTCACCGTGATGCTCGGCGATCTCATCCGCAGCGGCGTTACCACGCTGGTCGATATTGCCGGCCCGCACGACGCCTGGCTGCCGACCCTCGTGAAAAGTGGTGCTCGCGCCTATGCCGCACCCGGCTTTCGCGAAGCGCAGTGGCATGTCGAAGACAGCCGCCGTCTCTGTTATCGCTGGGATCATGCCCGCGGGCGGGCGGCCTTCGAGCAGGCCCTTGCCTGCGTCGATGCGGCAGAAGCCCACCCTTCAAGCCGCCTTGGCGGCATCGTCTCGCCGTCGCAGGTGGAAACCTGTTCGCCGGATCTGCTCGTCGAAGCAGCCGCCGCTGCAAAAAGCCGCAACGTGCCGATCACGCTCCATGCCGCCCAGACCATGGCCGAGCATGACGAACTGCTGCGCCGAACCGGCATGACCGCCGTGCACTATCTCGAAAGCCTCGGTATTCTCGATGAGCGGCTGATCCTTGGCCATTGCATCTTCATCGACAGCCATTCCTGGACGCGGGAGCGCACCGAAGCGGATATGGCGCTGCTTGCCCGGCGCGGGACGACGGTCGCCCACTGCCCGGTCACCTTTTCCCGCAGTGGCATGATCCTGGAATCCATCGGCCGCTATCGCCGCAACGGCGTCAATGTCGGCATGGGGACGGACAGTTATCCCTACAACATGCTGGAGGAAATGCGGCGGGCTCTGATCTGCTCCCGTATCGCCGGCAAGAGCGTGTTCGACATCAGAACATCCGATGTTCTCGAAATGGCAACGCTCGCTGGCGCGAAGGCTTTGGGTCGCGAGGATATTGGCCGCATCGCCGTCGGCGCCAAACCGGATTTTTCGCTGATCGACCTCAACCACCCCGCCATGCAGCCGGTCTACGACCCTCTGCGCAATCTTCTGCACTGCGCCGCCGAACGGGCCGTGAAGGCCGTCTATGTCGATGGCCGCTGCATCGCCAGCGACGGAAAGCTGGAGGGGCTGGACTATGACGGCGCGGTTCAGGTGATACGGGAGGCATCGAAATTCACGACAGGCCGCATTGCCGCAAACGATCCGCGCGGCCGCTCGCTGGCGGAACTGGCGCCGCTCTCCCTGCCAGCCAAACGGTGAATGACCGAGCCCGCGAGATCGGCAACCTCGCACGGCTCCCGGTTCAGTCTTTGGCCTCGGCGGCTTCGAGCAGGGCGACAATCGCGGAAAGCCGACGGGCACGCGCATGGGCCAAGGCGCTTTTGCCGTCGAAGTCGTTGATCTCAGCGTTTGCTCCCGCCGCGAGCAGCGAGCGGACGATACGCTGAGAGGTAGGCCCGCCATCGGTCAGGATCGCGACTTCGAGCAAGGCAGTCCATCCGAGCCTGTTGACATGATCGACATCGACCCCGGCAGCAATCAGCACGTCCACCGCATCGGGATGTCCCTTCTCCGCAGCGGGGATCAGGGCAGTGCCGCCAAATCGATTGGTGCTCTTCAGATCCGCTCCATGGGCAAGGATCATGCGCAGGATTTCCGTTCGACCATGAGCACCGGCGACAAGGAAGGGGCTATCCTGAATGCTGTCCTTCGCGTTGACGTCGGCGCCTGCTTCGAGAAGAAGGCGCGCGGCCTCGATGTCGTTTTTCCAGACGGCCACCAGAAGCGCCGTTTGCCCCTGCGCATTCCTCTCATCGACAGCATTGCCGGTGGCCAAGGCTTTCTCCAGCCCAAGATGATCGCCGCTTTCCACGGCGGCCAGCACCGCAGCCGAAACATTCCCGCCCAGCGCCATGATCATTACTCCTGTCAAAAGAAACCGTCGCATTGCCGCCTCGAAGCGTAGGCCCGCGCGCCGGATATGCGGCGGGCAAGAGGATTATTTCAGACGCCTGGCATCGGTTTCAAGAGCCTTCATGGCACAGGCCTCGTCGAACTGGCTGCCTGGGGCACCACCGCCGATGGCGCCGATCGTTGCCTTGCCAACCTTGACCGGCACGCCGCCGGCAAGAACGAGGAAGCCCGGAATATCGACCGGGCCGGCTGCAGCCGGTTTTTCCGCCACGGTGTTGGCCATCCCGCTCGTCGGGTTGCGCGAGGATGCCGAGGTATAGGCCTTTGCTGTCGCAGCGTTGGCCGTATGGGCGCCGCTCCTCGCAATTTGCTGGCCATGCTCTCAGGCAAGAGTTTGCATCCGGAGAAAGACAGCAACCAAATCTCGGATGCTCCGGCGATGGACGCCCACGCGATCTGCGATGCACTTCGATAGCTTTGAAAAACTCAGGCGGCAGCAGGCTGTGGCTTTGAAATTGCTGGTGGCCTGAGCGACGAGCGAAGCTCCATTCACTTCGTTCATTCCGGAACCCGGTCCGACAAGACCGGGTTTCGTCATCCTGGTAATTGGCCGATCAGCACGCTCATAAATTGTCTACTACGCAGAGTTTTAGTTCTCGATTGTGCACGTATGTTCCGATACGCTTCGTATCTGTAATGCAACCGAGGGGGAGAAACAAAATGGAATTATCACGTCGCGGATTTACAGCGGCTTCGATTACGGGTCTTGCGGCAGCGCTAGCGGGCGGACCAGTTTTTGCACAGGAAGCGTCGATCAGTGATGAACTTTTGGGGCGGTCCGATTTCTGGACCGCGCTGGAAGCCTACGTGTACGCGTATCCGCTGGTAACGATGGAGTATACTCGGCGCGTTATAACAAATGTCGCTGAGCCTAAGGGCACCAAGGCTCCGACGGGGCAGATTGGACGCCTGCGCGAATATCCGTCTGCATCCTTCCGTGATGTGACTGCACCCAACGCGGATACCCTCTACACCTATGGATTCTTCGAAGTTGGTCATGAGCCTTATGTTCTGAGCATCCCGGACATGGGCGATCGCTACGCTCTCTTTCCGATGCTCGATGGTTGGACCAATGTCTTTGAGGTGCCGGGAAAACGAACCACTGGAACCGGCGCGCAGACCTACGCAATCACCGGACCGGGTTGGTCGGGAACACTGCCCGATGGGATGACCGAGTACAAGTCGCCGACAAGCATGGTTTGGCTGCTCGGACGCATCTATTGTACCGGCACACCCGAGGACTATGCCGCCGTTCACAAAATTCAGGACGAAGTCAAACTCGTTCCGCTGAGTTCCTACGGCAAAGATTACACGCCGCCTCCAGGTAAGGTTGACCCGGAGATCGATATGAAGACAGCGGTGCGCGAGCAGGTCAACGCGCTGGAAGCGGTGTCGTACTTTAGCCTCTTCTGCGAACTGATGAAGACCAATCCGCCTGCCGCATCTGATGCACCAATGCTGGAGAAACTGGCGACCATCGGCATTGTCCCGGGCAAGGATTTCGACGCGAGCAAACTGGACGTCATTCTTCAAAAGCGACTTCCACAAATTGCCTTTGCCCGCATCATGCTGCACTTCAAAGATAGCGGAGGCGATATCAACGACGTCAATGGCTGGGCGTATACGACGAAGACCGGCCTTTATGGTACCGACTATCTTCAGCGTGCTCTGATCACGGCTATCGGTCTCGGAGCCAATCGGCCACAGGATGCGGTTTACCCGACAAGCACAAAGTCTGGCGGTGGCTTGATCCATCGTGACTACAATGGCTCGGAGAAATACGTCATCAATTTTCCGAAGGGCCATTTGCCACCGGTCAACGGTTTTTGGTCGATCACCATGTATGACGCCGGGTACTTCTTCGTTGAGAACCCGCTTAACCGTTACTCAATCAGCCCACGTCAGGATCTGAAGGCAAATGCGGACGGTTCGACTACCATCTATATCCAGCACGAGTCGCCGGGAGCGGAAAAGGAGTCGAATTGGCTTCCCGCACCGAAAGACAAATTCATTCTGATGATGCGATTGTACTGGCCGAAAGAGGGTAATCCCTCGATCCTTGACGGATCGTGGGTCCTACCCGCTGCAACAAAGGTCGGCTGAGGCTCGTAGGTGCATTGCCAGGAACCCGGTCCAACAGGACCGGGTTTCGTCATCTTGGTCGGCTCATAAGCCATACTTCAAGAAGGACCACTTTTCAGCAGGCAGACCAGATTGCTTCGCACGCTGCAACATGAGGCTCTCCGAAATCGGTTACGTTGCTAGCACGCCTGCGTTAGACGTGTGCTTTCTAGCACAAGCGGGCTCAAAGAGCTTTCAGAAATTCAATGATTTTAAGGATTTAATGGTATCCGGAGCGGATTTGAACCACCGACACGCGGATTTTCAATTGGCTGAAACATCCGCTAAGCTATTGGTTTAGATAACACATCTATGCTCATGCGCTGGAAATGCGCTAATTTGCGAGCCGGCTATATACCTGCAGCTTTTCGTAACGCCTCATTCATCCGGCCCTGCCAGCCTTTGCCACTCGCTCGAAACTTAGCAATCACGTCTTCGTCCAACCGGAGGGTGACTTGCTTTTTCGGATGCTCCAGCGATGGGCGCCCACGCGATCTGCGATGCTCTTCGATGGCTCTGAAAAACTCAGGCGGCAGAACCTCCTTCGCCGGGCGCATGTTGGCAAGCTCTTCGTTAGTCAACTCGGGAAAATCGACGGCATCCCAGTCTTCTTTTGTATAACCGTGACCTGGCTCGAACGTTTTCAATTTTTG
>JAVBSF010000478.1:0-10884 GCA_031556925.1 Pararhizobium sp.
GCCGACCCGCACGCCATATTGCGCGCCGATGACGCCGGCGACCATCAGCACGAAGGCGAGCACGATATCGACCGTATAGTTCGCCGTCGCCTGGACGATGACGGTATAGGCGGACACGAAGATGATCTGGAACAGCGAAGTCCCGACAACGACGTTGGTCGGGATGCGCAGGAGATAGATCATGGCCGGCACCATGATGAAGCCACCGCCGACACCCATGACCGAGGTCAGCACGCCGATGCAGAAGCCGAGGCCGGCAACCGGGATGACGCTCAGATAGATCTTGGATTTCTTGAAGCGCATCTTCAGCGGCAGGCGATGCACCCAGTTGTGATGGCCGGGCCGCCGCAACGGCACCTGCTCGTTGCGAGCGGCGCGGCGCAGCGCGTTGATACTCTCCCACAGCATCAGCGAACCGACCGTGCCGAGCAGCACCACATAGGCAAGCGAGATGACGAGGTCGAGCTGGCCGATACGGCGCAACAGCGCAAACAGCCATATGCCGACGGTCGCGCCCACGAGACCGCCGCAAAGAAGCACGGTACCAAGCTTGATATCGATCGTGCCGCGCCGGAAATGGGTAATCGCGCCGGAAATGGAAGAGGCGACGACCTGATTCGCGCCGGTCGCGACCGCAACCACCGGCGGAATATTGTAGAAGATCAGGAGCGGCGTGATCAGGAACCCGCCGCCGACGCCGAACATGCCGGACAGGAAACCGACGGCCGCGCCCATACCGAGAATGATCAGGATATTGACCGATAATTCCGCAATGGGCAGGTAGACCGTCACAATGCAAACCCCGATAAGCCGATACGTTGCCGCCCGCGTCACCACGCGCCCGCGAGACCGCATCCAAATTTATTTTTTGCCCTGATGGGCGCAATGGCGACGGCTCGCATGCCGTCCGTCACAGGAAAGAAGGGGAACATCCCCGCTGAAATCGCCAGCCCCGGCCCTTCTTGCCGACCATGCCCCGGCCGCGCCGCATCTCCATGGGAAATGAGCGCACGCCACGGTCAGCTCAAACGAATCCTAGCCCGCCCTGGTGATCTTTTCAGGCCGGTCTGCGGCATTATTGCGGCCATGGCCGCCGCTCATCCATTTCGCTTCAGAAGCTCGCGGACGAGGGCATCGTTGATCTGGCCGGTCGGCTCCTGACCGATCGATTTCTGGAAAGCCTTGATGGCTTCCGTCGTCTTTGCACCGATCTTTCCATCCGGCGTACCGGCATCGAAACCGTTGTTGTTGAGGATCGCCTGGATGTTGCGGATCGCCTTGGTCATATCGACCGTCGCGGTCGACGGGCTCTTGCCGAGCCAGGCGTCCGGAACGATCACATCGTTGGCCTTTTCATCGGCGACGGCCGGCTTCCAGGCTTCGAAACGCGCCTTGGCGTCCTTCAGCTGCTCAGGCTTCATCGCCTTGGCGACATCTTCCCGCTTCTGGGCCGCGTCAGTATCGCCGCTCTTGGCGGCAACCGCGAACCACTTGTAGGATTCAACCAGATCCTGCTTCACGCCGTTGCCGCGCGCGAAGAGGATGGCGAGATTATACTGGCTGTCGCGCAGGCCAAGTTCCGCCGCCTTGACGAACCATTTGCCCGCCTCGGTGAAGTCCGGGGCGGCATCGCCGCCATTGGCCAGCATAACCGCGAGATTGTGCATGGCGCTGGCATTGCCCTTTTCGGCCGCGCCCAGATAGAGCGCCTTCGCCTTGGCCGCATCGCGCGCGACGCCGGTGCCTTGTTCATAGAGGGTCGCCAGGCGATACTCAGCGGGGACCAGCCCCTGATCGGCAGCGCGCTGGTACCATTTGGCGGCCTCGACGAGATTCGCCTTGACGCCGCGACCTTCCGTGTAGATCGCACCGACTTCGAAATAAGCGAGCGGATCGCCGCTCTTGATTGCCGCGACGAGCGCAGGCTGGGTGATCGCGGCTGGAACCTCGACCGCCTCGACCGGCTTTGCAGGCGTGGAAAACTCATCCGTGCCGGCCGTCTGGACCGGGGTTTCGGCGAAGCTGCCCGCAGTTGCGGTCTGGCTGGAAGGCGACATCAGCTCGGTGACGGGCAAAGCGGATTGCCCGGTGGCCGCAGCAGTCGTTACCGCTTCCGGATTGGCAGTCGCGAGCCCGGCATCCGCCGGTTCGGCCGCCTGAACCGGCTCCGTGGATTCTTCCGACGCGGCAGCGTCGAGATCGCCATCCTGCGGCTGCAACGACGACAGCGGAGCGACGGCTTCTTCAGCAGGAGTTGCGGCGGCATTCGTCGCATCTTCCGCTGCCGGCGCCTCGACCTGCTGCTCGATCACGGCCGGGGCCTTTTCTCCGCGGATCAGGGTGTTGACCAGCGGATAGGACATGATGGCGAGCAGGACGGCCCCGACCGCCATGAGGATGGGGCGGCGATGGCGGGCGAAAGCGCCGCCGATCGAGGGCTTCGGGGCGACGACGCGGGCGCGCTGGCCGATCGTATCGGATTCTTCCACCGCAAGCTGCGCGGCGCGACGGGCGGCGGCGATGAAGTCTGCCTTGTCGGCATCGCCGGCGGCGATATCCTGTCCGCCACGGCCGGCCTGACCGGCCCGCACGCGCTCCAGAATCTTCTTCACATCCGGCATGCCGGAGCCTGGCTCAAGCAACTGGTTTGCGACATCGGGCGCGATCATGTCGGCGGCATCGATCGAAGGCGTCGGCTCAACCGTCTGACGGCTTTCGGCGTGGACGACCTGATTGCGCTTGCCGGAGAAACGCCGGGCCAAACCCGCAAGCAGGCTTTTCCTCGCGACCGGACGGCTTTCGGTCGTCACGACGCTGTCGTCGGCGATATCCTCTTCCTCGCGAAGCGCGGTGGCCACGTCTTCATCCACCGCCGCCTGCATCAATGCGGAGGGCGAAACGGAGCTTGCCTGCTCACGCATGTCGCGCTTCAGCGGGTCAGGCTCCTCGGCCTGCATGAAGGGATCCTCGAAATCCGGCTCGGCAGCCCTGGGCATCCGCGGCGGCACGAAACCGGCATCGCGCGTGCCGAAAGGACGCGGCGCTTCCGGTTTCGTGCCGCCGTCTTCCAGACGCTCAAGCTTTTCCGCAATATGAACAAGCGTCTCGTGCAGGGCATCGAAGGTCCGGACCGTACGCTCCTCGCTGGACCGGGTGAGTTCTTCAAGGGCTTTCAGATCACCCGCAAGGGCGGAGATCGCGGCGAGATCGCCACCGGCCGCGGCAGGAGCCGCGCCTGACCGCTGATAGGCTTCCATGACGGCTTCGGCCGCCTGGCGGGCAGCCTCGATGATATATTCATCGCTGGTGGCCAGATAATCTTCGAGCGCGCTCATGCGGCCTTCGAACTCTACCGGAAGGTTCGCGGCGGCGGCGACCGGACGCGGCTCGCTCACCAGAGCTGAGAGATTGGAGATCTGCTCCTGCAGGCTGCGCAGCGCCGCGCTGTCGTCGTAGGGCGCGGCATGGGTCTCTTCGAGGCGAACGGCGATATCGGCAAGCCGGTCTTCGAGGCGGGTGAAACGATCACCCATCGGATAGGCTTGCGTCGGCGTATCCAATGCATCGATACGGCGCGCGAGGTCGTCCAGCCGCTCAGCGAGCGCATCATTGACATCGCCTTGATCGAGCGCATCGATCTTGCGGGAAATATCGGCGAGATAATTGGTGAGATCCGGCTGGATATTTTCCTGGGAGCGCTCGAACATCAGCGATAGCTGGTCCAGCCGTTCTTCGAGCCGCACCGCCGCTTCTTCGTTGGCAAGCTGCTCGACGCGCATGGCCAGCGCCTCGATGCGGTTCGACAGGCCGTTGTCGGCCGGGCGTGCCATCATGTCGATCTGCTGGGCGAGGTCGGCAATCCGGTGTTCGACACGGTCGACGGCGGCGGCATCGAGGCTCGATGCCGTGCGGCCGCTGGAAACGATGGCGCGGCTGATCTCGTCTAGGCGCATGTCGAGGTCGGCAAAGCGCGAGGCCAGCCGGTTGTCGTCCGGCTGCAGGTGGCGGCCGAGCATCTCGACGGCCTGCGCCATCGACATGAGCTTGTCTTCCAGCGCGTGGATGGCCGGCGTGCTGTTGATGCCGCCGATCTGCGACTTGATCTCGTCGAGGCGGTAGGCAAGCGCCACCAGTTCGTCATCCCGATTGGCATCGAAATGCTGAAGCCGGTCCTCCACCGCGCTCCAGCGATCTTCCATGCGGCGCATGCTGTCGTCGCGGGAGAGGCCTTCGATGAGGGCGCGCAGTTCGTCGAACTCGACCTTCAGGGCATCAGCCTGGGCGGGCGGGGCCTGACGGCCGAGCTGGCTGATGCTTTCGGACAGCCATTGCAGATCGCCGCGGATATCGGCGAGACCTACCTGCCCCTGGGAAGCCTCGGCGGTGATACCACGGATTTCGTTGCGCAGCGCCGCCATCTCGCGGGTGAGCCCATCGGCGATATCGGCTTTCAATTCCTTGCGCAGACCGAGCAGGGCCTGGGTGATTTCGGCGATGGCCATATCCTGCCGGGGCTCGGCCGGACGGCTGAAGTTTTCGCGGGCAGGCTCGCGAAGCGGCGCGCGGTACGGGACGGCCTCGCGTTGAGCCATATTGCGCTGGGCGAGCGCTTCGCGCAGCGGCGAGGTGCGGCGTTCTTCCGAATAGCTGGGGGACGCCGGCTGGCGCGACGGGGCGGCGTAACGGTCGCCGCGATCAGGGGCCGCATCGCGGCTGGCGGCGAGCGCCCGCTGGCGCTGCATGATTTCAGAGACGGGATCGGGGCGCGGCTCCCGTTCGGGCGCACGGTATTTCGGCTCGCGGGCGCCATTGCCCATCAGACCATCGAGCCGCGATTCGAGGCCCTCGATCGTCCTGTTCAGCGCATCGAGCGACGAGCGCTCGCCACCGCCGTGAGACGGGGTTCCAGAGCGGGAAATATGCGGTCGCGATCCGTTCATCTCAATCTTCGCCTCTTCCATCGGCCATGACCGGCCACCGAAAGGGCGGTCTCTGCCATGCCGGTCGATTGCCGATCCGGACAAGACTGCGACGACGCGAAGACAGGACTTGAGCAGCATTGACCGTTTCACCACGCACTTTCGCGAAACGTGGTAAACAAGCCGTTAACCACCGCTGAAATTTTTTAACGATTTGGTCGCATTCTGTTTACAGGAGGCTCGGAGGCTACCGACATCGTCGCAGGACACGCTTCGCAGCGTAAAAATCGCTTTCCGTATTTTTTGACGTTTACGCAAACGTCAAAATTTTGTAGCATGATGCCAATGGTTACGAGGAAACCACTTTCCCTTTCGGATTCGCAGGCGAGGAACAACAGGACATGCCCATCTACAAGGCTCCGGTCGAAGACACCCTCTTCATCCTGAACGACGTGCTCGGTATCGAGCGCTACAACAATCTTCCCGGTTTCGCCGATGCGACCCCCGACATGATCGAAGCGATCGTCGGCGAGGCGGCAAAGCTGGCAGAAGAGGTTCTTTTCCCGGTCAATCTTTCTGGCGACCAGGAAGGCTGCAAGCGCAACGACGACGCGACCGTCACGACGCCGAAGGGCTACAAGCAGGCCTTTGACCTTTACCGCGAAGGCGGCTGGCTCGGGCTTTCCGTGCCGGAAGAATTCGGCGGACAGGGCCTGCCCTACACACTGCACACCGCCGTCGGCGAATATATGTCGTCGGCCAACATGGCGCTGACGATGTATCCGGGCCTGACGCAGGGTGCGATCGCCGCGATCCTCGTCCACGGTACCGACGAGCAGAAGGCCACCTATCTGCCGAAGATGGTCGAAGGCACCTGGACCGGCACGATGAACCTGACGGAGCCCCATTGCGGCACCGACCTCGGCCTGTTGCGCTCGAAGGCCGTGCCGCAGGCTGATGGCTCCTACAAGATTTCCGGCCAGAAGATTTTCATCTCCGCCGGCGAGCACGATATGTCCGACAACATCGTGCATCTGGTGCTTGCCCGCATCGAGGGCGCGCCGGAAGGCGTGAAGGGCATCTCGCTGTTCATCGTGCCGAAGCTCATGGTCGAGGCCGATGGTTCGCTCGGAAGCCGCAACGCGGTCTCCTGTGGCGCGATCGAGCACAAGATGGGCATTCACGGCAACTCGACCTGCGTCATGAACTATGACGAGGCGACCGGCTATCTCATCGGCGCGGAGAACAAGGGCCTCAACGCCATGTTCGTGATGATGAACGAAGCCCGCCTCGGCGTCGGTCTGCAGGGTCTGTCCGTCGCGGAAGTCGCCTATCAGAATGCCGCCAACTATGCCCGCGAGCGTATTCAGGGCCGCTCGCTTTCCGGCGCGAAGGCACCGGACAAGAAGGCCGACCCGATCATCGTGCACCCGGATATCCGCCGTGTGCTAATGACCATCAAGGCCTTCAACGAAGCCGGCCGCGCCTTCACCCTCTGGACGGCGCTGAAATCCGATATCGCCCATCGCGGCGACAATGAGAAGGACCGTCAGGCTGCCGACGATATCCTCGGCCTGATGACGCCGATCCTCAAGGGCGTTCTGACCGACAAGGGCTTCGACCACGCCGTCATGGCCCAGCAGGTCTTCGGCGGCCACGGCTACATCGAAGAACATGGCATGAGCCAGTATGTACGCGATGCGCGCATTGCGATGATCTACGAAGGCGCCAACGGCATTCAGGCGCTTGACCTTGTCGGCCGCAAGCTTGGCCTCAATGGCGGTCGCGCCATCATGGCGCTGTTTAAGGAAATCGGCGATTTCTGCGAAGAAAACCGCAATGACGAGAAGCTGACGCTTTATACCAAAGCGCTGAAGAAAGGTCTGAACGACCTGCAGGCGGCGACCATGTGGTTTATGTCGAACGCCATGGCCAAGCCCGACAATGCCGGTGCCGGCTCGACCGACTACATGCACCTCTCCGGCCTCGTCGTCCTCGGCTATATGTGGGCGAAGATCGCCAAGGCGGCGGAAGAGAAGCTCGCCTCCGGCGACACGGCCCGCGCCGAGTATCTGAAGAACAAGCTTGTGACGGCAAAATTCTTCATGGAGCGCATCCTGCCGGAAACGGCGCTGCGCAAGGCCCGCATCGAGACCGGCGCCGATACGCTGATGGCCCTGGACGCGGCTGCGTTCTGAGTTTGCGGCGACCCTCCCCGCTCGCGGGGAGGGTTGACCCTGCGCACCCCAAGGCGACAAATAAAAACGGATTCTAGCAGCGAAAGCTGCCCAAGGGAGATGACACGATGACCGAAGTCTTCATTTACGACCACGTGCGCACGCCGCGCGGACGCGGCAAGAAGGATGGCGCACTGCATGAAGTGCCCACACCTCGCCTCGCCGCCAAGGTGCTGGAAGCCCTGCGGGACCGCAACGGGCTCGACACCTCGACTGTCGACGACATCATCATGGGCTGCGTCGATCCGGTTTTCGAAGCTGGCGCCGTTATCCCGAAGGCAGCAGCCTTCGAGGCCGGTTACTCCAACAAGGCTCCGGGCATGCAGATTTCGCGTTTCTGCGCCTCGGGTCTCGATGCCGTCAATTTCGCGGCCGGCAAGATCGCGCAGGGCGCCGATGATATCGTCATTGCCGGTGGCGTCGAAAGCATGTCGCGCGTCGGCATGGGCATGTCCGGCGGCGCCTGGTACATGGACCCGTCGGTCAACTTCCCCGGCTATTTCATGCCACAGGGCGTTTCCGCCGACCTGATCGCCACGAAATACGGCTTCTCCCGCGATGACGTCGATGCCTATGCTGTCGAGAGCCAGAAGCGCGCCGGCCATTCCTGGGACAACGGTTATTTCGACCGCTCCGTCGTGCCGGTGAAGGATCAGAACGGCATCGTCATTCTGGCCAAGGACGAGCATATGCGTCCGACTACCACGATGCAGAACCTCGCCTCGCTCAACCCCTCCTTCCAGATGCCCGGCGAAATGGGCGGCTTTGAAGCCGTCGGCATTCAGGCGCACCCGGAAATCGAGCGTATCAACTACGTTCACCATGCCGGCAATTCCTCCGGCATCGTCGATGGCGCGGCCGGCGTGCTGCTCGGCTCGAAAGCCGGTGGCGAAAGCATGGGGCTGAAGCCCCGCGCCCGCATCAAGGCCTTCGCCAATATCGGATCCGATCCGGCGCTGATGCTGACCGGTCCGGTCGATGTCACCGAAAAGCTCCTGAAGCGCTCCGGCATGACGCTTGCCGACATCGATCTCTTCGAACTCAACGAAGCCTTCGCCGCCGTCGTGCTGCGCTACATGCAGGCCTTCGACATTCCGCACGACAAGATCAATGTCAATGGCGGCGCGATCGCGCTTGGCCATCCGCTCGGCGCGACCGGCGCGATGATCCTCGGCACGGTGCTCGATGAGCTGGAACGGCGCGACCTCAACACCGCGCTCGTCACGCTCTGCATCGGCGCCGGCATGGGCACCGCGACGATCATCGAACGCGTCTAGGAACAAAAGACATGCCGCGACGCGAAGTATACGAGCGGGAGAAGAACGAAATCGAGAAACAGTTTGCCCAACACAACCTGGAAAGGGACATGAGGGCGGACTACGAAGCCTCTACCAAGATCGGCGCGGACGAACACGTCCGTCGTCTGCGCTTAGAAAATCGCGTTTTCCTGGTGATCCTCGTTTTCGTCCTTGGCGGCTTTGGTTTGGCGCTCGGCGTCTTTTGACTATGAACGATTTTTAGGGAGAGGAATTCCCACATGAGCAACTACACCAACTTCACCGTTGAAACCGACGCGGACGGTATTGCGCTCGTCACCTGGAACATGCCGGACAAGTCGATGAACGTGTTCACGGCCGATGTCCTGCGCGAGCTCGATGCGATCGTTGACCAGACGGTTGCCGACGCCGCGATCAAGGGCGTCGTCGTCACTTCCGGCAAGTCGACCTTCTCGGGCGGCGCGGACCTGTCGATGATCAAGGGCATGTTCACCTTCTACAACGAGGAAAAGGCCCGCGACCCGGATGGTGCCGCGCAAAAACTGTTCGACCTCTGCGGCCAGATGACCGGCCTTTTCCGCAAGCTGGAAACCTCCGGCAAGCCGTGGGTCTCGGCGATCAACGGCACCTGCATGGGTGGCGCCTTTGAGCTCTCGCTGGCTTGCCATGGCCGTGTCGCCTCCAACTCCAAGTCGGTCAAGATCGCCCTGCCGGAAGTCAAGGTCGGCATCTTCCCCGGTGCCGGCGGCACGCAGCGCGTTCCGCGCCTCACCAATGCGCAGGACGCCCTGCAGATGATGACCACCGGCTCGTCGCTGACGCCGCAGCGCGCCAAGGCGCTCGGCCTCGTGCATGAACTGGCCGATCCCGACAAGCTGATCGACGCCGCCAAGACCATGCTGAAGAACGGCCTGAAGCCGGTCCAGCCCTGGGATGAAAAGGGCTTCAAGGTTCCGGGCGGCGGCATCTGGACCCCGGCTGCGGCCCAGCTCTGGCCGGCAGCCTCCGCCATCCTGCGCCGCGAGACCAACGGCAATTTCCCCGGCGCGCTCGCCATCGTGAAATGCGTCTATGAAGGCCTGCAACTGCCGATCGACCTCGCGCTCAAGGTCGAGCAGCGCTACTTCGCGCAAGTCCTGCAGACCACCGAAGCCTTCTCGATGATCCGCTCGCTGTTCATCTCCATGCAGGAACTTGGCAAGGGCGCCCGCCGCCCGGCTGGCGTTCCGAAGAGCGATCTGGAGACGGTCGGCATCGTCGGCGCCGGCTTCATGGGGGCCTCCATCGCCTATGTCACGGCTGCCGCCGGTATCCCCGTCACCCTCATCGACCGCGATATCGAAGCGGCGACCAAGGGCAAGACCCACTCCGAAGGCCTGGTCAAGGATTCGATCGGCAAGGGCCGGATGACACAGGAACAGGGTGAAGCCCTGCTCGCCCTGATCACCCCGTCCGCCGATTACAACGACCTCAAGGACGTGAAGCTCGTCGTCGAGGCCGTGTTCGAAGATCGCCAGGTGAAGAAGGATGTGATCGAGAAGGTCGAGGCCGTGATCGGTGAAGACGCGATCTTCGCCTCCAACACCTCCACACTGCCGATCACCGGTCTTGCCAAGAACTCCAAGCGTCCGAACCAATTCATCGGCATCCACTTCTTCTCGCCGGTCGAGAAGATGATGCTGACGGAAGTGATCCTCGGCAAGGAAAGCGGCGACAAGGCGCTGGCGACCGCGCTCGATTTCGTCGCCGCGATCAAGAAGACGCCGATCGTCGTCAACGATACCCGGGGCTTCTACGTCAACCGCTGCGTTTTCCGCTACATCCACGAAGCCTATGACATGCTGATCGAAGGCGTGCCGGCAGCGATGATCGAGAATGCCGCCAAGATGGCCGGCATGCCGGTCGGCCCGCTGTCGCTCAACGACGAAGTGGCGATCGACCTCAGCCAGAAGATCCTCAAGGCCTCGATCGCCGATCTCGGCGAGGCCTCGGTCGATCCGCAGCACATGGCGCTGATCAACAAGCTGGTGGATGACCTCGATCGTCGCGGCCGCAAGAACGGCAAGGGCTTTTACGAATATCCGGCAAAGCCCGCCAAGAAGTTCCTGTGGCCGGGCCTGAAGGATCTCTTCCCGCAGAAGCCGGCTGATAATTTCGATGTCACGACGCTGAAGCAGCGCTTCCTCGTCACCATCGCGCTGGAAGCGGCCCGTACCGTCGAAGAAGGCATCGTTACCGATCCGCGCGAGGCTGATGTCGGCTCGATCCTCGGCTTCGGGTTCGCGCCGTACACGGGCGGCACGCTGTCCTACATCGATGGCATGGGGACGAAGGTCTTCGTCGAGCTTTGCGAGAAGCTGGCGGCCGCCTATGGCGATCACTTCTAGCCGACGGCGCTGCTCAAGGACATGGCCGCCAAGGGCCAGACCTTCTACGGTCGCTTCGATCCCT
>JAVBSF010000120.1:0-9963 GCA_031556925.1 Pararhizobium sp.
GGAAATCACCGACATCGAGGATATGCGGGAACGCGACAGGGATCCGCGCGCGGTTGCGATTCGCGCCCAGATTGCCAAGCTGAAGGAAAAGGCGCTGGCCGCCGGCGGGCTTTACGTTCTCGCCACCGAACGCCACGAAAGCCGCCGCATCGACAACCAGCTGCGCGGCCGTTCCGGCCGTCAGGGCGACCCCGGCCGCTCGAAGTTCTTCCTGTCGCTGCAGGACGACCTGATGCGCATCTTCGGCTCCGACCGCATGGATTCGATGCTGCAGAAGCTTGGCCTCAAGGAAGGCGAAGCCATCGTCCATCCGTGGATCAACAAGGCGCTGGAACGCGCCCAGAAGAAGGTCGAAGCCCGCAACTTCGACACCCGTAAGAACCTTCTGAAGTATGACGACGTGCTGAACGACCAGCGCAAGGTGATCTTCGAGCAGCGCATCGAGATGATGGATGCGACCGATCTCGAAGAAACCATCGCCGACATGCGCCATGAGGTGATCGAAGACATCGTCGCCCGCCGCATCCCGGAAAAGGCCTATGCCGAACAGTGGGATACCGAAGGCCTGAAGACGGACGTCCAGAGCCAGCTCAACCTCGACCTGCCGGTCGTGGAATGGGCCAGTGAAGAGGGCATCGACGATGCCGACATCCGCGAGCGCATCACGGCAGCAGCGGACGCAGCAGCCGCCGACCGCGCCGAGCGCTTCGGCCCCGAAATCATGCGTTATGTGGAGCGCTCCGTGCTCCTGCAGACGCTGGACCACCTGTGGCGCGAGCATATCGTCAACCTCGATCACCTGCGTTCGGTCATCGGCTTCCGCGGCTACGCCCAGCGCGACCCGCTGCAGGAATACAAGGCCGAAGCCTTCGAACTGTTCCAGGCGCTGCTGACCAACCTTCGCCAGGGCGTGACCGCCCAGATGATGCGCGTCGAACTGGTGCGCGAAGCTTCGCAGGCCCCGCAGCCGGTGCCGCCAACCATGGAGGGTCATCACATCGACCCGCTCACGGGCGAGGATGATTTCAACGAAGGCGCACAGCAGGTCGTGGCTCCGGAAAACCGCGATCCGAAGAACCCGCTGAGCTGGGGCCGCGTATCGCGCAACGAAGCCTGCCCCTGCGGCTCCGGCAAGAAGTACAAGCACTGCCACGGTGCTTTCGAGGCCTGATACCGGGCGTTGAATGAACTGACAAGATGCCGCCTCCGGGCGGCATTTTTCGTTTGAGACCGAGGGTTGCCCCTCACCCTAGCCCTCTCCCCGCAGGCGGGGAGAGGGGACGACAGAGGTTGCCGCTTGTCCCTTCTCCCCGCGAACGGGGAGAAGGTGCCCGACAGGGCGGATGAGGGGCAGTCATTCACCCTGACCACACGCTTTGTTAACGCTGATCTGGCAACACTCTAACCCTGTTTTGCGTTCAATGCGGGTACGGCTTGTGTTCACGGCGGCATGTCAGAGGGCTGGGCGAATTCTTCCGCCAGCGGCCAGGGATCGGCTAGCGGCCATCGGCGCAACCCTGCACACCATCCTGACCAACAACGACCCGAAGCATCTCGCCCAGCGCATGGCGCTTGTCGCCTTCGCCATCCGCATCATCAGCGCGGCTATCGCCTTCGTTTCGCAGATCATTCTCGCCCGGCTCATGGGCGAATTCGAATACGGCATCTATGTCTTCGTCTGGGTGCTGGTCATCCTGTTCGGCAATCTTTCCTGCCTCGGCTTCCACACCGCCATCATCCGCTTCCTGCCGCAATATCATGCGCAGGACGCCCTGCCTGAAATCCGTGGGCTGACGGCGACGGTCCGGGTCTTCGCGCTGGTTTCGGCTACCCTGCTCGCCATTGTCGGCACCCTCGGCCTCTGGTTCTTCGGCGACCTGATCGAGAGCTACTATCTGGTGCCGCTCTATCTCGGTATTTTCACCCTGCCGATGATCGCGCTCAACGATGTCATGGACGGCACCTCGCGGGCCCACAGCTGGGCTATCTCGGCGCTGAGCCCCACCTACCTGATCCGCCCGCTGCTGATGCTGGCTTTCATGCTGCTCGCCGTCTTCGGCGGCGCGGAACCGACGGCGAGGACGGGCATGATCACGGCACTCGCCGCGACCTATCTCACCAGCGTCACGCAGTTCTTCATCCTCACCTGGCGCCTAAGCCGGCGCTATGTGCCGGGGCCGCGCAAGATCGAATTTGCCACCTGGATCCGCGTCGCCCTGCCGATCTTCCTGATCGAAGGCTTCAGCTTCATGCTGACCAATTCGGATGTGGTGATCGTCGGTTTCTATCTCGACCCCGAAAGCGTCGCCATCTATTTCGCCGCCGCCAAGACCATGGCGCTCGTGCATTTCGTGAGCTTCTCGGTGAAGGCCGCCGCCGGCCCGCGCTTTTCCGCGGCCATGGCAAATCCGGACCGCCAGCAGCTTGCGCATATCGCCATAGAGAGCGCCAGATGGACCTTCTGGCCGTCGCTCGTCGTCGGCGGGCTGGTGCTGCTTTTCGGCACCCTCCTGCTGTCGCTGTTCGGCTCCGTCTTCGTGGCCGGCTGGTCGCTGATGGCCATCCTCTACGGCGGCGCCATGGCGAAGGCGATGGTCGGCCCCGCCGAAGCCTTCCTTACCATGGCCGGGCAGCAAAAGCTCTGCATGGCGCTCTATGCGCTGGCGCTGCTCACGAACCTCGCCCTCAACGTGACGCTCATTCCACTCTTCGGCTTGACCGGCGCCGCCTTCGCAACGGCGGGCGCGATGGTGGCCGAAGCAATCCTTCTTCATCTGGCGGTGCGCCGCACCTTCGGCTTCAGCCTCTTCGCTTTCGCCGATTCATACGCCAGCAAAATCCGTGCGGAGGTCGCATAACATGCTTGGAAACACCCATCTTCCCGACGACGCCAGCGGTCACACGGCGCGATATCTCGGTGGCCTTGCCCCTTCACCGCACGAACGGCCGGCGGCCGATCGCTCGCTTGCGATCGGGCGTCCGGGCCGCGAGCTGTGCCTTTATCCCGCCAAAACCGGCTACGAACTGCAGCAGGAGCTCGATTTTCTCTCGAATCGGGCGATGGAACCCAACGTGTTCTTCACCGGTCGCTTTCTCGCGCCCGCCATGCCGCGGCTGGAAGACCGCGTCGTGCGCCTCGCCCTGATCCGCGACAATGATGCCAGCCGCAGCCGCCTTCGCTTCCTGATGCCCTATTCGATCGACAAGCCGGGATTTTCGATCGGCAGCCCGATCATCCGCATCTGGTCAAATCCCTTTGGCCCTCTCGGCGTGCCCCTGCTCGATGCGGAAGACGCTGCCGAAACCATCGACAACCTGCTGGAAGGGCTGGCCCTGCCCGCCGCCGGCCTGCCGGGCATCCTCGTCATGCCCGATCTCAGGCTCAAGGGGAAATTCGCCCAGCTCGTGCGCGCCGTGGCCATCGGCCGGAACCTGCCGATGACGGTTACCGATACGTTCAGCCGGCCGATGCTCGAAAGCCTGCTCGACGGGGAAGCCTATCTGCGCCAGTCGATAAGTGGCGTGCACCTGAAGGAGTTGCGCCGCCAGTGGAAGAAGCTGGAAGAGCACGGCGCCTTGACCTACAACGTCGCCCGCCAGCCGGACGACGTTCGCCTGCACATGGAGGAATTCCTGGCGCTCGAAGCCAGCGGCTGGAAGGGCAAGGCCCGCACCGCTCTCGTCACCGACCGCTACCATGCCGCCTTCGCCCGCGAAGCCATCAACAATCTCGCCGAATCCGACTGCGTGCGCATCCACACGCTCGACCTCGACGGCACCGCGATCGACTCCATGATCGTGCTGATGATGGCCGGCGACGCCTATACCTGGAAGACCGCCTATGACGAGAGCTTCGCCCGTTACTCGCCGGGCAAGCTGCTGCTGGCGCAGCTGACCGAATGGCATCTCGACGACGCCAACATCATGCGTTCCGACAGCTGCGCCGTGCCGGACCACCCGATGATCGGACGCATGTGGGAAGAGCGCGAGGATATGGGGACGCTGGTCATCGGCCTGCAGCAGAACCGCGACCGCGATGTGCGGCAGGTGGCGACCCAGCTCCATCTCTACCGCAACACCCGCAACATGGCGAAACTGCTGCGCGACAAGATCCGACATCTGGCTCCGCGAGGCGCGCGCTAAAGCGTGTCGCGATCTTTCAGATTCGCTCACACGCTTTAGATCTTTGTTTTTGCGCATGTCTTTTCGCAAAACCGCTGCACACTTTTGCGAGACATGCTTTAGCACGACCCGGCGGCGGTTATTCCGCCGCTGCCCTGTTGCGCAGTTCGCGGCGAATGATCTTGCCCGATGTCGTCATCGGCAGATGCCCGACGAACTCGATCTCGCGAGGATATTCGTGCATCGAAAGCCGGGTTTTCACCCAGTCGCGGATTTCGTCCGCCAGAGCCTGCGAGGCTTCGTATCCGGCATCCAGAACGATGTAGGCCTTGACGATCTCGGTTCTCAGCGTGTCCGGCTTTCCGATCGCCGCCGCCATCCGGACGGCCGGATGACCGCCCAGACAATCCTCGATCTCGCTCGGGCCGATGCGGTAGCCGGACGAGGTGATAACGTCGTCGTCCCGGCCGAAGAAGGTGACGTAGCCTTCGCCATCCATCACGCCCTGATCGCCGGTCTTCATCCAGTCGCCGATGAATTTGGCTTCGGTTGCCGCATCATTTTGCCAATAGCCGAGGAACATCACCGGATCGGGCCAGCGCACCGCGACCTGCCCGATGGCACCGGCCGGGAGGACTTTGCCTGCCTCATCGATGATCGCCACCTCATGCCCCGGCGCGGCCTTGCCCATCGACCCCGGTTTTGAAACGCCGAGATGCGCCGCCGAAGAGAGCACGATGTTGCACTCCGTCTGGCCATAGAACTCATTGACCGGAACGCCCAGCGCACGGGAGGAGGCCTCTCCGGTTTCCTTGCCGAGAGACTCTCCGGCCGACCCCACCGTACGCAGGTCGAAATCATAATGCAATTTCGGATTGGATACGGCGAGCATCAGCCTGAGCGCCGTCGGCGGAATGAAGGCGTTGCGTACCTTCATGTCCGAGAGGATGCGGAACGCCATGTGGGGATCGAATTTCTGCGCCGGCGAAGAGACGACGGGCACGCCGAGAAGCAGAGACGGCAGCAAAGCATTGAGCAGCCCGCCCGCCCATGCCCAATCGGCCGGCGTCCACATGCGGTCGTCCGGCTGCGGCAGGTCGGCATGGTGAAACTGAAAGCCGGGGAGATGGCCAAGCAGGACGCGGTGCCCATGCAGCGCACCCTTGGGCGGACCGGTGGTGCCTGACGTGTAGATCATCATGGCCGGATCGTCCGGCCCGGTATCGGCCGGGACAAATCCGTCGCTATCGCGATGCGCCAGCGCGCTGAAGGAGACATCGCCTCCCTCACCGACGGCAATGATCGAACGAAGCGACGGCAAACGGTCTCGGATCGCCGCAATCCTTTCCAGGCCGAACCCGTTGGTGACGATCACCGCGGCTGCGGCATCGCGCAGCCGGTACTCCAGCGCCTCGACGCCGAAGAGCAGCGCCAGCGGCAATGCGACCGCGCCGAGCTTGTAGATACCGGCATGGGCGATGGCCGCCTCGAAGCCCTGCGGCAACAGGATGGCGACACGGTCCTGCCGCTCCACGCCAAGCGCGGACAGGCCCGATGCGAAAGAAGAGGATTGTCTGGCGAAATCGCCATAGGTCAGGGAAAGGTGCGCACCCTGCGGATCGAAATGCTGAAGACAGATGCGATCAGGGTCGCGCCTGGCCCAATCGTCGCTGACGGCGACGCCGATATTGAACCGCTTGGGAATGCGCCACTCGAAATCGCGGACGAGATCGGCGTAGGATGTGCGAACTGGAAGCATGGTGCGCCGGAAATATTGTGCTGCACTGCAGCTAACACGGACCGCAGGCGCAATTCAACGTATCCGGCGCACGCTGGCGCTTACCGCTTGTCGTCAAGACAGGAAGGCGACATCCCCGCAATCGCGGTCGCTGAGCGCGCCGAGAAGCGCATCCTGCGTCTGATATCCGGAGAGGAAAAGATCGATCATCGCGCCGGCGGCGCGGACACCTTCAAAACTGCGCAGCCGGATGCTGCGTTCGGCACACCAGGAAAACAATGCGCCCGAAAGCACATCCACGTCATCAAAAGCTGCTGCATGAACCTGTGACATGATTGACCCCCTTCTTTTCATGAGAAGAATACGTTGACGCGGGGGAGCGTGACGCAGGATGGCGGAGCTTGGCAAACGCCTTGCGCAACCGCGGTTAACGTTATCGGCGGCCAGCGGCTGTTTTCGTGACAGACGGGCCGCGGACGTATCGAAATGACGCAGCGTCGCCAGAAACCGTACCGGAATGAGGCGCGGACATGCGTCAAAGCAGGACTCGATTCCCTTGAAGCGTCGCACTGCGAAACATGCCGGGAAACGAGGCGGCGGCGGGCCACGACCTCCGACCATCGATTGCCGACAGTGAGATTCGCCGACGAAATCACGTGCTCGCGGTGACGCTACGACCTCGGAATTCCTCCTGACGCCGCTCAGATGATGACGAAATCAGCGTTTGTCAGGCCGGGTTTCGTATCGAGCACGGCAAACTGAACCGCGACGGCGCTACCGGTGCCGTCCTTGTCGTAAAACAGCTTGCCGGTATCTGTTTCGTAGATGATCCGGTCGCTGCTGTCATGAGCCTTACCGGCATCGCTGCCGTAAAAGGCGGCACTGGCCAGCGTTCCCGTCGCCGTCAGCGCGGTAAAGATAGCATTCTCCAGCTTGATCGTATCATCCGCGGCGACAAAATCCTTGACGCTATCGATATTCGAGGCGCCGAGCGCCGTCTTGAAGATGAAGCTGTCAGCCCCACTGCCACCGGTGAGCGCGTCCTTGCCCAGACCGCCATCCAGCGTGTCATTGCCGTTTGCACCCGAAAGCTTGTTCTGGCCGTTATTGCCGACGATGGAGTTGGCAATTGCATTGCCGGTGCCGTTGATATTGCCGGTTCCCGTCAGAGTGAGTTTTTCAACATTGGCAGAGAGCGTGAAGCTGGCGGAGGCCTTCACCGTATCGCTTCCTCCTCCTGCAGATTCCGTGACGAAATCATCGCTGTTATCGACAATATAGGTATCGTCTCCGCCGCCACCGGTCAGGGAATCGGCACCGCCACCTCCGTCGATGGTGTTCTTGCCGGATGTGCCGAGAATGGTATTGGCAAGCGTATTGCCCGTACCATTGAGATCGCCGGTGCCGACAAGCGTCAACCTTTCGATGTTGGCCGAGAGGATGTAGCTGACCGAAGCGCGGACGAGATCAAGGCCGGCATTCGAGGCCTCTGTCACGACGTCCTTGGCGTTATCGACATAGTAGGTGTCATTGCCCGAGCCACCGGACATTTTGTCCCGGCCGGCGCCACCATCAAGCCGATCATTTCCGGCATCGCCAAGCAGCGTGTCGTTGCCATCTCCGCCGGCAAGATCGTCGCTGCCATCACCGCCGACAAGATCATCATCGCCGGCACCGCCGGAAAGCCTGTCGCTCCCGATCTCCCCATCAAGCATGTCATTGCCGTCGCCGCCGGAAAGCGTGTCGTCGTCATCTCCACCGCTTACACTGTCATCCCCGGCATCGCCGTTGATGGTGTCGTCGCCCAGACCGCCGGAGAGGAAATCGTCGCCATCGCCACCGCGGATCGTATCATCGCCGGTTCCGCCATTGGCACGATCATCTCCCGCTCCACCGTTAAGCTGGTCATCACCGCTGTCGCCGGACAATGAATCGTTGCCGGCACCACCAAACAGGCTGTCTGCGCCGCTGCCGCCGAAGAGCGCATCATCCCCCAAAGAGCCGGAGATGGAGTCGGCACCACCATAGCCTTTAAGAATATCATCCTCGCCACTACCCGATATGGTGTCGTCACCGGCCAGATAGATGGCGGCCGGATTTCCGTTAAAAGCCCAGCTCAACGAGCGATAGTAGTAATTATAGCTGGTGGACCACGAAACCGAATAATACGGCAAGAACGAGAGGACCATCCCCTGGCTGCTACCTTCAGTGACTTCGATTTTCGTTATCGCCCCGCTGTAAGAGCTACCTGTTGCACCGGACGTCGAAAACGTGACTTCGACCGTGTTTTCCGAGTTCCAATATGTCCATTTTGTCGACGTAAGAACCGCACCATTAGACGTTCCGGATCCGAACAGGTCGTCGGTATTCATCGCAATGTCGTATCGATTCGTTTGAACATAGGCCATCGAAATGCCTCCCAAGGAAATCTTTCCAATGGACAGAGAATATCACACCCCTCGCACACAACCCAAGGTCAAGAAAAAAAATTGATCGCATCCGGCAGCACCGGGGCGTAACATCATAAGACAGCGACAAAATGCGGGGTGAAGTGGTGGTGCCCCATGCCGGAGTGCCTGAACCAAGCCTTTTCAAAAACTTCCGGATTTGTGGGACAGCTGGACGTTCCATGTAAAGATTAGGCTTTTTTATCTGTTCGTCCCACGCTTCGGCCGCCGCTCCGCCCCAGCCTTAACTCTGGGAAATCAATCCATGGATCACGCTCTTCCCGCCGCGACTACTTCTCAATTCGCAGCATTCCCCAACTTTATCGCGACCGCAAAAACGTTCCGCGAGGCCGCCGAAAGTTACGTCGAGAATGGAGGGGAGGGGCGGTTCCTTGAGCGCATTGTGGATCATTTCGAAGGCAGGCTGTTGCCAACCATCTTCCCGTTTGACCTGCGACAGATGGCCCATGCGCTCTATCCAGACGCCAGCAACGCGACGCGCAACAGACAGGCGATTACCCCGGCGCGATCAGTCATCATCCATGGCTACGAGCGAGGATGGTGCAACCCGATCCGCGTTCGAAAGCTTAAGGAAGAACGACCTGCACCGAAAAAGCCTGCGTCGCCGACCTGGTTGCACGCCTTCACGCGGCAGTGTGACAAAGACAATCTTACCCATCTGGCCGCGCTCGTTCTTTTCATGGCGCAAACCGGCGCCCGCGTGAGCGAGGCAATTGCTTTGAGGTTCGCCCAGGTGGATTACGCTCACAGGTGCGTCTTGCTGCTGAAAACCAAAACCGGCACCAACTCGCCGCGTTCACTCACCGATGACCTATCCCTTCGCATGCAGAACCTCCAATCCGGTAGGAAGCTAACCGATCGCGTCTTCCGCTATTCGTCGAGATATGCGGTCAATGAGCGGATCAAGGCAGTCTGCAGCCGCGCCGGCATAAGCTACAAATCCAGTCACGCTTGCGGGCGGCACTCGTTTGCCACCAACGCTATCGATCTCGGCGTTGATATCCGTACCGCAATGGAAGCCGGCGGCTGGCGCAGCTCTTCCGTCTTCCTCGAAACCTACGTACACCCGCGCCGAAACGCCGGCCGCATCGTCGCCGATCGCTTCAACGGCTTCCAGTTCGATGCCGACCTGTAGACTTGTGAAGAGAGGACTAACATGCTCATCTCCAGCGATGCACGGAGGAAACTATGGATAAGCACGGACCAAGAGCCGGACTGGGAAAGTGGTCACAGCCAGGCGTGCCTCACAAGGGCTGGACCTGCATCAACGTAGAAGACCTAGGGTCTCCGGACATGCGTTGCGAAATGTGCGAGGCCGCAGACATTCGCTATGTCCACTTCATGACCCACCCGGCTTATTCCCAGACACTTTCATGCGGTGCGATTTGCGCGGGACATATGGAGGAGAACCTTGTTGCCGCTCAGGATCGGGACAAGGTTATGCGAAGCACTGCCGGCAAAAGAAAGCGGTTTCCGTCGCGATCGGCGTGGACTCTTAACAGCAACGGCAATCCGCAAATCAAAACCGATGGCTTTCGAATTACAATGTTCAAGCGCGGCATTTTTTGGAAAGGCGTCGTCTACAATCAGCGAACAGGGGCATCGACATTCACGCGAGATCGCTTCAACGACCTT
>JAVBSF010000426.1:0-4982 GCA_031556925.1 Pararhizobium sp.
TGCGAGGGGCTCCGGCCCCGCCGTTCGCGGTGTGGGAAACGAGTTGCCATTCGACATCTGTGCCGCCGATATCGGCGGTCACGTCATCAGAGAAAGCATATGCTGTGTCGGGATCAGCCGAACGGGTGTCGAGCAACACCCAACCACCCCATGTCGGAGAGCCAGTTGCTTTCGTTCGTCGCGAAAATCGGATCGTCGACACCCGGAGTTCCGGTGCAGTAACAGAGGCAGAGAAGTAACCGACAATTCCAACGACTGACGTTGACGAAGAGATTTCTTCAGGCGCCGCGCAAGGTGAATTGTCCTCACCAACGACGGTGCTCAGATATGGTGAGAAGTAAGAACCGTCTTCGCCGTCGAAAATCCGCACCCGCGCATCGATCGTCAGTCCGGTCGTGCCGGCGGCAAGCGCCGCCTCGGCATAAGTCGTCGTTTCCGTCATCGGTTGCCAGCTGGAAGGCACGCCGCTTGCGTAAGAGCGGTAGTTTGTCTCGATATTCGCCGCCGAAACGCCCGTGATCGCATAATTGACCCGCAGCACCAGCGAGCCGTCGCTCTTCTCCACGATCACCGCCGAGGTCGGCGCATCCGGTGTCTCAAGGTCGCTTTGGTAGGAAAGATCGGGAATGACCGGCGGCGCGTCCGCTTCATCCGTCGCAGGGTTCCACGCCGGCAGCTGCGGCAGGAACTGCAGGGGGATATCGACCGTGCCGTTTGCATCGTCGGGGCGCGGCGCATCCATCCGCACCCGCACGGTTTCGCCGATTTCCGGTAGCGTCACGTCGGCATAGAGCCGCCCCCACACCGCCATGCCCACCATGTTGGTTTGCAGCGGCGCGGTCGGTGCCCGCTTCCAGTGAAACTTTCGCCGCGCAATGCGCTGCGCCTGCGAGGGCCACTGGCAGAAAGGCAGGTCGAGGTCGAAATACTTCGGCCCGGATCGGGCGATTTCATCCTCGACGCTGGCCCAGCCGATCCCGCTCAGATCGAGTTCGGCCATTTCGTAGTTTCGTTCCGGCGAGTAATATTTCAACCGGCAGATATTGGGCCGTTCCACCCCCTCCGGCCCGTACTGAATTAACAAGTCGTAATAATCGGGGTCGCTGAAGGCGATTTCGGCCGCCGGGTAATCGTCGATCAGCTCGATCCAGATTTTGCCTTCGGTCGTGACGCGGATTTCCCCGCCGATCGATTCCAGCGCCTGCTTCACCACGTCGCCGCGTGCGCTTTCGAAGGAGAACACCCCGCCGATGCGCGAGCGCGGCTCAAAGCCGGTCTTCGTGGCAACAAGAATATCGGCTTTGTCGGCGCTTTCGGCCATCTTCTCCCAGTCGATGCGCGCCGAGGTGAATTCCGGTGCGCAGCGCAGGATGCGGATCACGCCCAGCGGCCCGTTGTCGCCCCAGCCCCAGGTCGATTCCGTGTCAGGCAGCTGACCTTCCACACGCGGATCGTAATAGCGCCAGGCGCGACAGGTGATTTCGGCGGCCGGAACCCCGCCGGAATAGAGCGAAAGATATTTGTCGTTCGCAAGTCCCGGGTTTCGGTAGGTCAGCAATGATTGCGTGATGCCTCGCACGCGATGATCGACGGTCCAGAATGCCGGGAATTTCTCGATCAGCTCCGGCCACGCTGTTTCGTCCCCGGTGGCGATCTTGATCTGCCAGTTCAGCCACGATCCGCCTTTCTTCGACCAGGGCGGCGAAACGACATCGCCAGTGCTGTCGAGGGTCACCTCGCGCCCGCCGATGAAATGCTCTTCAATCCCGTCGATAGCCCCCTGCAGGTGCAGCGGCAGGCGATAGCGCTCAGACCCGTTCGTATTGCCGAAAGCGAGCGTTCCGCCGAGCCGCACCCGCCCCACGGCACCAAGCGCCGGCGCATCGGAGGTTTCAAACGTGCTTTTTGCATCGCTGGGGTTCACGGTCGGCAGTTTCTGCGCCCCGAGCATCTGCAGGCCGATCAGTGCACCACCGACAGCCACACCCGCAACGATGTTGGCTATCGTTCCGGCCGCCGTCGCCGCAACCGCTGTCGAGGAAAGCAGAAAGCCGTGAATGGCCGTCGCAATTAGCGAAAACGGGTCCGCATGCGCCGGCCGCGCAAGCGTCACCAGCGCGACGCCGGT
Organism: Pararhizobium sp.; assembly: GCA_031556925.1. GTDB lineage: Bacteria > Pseudomonadota > Alphaproteobacteria > Rhizobiales > Rhizobiaceae > Pararhizobium. The sequence goes on from JAVBSF010000426.1 coordinate 2,129, forward strand.
CAGAAACAGAATTTTCAATCTCTTCATGGAAGCGCCCAGGCACGCACAATGAAACGCGGCAGGATGAAGGCGACGGTGTTTTCCCCGCGCCATGCGAAATACTGGCCAGGCAGAAAGATGCCGCCCACCTGACCGAAGCGACCCGTGTCGATGACGCCGACATCGCCAAGCCCCGGACGCCCGGTTTCGTCAAAACCGTACAGGGCACCCTTCCAGAGCCGGTCCAGAGTGCCACCCGCCCGGATCAGCGCCTGCGCCTGATCCCGGTCGCGGCATGCCGGAAGATCGAAGGTCCGGCCCGTTTCCCGGTACACCCATTCGGCGGGCCAATAGGTGCAATTGTCCGTTTCCCAGTCCATCGGGCGTTCATAGGCCGCCTCGATATAGGCCTGCAGCCGTTCGGCTCGCCCTTCGCGCGACATCATCTCTTGATCACCTCGTTGACCTTGACGCCGATCAGGTCGAGCCCCTTGTCGAAGGGAAAGCGCCGGCGTTGATCGGCGGGCGTCCAGCGTCCGCCAAAGGGAAAGTTCATCGTGTGCCAGTAGCTTTCGACGGATATCAGCACCATGCGCTGACCGATCCCGGCAAAGTGGATTTTCGGCGATGACAGCTGCCCGTCCCTGAAAAGCCACTTCATCCCGCCCGGCCAGACATCTTGCGTTTCCTGATCGAACAGGCACCAGCCGATCGAGCAGGCGCGCCCCTCGATCGCCAGAGCCTGTTCATGAACCGAAATCAGGAAATCCCGGCTGACACCCGACAGCGCGATATCGACCTTTGCAGCCTGCCCGAAACGCGGTTCCTCGACGCTGGAGATCGAAACCAGCTGGCCCCCGGCGGGATTGGATACCCCCCGCCATTCAATGCCGTCGATGACGGCCCGGCCATAGCCATTGTGCAGATACCAGCGACCGGATGGCAGATCGATATCCGCGAACCACGCGCGCGCGATGTGAGGCCGGCGAAGCCAGTCGATATCCTCGTCTGTGAAGATATACATGGCTCAGTCCGCAAAGAATTCGCGCACGTCGTCGTCGCGAACCTCGATAAGGGAAACGGTCTTTTCCGGCGCAAAGGCCAGCGCCCGCGACAAGCTGACGGCCCCCTTGTTGAGCGGGCGCATGGCCAGCACCGGATCGAGTGAGGCATAGTGGTTTGTGGTCAGCGCCTTGCGCAGCGGCGGCCAGACCCGATATTCACCGCCGCCACGGTCCTCCGTAATGACGTGCATGCCGAGATAGAAGGGAAAAAAGCCCAGATACGTGCCCCATCCCGCCTTGCGCCCCCAGTGCGAATTCGCCAGCTTGACGATCGTGCTGTCTTTGGCGGCGCTGGCCGCAAGCCGAACTTTCGGCGCACTCGGCTTCCATCCCTTGCCGTTGGAAAACCCTTTCCCGTTGCTCCACGCCACTCCATCGCGAACCTGCGCTGGTGTTGCGGCAACGCCGCTTTCCAGAAGCGACATCATGTCCGGATCAGCAAAGGCAACCCGCGTCGCGTTGGCGCCACCATGCAGCGCCGCAGCCCAGCCGCGATAGTGCCGGAAGGCCCGGTCTTTCGAGACCGGAAACGTGAATTCGAAAGCCCAGCCACCAAACGGCGAAGCAACGCTTTGCGTGAAATCGCCTATCGACGTTCCGCTGGATGCGCCGACCGTTTCGGGCCCGGAAAGCATCGTCATGGCGCAGGGCACCAGACCGACAGGCATGGAGATAAGCCGCGCCATCAGGGTCGCACCAGTCGCGTGTTCTGCTGGTGTTGGCGCCCGGCGATACGCCGGCTTTCCGTCCGGTCGCGATCATCAAGCCCGCGCTCAAGCCTTGCGATGGCCGAAGAATCCGCACCCCGCGCATCGATATGATAGGTTGGCGCGTAGACGGAACCACCGCCAATGTCTTGCCCCGGCTTGGTAATGCTCACGCGTTCGTTCGGCGAAGCGCGGAAGGCAACAAGCTGACTGTCCACGCCGCCGCTACCGCCGACATTGAAAGACCCACCGTTGGCAAACCCGACAAGGCCACCCAGCAATCCCTTAAAGATACCGCCAAACCCGCCGCCGAAGCTGGCTCCGGACAGAGACTGCGAAAGAACGGAGGTGATCGCATCCAGCGCCACATCCTTCCACTCTTTCGTGCCTTTGATGGCCTGTCCGATACCGGAGGAAATGCGCGAAAAAGCATCCTCGATTCCAGTGCCAAAGGTTGATCCGGTATCCTGGAGACCGTTGAAGGACGTATCAATTGAAGTCGCGAGGTTCGCAGCACCGGCAAGCACGGTCGGTGCCATGCTCTGGATGCCGTTGTTCAGGCCTTCGCCAATATTCACGCCAATGTCGTGCATCACGCGCGACGGCGAGTGAATGCCCAGCACATCCTTGACCGACTGCGAGATATCGGAAGCAAGACCGGAAACGCTGGATTTTACGCTTTCCCACTTTTCCTTAATGCCGTTCCAGAGCCCGTCGATGATATCGCGGCCGATCTGCAGCATTTGGGCGGGCAGCGCCCGAAAGGCGGCGATGATATCTCCGGCAATCGCCTTGACGCTGGCGACCAGTTCGGATGCCTTTTGCTTGATCGCCTCGACAGCGCCGGGAAAGATCGTGTTCGCGAGACCGGCAATCGTCGTGCCCAGTTCCGTAAACATCAGCCGCACGGTATCGCCGGCACCCTTGATATCGCCGGTCAGCATCTGGCCGAGATACTGCGCAAACAGGCCCATTTGCGTGATCAGACCCATGACGACGGTTTTGATGACGCCGATCGTGCGTTCGATCACGGCGGCGGTAACCGGAAACTTTGCCTCGATCTGATACCAGTTTTGATAAAGCGCGATCCCGGCCGCAACCAGC
>JAVBSF010000370.1:0-3302 GCA_031556925.1 Pararhizobium sp.
GGCAGGAAAACACCCTCAAACATAGTGTTGTCAGCCCGACATTCTTTTTGATTGCAGTCGTATTGGGTCTGCTGCCGCTGGCGCTGTTGAAAACCATTCCGATCCCGCTCGGCGCGATGTTCTGGGATCAGTATCTCTACATCGACGCCGCGAACCGAATCGCAAGTGGACAGGTGCCCGGCATCGATTTCTTCGCGCCGGTCGGCAGTCTCGGCTATTATCTCTTCGCCGGCTGGATGAAGCTTTTTCCCGATGGTGCCATCCTGCTTCTTGCCAGCTGGTCGCTGCTGGCCGTGACCGCCCCGTTGCTGGCGCTGGTTCTATACGACGTCCAGAAACGCTCCGCCGCAACGGCCTGGGCGCTGCTTCTGCCCTTCCTGTTGTTTTCACTCCTGCCGTTCAACACGGCCGAGTTCTATCCCTTTCCGGGAACGGACGGTTTTGGGATCTACAACCGGCAGATCTGCCAGCTTCTCTATGTGCTCGCGGCAGCCTTGTGTTTTCTGCGCGGGCCGGTTCTCCTCGGCATCGTCGTCAGCCTCGTCATGCTGGCGCTCCTCTTCGTCAAGGTAACGGGCGTCGTCTCGGGCGTATTGCTGTGCGTCATGGCCTTTGCGGCAGGCCGCCTGCCCTTCCGCGTCGCCCTCATTGCCGGCCTCTTCTTTTTCCTGACGATCGGCATCATCGAGCTTACGACCGGTATGGTTTCCGCCTATGCCAACGATATGATCGCCCTGCTTGTGCTGAACGATACGAGCCTTGTACCGCGTCTGCTACAGGGTGCCTCTATCAATTTCGGCATCATGGCGAGTGCAGGCCTTCTCGCAGTCTGGCTGCTCCTCGCAGATCGGCAAACATTCGCCCGCGATTGGTCGTTTCTGCGCGCCACGCGCGGCTTGCCGGCGATTTCACGGCTTCTCGATCGACACTGGCTATGGCTGATGACTTTTTTGCTCGCGGGGCTGCTCTTCGAGAGCCAGAACACCGGTAGCCAGGCTTTCATTTTTCTGTGGCCGCTCGTTCTTGCCATTCTCATTGATGTCTATCGCGAACGAGGTCCGTCATCCGGCTTCCTTGTTGCCGGCGTTCTCGCCATGGCGGCCATGCTGCCGCCGGTCATCACGATCGCGCACAAGACGGCGCGTTCGGTCATCGGCAGTGTCAACGACATCACGCTTGAAAACCGCAATCTCAAAACGCTCGGCACCATCTCGCTTCGTCCTGTCTTCGTAACGCGGGCCGAACGCATGCACGCCAATTATATCGCCCACCGTAACACCTATGACGACATCGTCAGGGCGGGAGAGCTGCCCGCAAACCTGCTCTATAGCGACTTCGACTTCTACTGGCTCTGGATGCAGACGATGGATGACGCCATCGATGCGATCAGGGCCTATGAGACAGCCGGCAACGTCCGCTTCGAAACCATGATGTCGATCGATTTCGCCAATCCCTTTCCCTGGCTGATGGACCGGCAGGCCCCCCATGCCATCACCATCGGCGCCGATCCGTTCCGTGCCGTACCGGCGCCCACGGAAAAGGTTGCCGAGGCTGTCGCTGCCGTTGATATCGCGCTCTTGCCCACCTGCCCGCCAACGACGGCGCGCTGGGCACTTCTTGGCCTCTATGAACCCTTCCTCAAGGAAGGGCATACCCGCATCCAGCTGACGCCCTGCTATGACGCGTTCATCCGAAACGCGCTGCTGAAAAAATAGCTTGTCCGGACGGAGGCAGCCTGCGAGCGACAGGCTGCCCTCGTCTTCCTCCACCAAGGAAGCAATCCATCCGTCCGGGAATGTTCGCCCGGCGGTTACCGGTTCCGGTGGCGACGAGCCGATCCGGACCGCCGCATTTTTGAGCTTTGCAACACTTCTCATCCGCCCGGGTTTGTTTTAAGGAACGGGACCAACCGTCATCCGGCGGACACGAAATGCCATGAGGTATGCAATCCGATGCTCGAATTCCTGAGAAAAGCCTCCCAGACATGGATCATGAAAGGCTTGCTGATCATTCTTGTGATTTCTTTCGGCATCTGGGGCGCATCGACATCACTGATCGCCACGTCGTCCGACGCCGTGGTCACTGTAGGCGACGTGAAGGTTTCGCCGAGCGACTTCCGTCTCGCCTATGAGCGGCAGGTCGCCCAGCTTTCGCGCCAGTTCGGAACCCGGCTGACGCGCGAACAGGCGCGCGCCTTCGGCGTGGAATCGCAGGTTTATTCCCAGCTTGTTGCCGGCGCCACGCTGGACCAGCTCTCCAGCGACATGAACCTCGGTTTGTCGCAGGACCGCCTTGCCACGCTGATCAGCGAAGACCCGGCTTTCCATGGCGTCAACGGCCAGTTCGACCGCATGACCTTCTCCAGCGTTCTGCGCAATGCCGGCCTGCGGGAACAGGACTACATCAACAACCGCAGCCAGGTCGCCGTGCGCTCGCAGATCGTCGAGGCCCTCTCCGACGGCTACACCGCCCCCAAGGTGCTGACCGAGGCTCTGCAGCAGTATCGCAACGAAGCGCGCGATCTGGATTACCTCTTGCTCTCCAACGCCAATATCGATCCGATCAAGGCGCCTGCGGATGACGTGCTCGCGCCCTGGTTCGAGACCCACAAGACCGAATACCGCGCGCCGGAATTCCGTCGTATCGCCTATGTGAAGCTCGAGCCCGCGGATATCGCCGACCCAAAAACGGTCACCGACGAAGAACTGCGCGCTGATTACGACAAGCGCAAGGACAGCTTCAGCACGGCCGAAACCCGCACGATCGAGCAGTTGGCCTTCCCTTCGCGGGAAGCTGCCGACGCCGCTGCGGCCAAGCTTGCAGCCGGCACGTCCTTTGACGACGTCGTTGCCGAACAGGGCAAGTCCTCGACGGACGTCCTGCTTGGCGATTTCACCCGCGATCGCGTTCCCGATAGCACGATCGCGGATGCCGCCTTTGCGGTAACGCTCGATGGCAGCGTGACGCCGGTGATCGACGGCGCTTTCGGACCCGTAATCCTGCGCATCTCCAACATCAAGCCGGCAACCGTGAAGAGCTTTGACGAAGCCAAGGAAGAACTGCGCCAGGAAGTCGCTCTCTCCAACGCCGCAAACGAGATCATGGGCATTCACGACAAGTTCGAGGATGCCCGCGTTTCCGGCTCCACGATGCAGGAAGCGGCGAGCCAGTCGGGCCTCAAGCTCGTCGTTGTCAACGCGGTGGATGCCCGTGGCAACGATCAGGACGGCGAGCCCGTCGCCGGCATTCCTGAAGCCAAGACGCTGCTCGAAGAAGCCTTCAAGGCCGATGTTGGCGGCGAA
>JAVBSF010000049.1:0-5747 GCA_031556925.1 Pararhizobium sp.
GCCGAAACCGCCCGGCAAAAGACAGCCGAGGACATGGAAGCGCTGAAGCGCAATTCCGGGCAATGGGCGGGCGAACTCGAGCAGGACTATGCCAACCTGCAACTCAACGAAGTTCCAAAGCTCAACCGTTTGCTCGACAAGCGTGATGCGACGATTGCCGCGCTCGAAAAACAACTGGATGCCCTGAAGGTCGCGGCGAAGGAAAAGGCGGCCCTTGAAACGGCGCTGCAGAGCGCAAGAGAGGAAGCCGCCGCCAATGCCGATACGGCGCGCAAGCTGACGGGCGACATCGCCGCGCTCCATGGTGATATCGAAGGTTTGCGGGCGAAAGCGAGCGATCTGGAGACGGCGCGATCACGCATCGAATCCTTGCTGCTCGCCGCCGAAACGCAGGCAGCCACCGCCAAATCCACCCTTGCGACACTGCAAAACAAGCGTCTGCCGGACCTTGAAAATGCCCTTGCTGCCGAAAAGGCGAAAACGGCGGCGCTTGAGCGTGAGCTGGCCACCCGGCCTGGAACGCAGACCTCCGGAGAAATGCCGCAGTCAGCATCGCCGGACGCGCGGACGGAAGGTACGGAGCAGCAATCGGGCAGGGCGCCCCGCGACCGTGCGGCGGTCGCGACACTGCTTGCCGGTCTGCCCGGCCTCGGCCGTCTCGACGATAGCGGGCGGCGGCAGCTTCAGGACGCGCTTGCCTCCGGCGCCTGCGTCACCGATGCTCTGGAAAGCGTGTTCGACAAAGTACCCTTGATCGTCATGCGCAACCTGATGCGCGAACTGAAAAGCGATTGCTGACGCCAGCCGAAAATGAATGCCGATTGCGGAGGAGCCCATGCCTTTTCGACGCCAAGCCCGATACCTTTTTGCTGTCCTGATCATGGTGGCCGCTCCGCTTTATGCGGAGGCTGCGGAGTTCGAAAAGAACATCATGACCGGCGGCGCGCAGGGCACCTATATCCAGATCGGGCGCGATATCGCCGGGCTCGGCAAAAGCTGCGGCCTGACGCTGAACGTGCGCGAAAGTGCCGGTTCGCTTGAAAATTTCGTCGGTGTGCGCAACCGGCGCAATACCCAGTTCGGCATCGTGCAAAGCGACGTGCTGGAATATCTCAAAACCTTCGAGGCCAACGATCCCGAGATACAGCAGGCCGTGAAGGGCGTGCGCATCATGTTTCCGCTTTATGACGAGGAAGTCCATGTTCTCGCTCGCCGCGACATAGCCGATATCCGGGCGCTTGCGGGCAAGAAGGTGGCCGTGGGGGTGGAGGACAGCGGTACATTCCTGACGGCGTCTCTCGTGCTCGATATCCTCCAGGTGAAACCATCCGAAAAGCTGCCGCTCAATCCCGATGGCGCGCTGCCGAAACTGCTCTCCGGCGAGATCGACGCCTTCTTCTATGTGGCCGGCGCGCCGGCGGCGCTGTTTACGGCCAATGCCATCGACGGTGAAAAATTTCACCTGCTGCCGATCACCGAGGCACCGCTGCTCGCCACCTACACCGCCGCCCACATCGACGGCGGCACTTACGGTTTCCAGAAGGAGCCGGTCGATCTCATCGCGGTCAAGGCCGTGATGATGACCTACGACTACGACGTGAAGCGCAATGCCTATCAGCGCGAGAGCTGCAAGGCGGTGTCGGATTTTTCCAGCCTCGTGCTGAACAGTCTCGAGAGCCTGAAGCAGAACGGCCACCCCAAATGGAAAAGCGTCGATCTCACCGCCTTGCCGCCGGGCTGGCAGGTGGGGGTCTGCGTCAAAGCGGGCATGGCGATGGACTACAAGACCGATTGCGCCGCACCGGCGACCTCGGCCGAGCCCGATGGCAACGAGGAATATCTAAACCTGCTCAAGCAGCGGCTGAAGAAGCCGTGACCATCCACCTGCCACGAAAAACCCGGCCTCTCGCGAGACCGGGTTTTCATTGAAGATACCGCTGGCGTTTAGGCCGAATAGTACATATCGAATTCGACCGGATGCGGGGTCATTTCGTAGCGCATGACCTCGATCATCTTCAGTTCGATATAGGCATCGATCTGGTCGTCGTCGAAGACGCCGCCGGCGGTCAGGAACTTGCGGTCCTTGTCGAGATTTTCCAGCGCTTCGCGCAGCGAACCGGAAACCGTCGGGATCTTTTTCAGTTCCTTCGGCGGCAGGTCGTAAAGATCCTTGTCCATGGCCTTGCCGGGATGGATCTTGTTCTTGATGCCGTCGAGGCCCGCCATCAGCATCGCGGCAAAGCCGAGATACGGGTTGCCGAGCGGATCGGGGAAGCGGATTTCGACGCGCTTGGACTTCGGACCCGAACCGAACGGAATGCGGCAGGATGCCGAGCGGTTGCGGGCCGAATAAGCGAGCAGGACCGGCGCTTCGTAACCCGGAACGAGACGCTTGTAGGAATTCGTCGTCGGGTTGGTGAAGGCGTTGATCGCCTTGGCATGCTTGATGATGCCGCCGATGAAATAGAGGCAGGTTTCCGACAGGCCGGCATATTCGTCGCCGGCGAATGTCGGCTTCGTGTCCTTCCAGATCGACAGGTGCACGTGCATGCCCGAGCCGTTGTCGCCGAAGATCGGCTTCGGCATGAACGTGGCCGTCTTGCCATAGGCATTGGCGACCTGATGCACGACGTATTTGTAGATCTGCACCTTGTCGGCGCTGCGCACCAGCGTATCGAACTTGACGCCGAGCTCGTGCTGGGCGGCGGCCACTTCATGGTGCTGCTTTTCGACCGTGACGCCCATTTCGGTCAGGACCGTCAGCATCTCGGAGCGCATGTCCTGGCACGAATCGACCGGCGGAACCGGGAAATAGCCGCCCTTGACGCGCGGACGATGGCCGAGGTTGCCGGTCTCGTAATCGGTGTCGTCGTTCGACGGCAGCTCTGAACTATCCAGCTTGAAGCCCGTGTTGTAAGGGTCTGCCTTGTACTTCACATCGTCGAAGACGAAGAATTCGGGCTCGGGGCCGGCGTAGACAGTATCACCGATACCGGAAGCCTTCAGATAGGCTTCAGCCTTCTTTGCCGTGCCGCGCGGGTCGCGGTTATAGGCTTCGCCGGAGACCGGATCGAGAATGTCACAGACGATGACCATGGTGGACTGGGCGAAGAACGGGTCCATGTGAACCGTTGCCGTGTCCGGCATCAGCACCATGTCGGATTCGTTGATCGCCTTCCAGCCGCCGATCGAGGAGCCGTCGAACATGACGCCATCGGCGAACATATCTTCATCGACAACACCGACGTCCATCGTGACGTGGTGCAGCTTGCCCTTGGGATCGGTGAAGCGCAAATCGACGAACTTGACGTCGTTTTCCCGGATTTGCTTGAGGATATCACTTGCGGTCGTCATGTTGGATTAGTCCTTTTTTGATATGACGAGGTCTCGGCCAGGGCCTGGCGCGGCCCGGCGGCTAGATGGCGTCGATGCCGGTTTCGCCGGTGCGGATACGGATCACTTCCTCGACGTTGGAAACGAAGATCTTTCCGTCGCCGATGCGGCCGGTCTGTGCCGCGTTGCGAATTGCCTCGATAACGGCATCCGCGTTTTCATCGGCCAGCACCACTTCCACCTTCACTTTGGGGAGGAAATCCACGACGTATTCAGCGCCGCGATAAAGCTCCGTATGCCCCTTCTGGCGGCCGAAGCCCTTTGCCTCGGTGACGGTGATACCTTGCAACCCGACCTCTTGAAGCGCTTCCTTAACTTCGTCGAGTTTGAAAGGCTTAATGATCGCTTCGATCTTTTTCATGAGAAAATGTCTCTCCGCTTCTCCCGTTGTAGCAGGACAATCCCGCTCCGCCGACGATATGCATTTTATATGCCAGATATGGAAAATGAGGCGCAAAATCGCGCAAAACTTCCTCCTGCGCGATGATCATACGTCTTTGCCGCGAATAATCACGCGTTTTTGCCTATTTTTTGTGATTTTTTAACAGCGTAGGGGCCTGCTTGTGAAATGTGCAGGATGCATACCGGAAAAGACAGATGCGATGAGCGGTAAATATATGCAAATGCATAAAAAATGCGCATAATGCGATGAAAAATGGGGCTTGTTCTCGACGCGCCCGGACGTCATCTTCTTTCCATGTCAAATGAGCGCGTCCATTCCCTCTTCACGCCGCAACAGATGAATGCCGTTGATGCCGCCGCCGCGGCCTCCGGGCTGGACGGTTTCGGCTTGATGCGGCTGGCCGGCGAGGCCGTGGCGGCTGCTGCCTTGCGGGACTTTCCGCAAGCCCTTCGCTTCGCCATTCTCTGCGGTCCGGGCAACAACGGCGGCGACGGCTATGTCGCGGCCGGCGCGCTCCGGGCAAGCGGTGCGGAGATCGCGGTTTATTCGCTCGGCGATATCGCCGCCCTCAAAGGTGAAGCCGCCAGGGCCTGCTCCGGCTTCGGCAGTCCGGTCTCGCCGCTTTCCGCCTATGTCCCGCAAGCGGGAGATGTCGTCATCGATTGCCTCTTCGGCGCCGGTCTGGCCCGTCCGGTTCCTGACGAGGTCGCCGATGTCATACAGCGCGTCACGCGCACGGATGTTCCGGTCATTGCGGCCGATCTGCCGTCAGGTGTCGATGGCCGCAGCGGTCAGGTTCTGGGGAAAAGCTTCAAGGCAAGCCTGACCGTGACCTTCATGGCGCGAAAACCCGGCCATCTGCTGTTGCCGGGGCGGGAGTTGTGCGGAAGACTGGACGTTTTCGATATCGGCATCCCCCGGCGGATTCTCATGGCGTCGGCCGGTTCTCTCCATGAAAACGGACCACATCTCTGGGCGAGGGAGGCCCGTGGGCTCGACCCGACCTCCCATAAATACACGCGCGGCCACCTTGGCGTCTTTTCCGGTGGACGTTTTGCGACCGGTGCCGCGCGGCTTTCCGCCATGGCCGGGCTGCGGGCGGGTGCCGGTCTCGTCAGTCTCGCCGGTAGGGTGGAGGCGTTGGACGCAGCGGCCACCCAGCTGACTGCCGTGATGATGAAGGAAATCGACAGTGTCGAGGCGCTTGCGGACTGGCTGACGGACGCCCGGATACACGCCTTCGTGCTCGGACCGGCTTTCGGAGATTTCGACAGGGTACGCGCGTATCTACCCCTGCTTGCCGGACGCAGGCTCGTTCTGGATGCGGACGGCATTACCGCCTTCTCCAAGCAACCCGCCGTGCTGTTCGAGATCTTTTCCGGCGGCGAGACGCGCCTTGTCCTGACGCCGCATGAGGGCGAGTTCCGCAGGCTTTTTCCGGACCTCGCCGACGACACCGGTCTTTCGAAGGTCGATCGGGCTGTGGCGGCGGCAAAGCGCAGCAACGCTGTGATGGTCTACAAAGGTGCCGATACCGTCATCGCCAGCCCCGATGGGCGCGCCGCCGTCAATGGCAATGCGCCCCCGTGGCTTGCCACAGCCGGCTCAGGCGATGTGCTTGCCGGCATCATCGGCGCCCATCTGGCGCAGGGCATGCCCGCATTCGAGGCCGCCGCCGCCGGTGTCTGGCGTCATGGCAAGACGGCGACGCGATGCGGAGAAGGCTTGACCGCAGAAGACCTTGCTGCCTGTGTCGTCGCGCTGGACACGCAATAAGGATGGCGCCCGAATGCGAAATCCCAACCGGGGCCTTCGCGATGGGGTGTCAGCCATCCACCCTGGCCTGCAGCGCCTTGGCCCCGGCGGGGGCATTCACCTTGCCTTCGGTGATGAAGAAAGCGAAGACATCCCGCGGGCTCTTCTCGACCTTGCGCGCAGGATCAGCCTGTTC
>JAVBSF010000271.1:0-9436 GCA_031556925.1 Pararhizobium sp.
CCGTAAATGCCGTAGAGATAGCCGGTGGCGATCAGGAACAGGGTCGTGGCGACGAGGTTGAGGAAGCCGTATTTCACCGCCCCGTCGATCTGACGATGCTCGGAGCCGATGACCAGTAGGCCGAAGGACGAGATCAGCAGCACCTCGAACCAGACATAGAGGTTGAAGATATCGCCGGTCAGGAAGGCACCGGAAACACCGGCCATCAGCAGCATCAGGAAGGGATAGAAGCCGTGGCGCCGCCCCTTCTCGTTGATGTCGCCAAGGGAATAGAGCACACAGGCGAAAGCGACGACCGAACCGCCGAGCGAGAACAATGCCCCGGTCATGTCGACAGTAAAAGCGATACCGAAGGGCGGAAGCCAGCGACCCATCATCATCGTCACCGGTCCTGATGTCGAAACATGGGCGATGAGGCCGATATTGAGCAGCACCAGAACACCGAGCGCGGCAAGCGCGATCGAGCCCTGCAGCGCCGGCCGGCTGCGCAGCATGGTCAGCACGGCGCCGGTCGCGATACAAAGCGCCACCGGCAGCACGACAAGCCAGTCGGCAGCCGCGGGGGGTGCCGTCACGAGCGCCTGGGAAAGATCGATGGGAGATACCGGGGAAGCCATGCGGTCTCAGTATCCTTCCGGCGGCAGGGCGCGGTCTTCCGGCTCGGCAACGCGCATGCGGTCGGTATTGTCGGTGCCGAGCCCCTCATAGGCCCGCCAGGAGAGCACCAGCAGGAAGGCGAAGAACGAAAAGGAGATGACGATCGCCGTCAGGATCAGCGCCTGCGGCAAGGGATTGGCGACCGGTCCGGCCGGCACATCGAGGCCTGCGGTCAACACTGGCGGCACCTCGCGCAAGAGCCGGCCATTGGTGAAGATGAGAAGGTTCACCGCATTGCCGAGGATCGCAACGCCGAGCAGCACGCGGATGATGAATTTCGACAGCATCAGGTAGACGGCGGCCGCGAAAAACAGGCCGGTCAGGACGGCAAGCACCGGTTCCATCATGCCTCGTCCTCCTCTTCCTCAAGCGACAGGGCCACCGCGCCGATCGCGCCGACGACCACCAGATAGACGCCGACGTCGAAGCTCATCACCGTCGCGAGCGGAATTTCCGTGCCGAGAACGACCGGTGTCACCCAGAGCCCGGTCATGAACGGCACACCGAAGATGGCCGAGACGATACCGGAAAGCGTCGAGAGCAACAGGCCCGCCCCGGCAATGGCCATCGGATGAAAGCGGATAGCACGCCGCACCGCGCCCACGCCAAAAGCGATGCCGTAGATGGAAAGCGCCGCCACCGCGATCAGCCCGCCGATAAAGCCGCCGCCCGGTTCGTTATGCCCGCGCAACAGCACGAAGATGGAAAACAGCATCATCAGCCCCACCAGAACGGGCGCGACGGTGCGCAGGATCACCGAGTTCATCGACGTCCTCCTTCACTCTGGCCCGGTTCGGCCGGATCATCCGTCTGCCTGAGCGCCCCTGCCCTCAGCCGGATCAGCGACAGGATGGACAGCGCCGCGATCATCACCACGGCGATTTCACCGAGCGTATCGGTGCCGCGGAAATCGACGATGATGACGTTGACGATGTTGCCGCCATGGGCGAGCGGTCTGGAGAAGCGCTCGAAGAAATCCGTGAGCGAAGTGTCGAAGCTTGCCTGCGTCACCTTCAGGAGAAACAGCATGATGCCGAGGCCGCAGGCGATGGCGATGGCCGCATCGGGCAGAACCTGCACAAGCGGGCGCTTGTCGGACGGCGAAAGCCTGAGGCGTGTCATGACCAGCGTCAGGATCACCACCGAGAGCGTCTCCACCATGAACTGGGTAAAGGCGAGATCGGGCGCGCCATACAGCAGGAAGATCATCGCGACCGAGAAGCCCTGGATACCCAGCGACACGATCGCCGTCAGTCTGTTCTTCGCCAGGATCACCGCCGGCAGGCCGACCGCGGCCAGCAGGATGATGGCGAGCTCATGCAGCGGCACATCGGCGGGGAACACCGGCGCCAGCGCGAACTCGCCATAGAATGCCGGCGGAAGAAGCAGAACCAGCGCCAGCAGAACGAAGGTCGCCGTCATATAGCTATCGAGCCGCCCCGGCTGCAGCCGCGCCGTAACCGCGACGGAAAGGCGCACGAGGCCGGATATCGCCTGATCGAAGCCGCGATCCGGCCCCCAGCCGATAGCCCCCAGCAAGGCGGCAATCATCCTGCGCGCCCGCGAAAGTCCGAGGTAGAGGCAGATACCGAGCGCCACCGTGACGACGGAGAGCGCAAGCGGCAGGCCCCAGTGGGGAACGGGCACGAGGTCGATAACATGCGTTTCGCCGGCAATGGCGGAGGCCATCGGTGAGGAGATCGCGGCATGGAAGGATGATGCGAAAAGCGCGGCCAGCAATCCCGAAAGCGCCATCACCGCAGGCCCGAGCCACAGAAGCACCGGCGCTTCATGCGGATGATGCGGCGTTTCGACCCGCACACCGATGAACGGCTTCAGGGCGACGGCAAAGGCCACGGCGAACATCAGCCCGTTGCCGATGATGGCGACAGCGCAGGCGGCCAGCGACGCCACGTCTCCGGCGGCCAGCGCCACATAGATTTCTTCCTTCCCCATGAAACCCAGAAAGGGAGGCAAGCCGCCCATGGAAAGGGCGGCGACCATGGCGATGAGGAAGGTCAGCGGCATGGCGCGGCCGAGGCCGCCGAGCCGTGTCAGGTCGCGGGTTCCGGTCTCGTGGTCGATGATGCCGCTCACCATGAAGAGCGCGCCCTTGAACAGCGCATGGGCGAGCAGATAGAGCACCGCCGCATCGATCGCGCGTTCGCTGCCGAAGCCGGTCAGCATCACCAGAAGCCCGAGCGAGGCCATGGTCGTATAGGCCAGCATCATCTTCAGGTCGACATGGCGGATCGCCAGAAGCGCGCCGAAGAGCAGCGTGATCCCGCCGAAGACGGGCAGAACAGTCTCCCAAAGAAGCGTGCCGCCCATGGCAGGCGACAGCCGCATCAGAAGATAGACGCCCGCTTTCACCATGGTTGCCGAATGCAGATAGGCCGACACCGGCGTCGGCGCCTCCATGGCGTTGGGCAGCCAGAAATGGAACGGAAACTGCGCCGATTTCGTAAAGGCCCCGCCGAGAACGAGGATCAGCGCCACAGGGTAGAGCGCATGCGCCCGGATGGCGTCGCCCGCGGCGAGAAGCCCGGAGAGATCGGCAGCGCCGCCGATGCTCCAGAGCATGAGCAGGCCAGCCAGCAGGCTCAGCCCGCCGCCGCCGGTCACGACCAGCGCCTGAAAAGCCGCACGGCGCGCGGCCGGGCGCGTATGATCGAAGCCGATCAGCAGGAACGAGGTGATCGAGGTCAGTTCCCAGAAGACGAACAGCGTAAACAGCCCGTCGGAAACGACCACGCCGAGCATCGAGCCCATGAACAGGAAGATATAGGAAAAGAACCGGCCCTGCTGCGGATGCCCTTTCAGATAGCTGCCGGCATAGAGCACGATCAGCGTGCCGATCCCTGAGATGAGCAGCGCGAACGCGAGCGACAGGCCGTCGATCATCCACGAAAAGCGCAGGGAGAGCGACGGTATCCAGTCGTAACCGTCGCGGACCTTCTCGCCGCCCGCCACGCCTGCAAGAAAACCGGCGAAATAGACGAAGACACCAGCAGGAACCAGCGCCAGCAGCCATGCCGCCCGGTGCCCGAGCAGCCGCGCCGCAAGAGGCGCAACGATGGCCGCCAGAAACGGCGACAACAAGGCAAGCAGAGTCACGCTGGCAGCAGGCATCTGTCCGAAATGATCCTCTCCCCTTGCCGCAACGCGCCCCCTCTCTCCGAAGGTCGATCCGGCGTATTCGCCCATGCGACTCATCCGGAAAGGACGGCCATGCATCGACCTTTAGGGCATAGGGGAGTGGGCCGGCGAGTTCAAGAAAAACCGGACCTTTTCCCAAGAAAGCGGCGTCAGACGGTCCCGGCGCTGATGCAGGTGACCACCGCACCAAAATGGACGGCAGCGGCCGTCACGACGAAGCCATGCCAGATCGCGTTCTGGAAGCGCAGCTTTTCCCAGACGTGAAAGATCACGCCGAGCGAATAGATGACCCCGCCGATGACGATGAGGGTAAGCGTGGTGACGCTGAGCTGGGTGAGCAGCGGTTCGGCGGCAAAAACGCCGCTCCAGCCCATGGCGAGATAGAGCAGGATCGCGAGCCTGTCGAAGCGGCCCGGAAAGGCGCATTTGATGAAGACGCCGAAGATGGCGATCGACCAGATGAAGATCAGCATGCCGAACAGGAACGGATCGGCCCAGCCGCGCTGCAGGAAAGGCGTGTAGGTCGCTGCGATCAGGATGAAAATCGAGGAATGATCGAAACGGCGCAGCCAGACCTTGGTTCTGGTGATCGGCCAGAGATTGTACATGAAGGAGATCGACAGCGTGGCCACCAGCCCCGCCCCATAAATCCAGGCGGCGGCGAGCTGGCCCGCAGAAGCCCAGACCGTCGCATAGAAGATCAGCGCCGTGACGCCGATCAGCGCGAAGACCAGACCGACGCCATGGACAACGCCGTCGGCGATCAATTCCGACTTGTCGTAGTTCCATTTCACGCCCGGTATCTGCATCGTCCTATCCTCATCATTCCGTCCCGCGACCATAGCGCGGGGATGCGACTGCGTCGCGACGCAATTTGCCACAGGGATGGTTACCGAAACAGCACCATCGGTCTTTCGATCATCAAGATTTGAAACAGCGGGAAACGGTTGTGGACGCTTTCGCCCTGTTTCCCCGGTGACTTGCGCGCCCGCCGCTTTTCTACACAATGGCGCGGGAGCGATGGGCATGCAGGCGCTGGATATCATGGCACACAACGACACGAGCCGACGAAACGCAAGAGGCGCACTCCCCGCCCGGACCTGGCTTCTCGCCGGCATTGCCCTTGCAGGCCCGGCCGGTGTCTTGCCGGCGTCGGCCCAGGGCGATCCCGGCGCCTATCGCGCACCGGCCGTTTCGGCGCCGCCCGCCGCCAACACCCGAGACCCCAGCTCCATCGGCAAGATCAGGCCGCTGACGCCGAACGTGGTCAGGGTCGGCGCCGATAAATGCGATACGCTCGCGGCCGATCCGCTCGATCAGGACCGGGTGGTGGCGATCGATCCGGTGGAGTTCGTCAATCTCGATGGCGCGGCGGCGCTTGCCGCCTGCGAAGCGTCCAACAGGACGAAGCCGAATGTGCTGCGCTTCATGTATCAATACGGCCGCGCCAAGGAGAAGATGAAGGATTATGCCGGGGCGCTGACGCTCTATCACCGTGCCGCCGATCGCGGCTATCCCGCCGCCTACGCGGCCATCGCCTATGCCTATGACAATGGCGAGGGTGTCGACCAGAACGAGAGCGAGGCATTCCGCTGGTACAAGGAGGCGGCGAGCCGCAACAATGCCTGGGCCATGTTCAACGTTGCCTATTTCTACGATTCCGGCCGAGGCGTCGAAGAAGACGACGCGACCGCGCTCGACTGGTATCGCCGCGCCGCAGAAGGCGGCAATGCCCGCGCCATGAACGACGCCGGCTATCTGCTGGAAACCAGCAACACGGTGCCACGCGACGTTCCCGAGGCGCGGCGCTGGTATCTGCGCGCCGCAGAAGGCGGCAATGTCGTCGGCATGGCCAATATCGGCAATTTCATGCTGAACGGCACCGGCGGGCCGGTCGATCTGCCGGGCGCCCTCAAATGGTATGAGGCCGCCGAGAAATACGACAATGCCAGCGCCGTCAACGGTCTCGGCTACATGTATTACGAAGGCATCGGCGTGGAGAAAGACGTCGAGAAGGCCATGGGGCTCTACCGGCGGGCGGCCGATGCCGGCAATCCCACCGCGCTCACCAATATCGGCTATGCTTTCGAGACGGGCGCTGGCGCCGAGCAGAATTACGAAGAGGCGCTCTCCTACTATCGCCGCGCGGCCGCCGGCGGCGATTCTCTCGCCTTCAACAACATCGCCAATTTCTACGACAAGGGCCTCGGGGTCGACGCCGATGCTGCAGAGGCAGCCGAATGGATGGAGAAGGCGCTGCGCGCCGGCGTCGTCTTCAGCCGCGACCAGATGCGCGACAACAGCGGCAACTGGTCGGGCGGCTTTCGCAAGGCGCTGCAGCGGCGGCTGCGTGATCAACTGCTCTACACCGGCCCCATCGACGGCGGCTTCGGCGCCAGAACGCAGGAAGCGATCGACAAGATCTACGGCGTTCCGGCGGATTGACACGCCCTCACCCTAACCTTCTCCCCGTTTTACGGGGAGAAGGAGGCTGCCTCAACGGTCGATCAGAACGGCGCATTTGCAGTGGCTGGCGACGCGGCTTGCGGTCGAGCCGATGAAGTAATCGATCATACCCGGACGATGCGAGGCGATGATCACCAGATCCGCCTTCTCGTCTTCGGCAAAGGTGTTGATCACGCCCGCGGCCCCACCGATGCGGATTTCGACGCGGCCCGGCACGTCATGCTTGGACTTCAGCTCGTTCAGCGACTTTTGCGCATGCTCGCGGGAGGCATCGATCACTTCAAGCGGAAAATCGACGATCATGTAGCCCTGCGCATAGGCGTTCAGGTCTTCCACGACATTGAGAATGATGATTTCGCCACCGGGATCGAGCAGCGACTTGGCCCGTTCGAGAACGGCTTCCCCATGCTCCAGCTGGTCCATGGCAATCGGCACGACGATCTTGGAATACATCAAACTCTCCTTTGCTTGCCGCGACGCTGGCGGCTCGACCGACCAGGGCCTTTCCCTTCCCTTCTAGGCGGAAGGACGCCCGCCCGCATTGATGCAGGTCAAGGAGACTATAGGACCGTCCTTGCAACCATAACAAGTTGTTATCGTCGACAACCATCGTCTTCAAAGAGAGAACGATCCATCTCCAATATCGCGCCTTTCGCCGCCTTGGCCGAAAGGCCATATTCCAGACCGATAAAGGGACAAGCCGATGACAGACCTCGACAGACGCGATTTCCTGAAAATTTCCGCCGCCGCCGTTGCCGCAGGCGGCGTCGCGACGCACGCAAGCGCAGAAAGCACCGCCATGACCGAACCGACCCACGCCATCGACATGCCCGCCTTTGTCGATCATTCGCATCTCGTCGTGCGCGACCTGCCGATGATGTCGTCCTGGTACCAGGAGATCATGGGCCTGAGGCCCATCGAGAAGACGGCTTCGGGCGACGTTCTCGGCATCGACGGCCATCCGTTGCTGACGCTGACGACCGAAGGCAACGCCGCCGTCGCGCCGCGCAATGCGCCAGGCCTCTTCCACACCGCCTTCCTGATGCCGAACCGGCTCGAACTCGGCCGCTGGCTCGCCCATATCGCCCACAACAACGTGCCGCTGCAGGGCGCTTCCGACCATCTGGTGAGCGAGGCGATCTATCTCGGCGACCCCGAGGGCAACGGCATCGAAGTCTACCGCGACCGCCCGCGCGCCGAATGGGACTATCAGCAGGACGGCATGGTCAGGATGGCGACACTGCCGCTCGACCTGCAGGCGATCTATGACGAAGCGCCGAAGGACACGTGGGACGGCATGCCGGGTGGCACGGCCATCGGCCATATCCACCTGCAGGTGTCCGACATTCCGCAAGCAAACACATTCTTCCGCGACGTTCTCGGCCTCGAGTTGATGGCGACCTATCCGGGCGCAAGCTTCTTCGCCTCGGGCAAGTATCACCATCATGTCGGCGCCAATATCTGGAACTCCCGCGGCGCGCCGAAACGCGAGCGCCGCATGACCGGCCTTTCGGACTACACGATCCGCTTCAACGACCCCGCCGGGCTGCAGGCCGCGCTCGCGGCTCTGGAGACACTGGAAATCCCCGTCACCCGCGCGGATGACGGCCATTCGCTGCTCGATCCCTGGGGGATCGGGCTGAAGCTTCAGGCATGAGGCCTTGCCGCAGCGGGCAGGATCATTGCCCCGGCATGCGCACCACGAGGCTGGCCAGCTTCAGGGCAACAGGGCGAACCGCCAGCACGCAGACGAAAGCAGCCGGCATGGCGATCGTGTAAGCCTTCAGCACACGGGCGAAATAATCGCCCGGAAAGCCGCTGTTGGCGGCGACGATGACGCCGCTCATCAGAAACGCCATGATCGCCGACATGAAGAAGGCAAAGACGACCGGCATGGCGCGGGCGGGAAGCTTGAAGCTGCGCGTGGCGGGCGTGGAAAGGATGATGTCGGTCATGGGTCCGGTCCTTCGACGGCGTGATCTGTTGAGTGGAAAATGCCATCGCGCGGGCGGCAGCGGTAGACCATTGCAAGCAGGCTCAGAATTAAGCAAAACTATCGAATGACCCCTTCAATTCGATTGGCTTTATTATGGATACCCTGCGCGGCGTCGAAAGTTTCATTCGCAGCATCGAGGAAGGCAGCATTGCCGGGGCGGCCCGCCGGCTCGGCATTACGCCCGCCGCCGCCAGCCAGAACATCGCCCGGCTGGAACGAAGCCTCGGCACCCGCCTCCTCCAGCGCAGCACGCGAAAACTCGGTCTCACCGAAAGCGGGCGGGTCTATTACGACCGCGTGCGCCATGTGATCGCCGATCTCGAGCAGGCGAGCGAAGCCGTTTCCTCGCTGCAGGAAGCGCCGCGTGGCTTCCTGAAAATCGCCGCCTCCGTCGCCTTCGGCCGCCATGTGATCGCCCCGCTGATCCCCGCCTTCGTCGCCAGATATCCCGAGGTGCGGGTCGAGCTGGTCATCACCGACGCCGCCGTCGATCATATCCGCGAGGGGGTGGATATCAGCGTGCGCTTTGCCGAACAGCTGGAACCGTCGCTGATCGCCCGGCGGCTGGCGACCGTGCCGATGATCCTTTGCGCCTCGCCGGACTACATCGCCCGTCGAGGGCGGCCGAAAAGCCCGGAAGACCTCGTGCATCACGATTGCCTCATCTACCGCTTCGCCGTGCATGGTCGGTTGTTCCAGTGGACGTTTCTGCAGGATGGCACGCTGTTCGAACCGGCGATCGAGGCGAAGATCGTCAGCAACGATATCGATACGCTGACGGAGATGGCGCTCGCCGGCGCCGGCATCGCGAGGCTCGGCGCCTTCATCAGCGAGCCGCTGATCGACAAGGGCCTGCTTGTGCCCCTGTTCGACCGCGACCCCGGAAAACCCGGCGCGATCACCGGTCACGCCCCCTTCGATTTCTACGCCTGCTACCTCGACCGGCAGGCGGAAACCCCGAAAATCCGCGCCTTCATCGACCATGCCGTTACAGCCCTCAAGGGCCGCTGGCGCGGTGCATGAAGACGCCGTTGATCGCGAATGGCCCGGTGACGGAGCACCGGGCCACTTTCTTCAGGAAAACGCCCTGCGGAGCGGCGGCACAAACCGCAGGACAAGCTGATCCGCCAGCACCATGACGATCACGGCGATGCCGGT
>JAVBSF010000378.1:0-5943 GCA_031556925.1 Pararhizobium sp.
TCTGGTGACGGGCCATCTGCGCCCCGATGCCGGCGATGTCCGCCTCAACGGCGAGGTCGTCACCGGGATCAACGCGACGGGACGCGTACAACGCGGGCTGGTCCGTTCCTTCCAGGTCACGCGGCTGTTTCAGGAGATGACGCCGGCCGAGCATGTGGGGCTTGCCGTCCTCCAGCGCGACGGCCGCTCCGGCCGGATGTTCGGCAATTTCCTGTCGATGCCGGATGTCATGGAAGAGACGACGGCCTTGCTGACGCGCCTTGGCCTTGCTGACCTCATGCACCGCAGGGTGAGCGAGATCGCCTATGGTCAGCAACGGCTTCTGGAAATCGCCATGGCGCTGGCGTTGCGCCCGAAGGTTCTGCTGCTCGACGAGCCGGCGGCCGGCGTGCCGCAAAGCGATACGGGTCGCATCGAGCAGGCGCTTGCCGACCTGCCCGCCGATCTCGCGGTGCTGATGATCGAGCACGATATGGACCTTGTTTTCCGCTTTGCCACGCGGGTCGTCGTTCTGGCGGCCGGTACGATTATCTTCGATGGGTTACCGTCCGAGGTAACCAAGGATGCGCGGGTGCGCGAAGCCTATCTGGGGAGCTATGCCGATGCCGGCCACGCCGCTTGAAGTCGAAAATCTGTCTGCCGGCTACGGGCCGACGCGCGTGCTGGAAAACATCTCGTTCTCCCTGCCGGCCGGCGGACGCCTTGCGCTGCTCGGCCGCAACGGCATGGGCAAGTCGACACTGCTTGCGACACTTGCCGGCCAGACGCGCCGCTATGACGGCCGCATCCAGCTCGGCGGCGTCGATGTGACGCCGCTCACCAGCGCCTATCGGGCAAGACAGGGCCTCGGCTATGTGCCGCAAGCGCGCTGCATTTTCCCGACGCTGACGGTGGAGGAAAACCTCTTCGTCGGCCTGAAAGACCGGCCGAAAGTCGATCTGAAAGAGGCTTACGATATGTTCCCGCGGCTTTTCGAGCGCCGCCGCAATCTCGGCTCGCAGCTTTCCGGTGGCGAGCAGCAGATGCTGACCACGGCGCGCAGCATTCTCGGCCGTCCTTCCGTCCTGCTGCTGGATGAGCCGCTGGAAGGTCTTGCGCCCGTCATTTGCGACGAACTGATGGCTGCTTTCTCGCAGCTGGCGGCAACCGGCGACATGACGATCGTGCTGGTCGAGCAGCGCATCCAGAGCGCCCTCGATTTCGCCGATCAGGTGATTGTCCTGGAGCGCGGCCGCATCGCGTGGAGTGGCACGCCGAAGAATCTGACGGCCGATCACGATGCCGTCGAGCGCCTCCTCGGTGTCGGCGGGTTGCACTGAAAGCGCGCCGATTCCAGCGTTTAAAATTATCGAAATCCACCCGTGACCAGCGCCAACACGCCGGTCACGTTACTTTTCGTCGCGTATAACATTTTGATTTATTTGGAAGAATTTTTTGCATTTTTCGCCATATAAAAATTAAATTCTTATCTCTTGGAACTTTGCATTCTTTCGTGCATTTTTATTTCGTCGAACTATGTCGACAGCAGAGTCGCCAGACATTGACGCAAGGAGATGCCGATGAACACTCTACTGCCTGAACTACACGACGGCCACGCGCCGATCACCCTCCAGCAACTGTTTCGCGATGCGCTGGAAGCTTACGACGACTGGGGAAGTGGTGACCTCGTGCCTGCGGTCGATTTCCAGGGCGAACGGATTTCCATCGCCGAGGTCTTCGACCATATGCGATCCTGCACCGACATTCTGCCCCGCAATATGCTGATCGAAATCAAGGAGCGACTGACGCGGCCGATGAACCGCCAGAACTCGCTCGATGAAATCACCTTTTCGACAGCAGCCCGGGTCATGTGCGTGCTTCTGCGCAAACGGGCGATGCATGAGGACGACGTCGATCTTTCCCTGTTGCTCAAGCGCATGTCGACCCATCAGTCCACAAGGTCGACCCGGTAGCTCCAACCGTGCCCTTTGGCAGCACTAGCTGAAGGGCACGTTTCAGATGGGGCTTGTGAGCAGGTTAATATCTGCTTAAGATGACAAATTCGATAGACTATTTCGTACCTGTATCATCGCGCTTCGCGATGGAGAAATTCAACGATCCAGCCGGAGGGGCGGAGAGGAGAATGATATGACGGTACATGGGCTTTCGTCGCCTTTTGCTGGGTATCAAGGCGATCTTCTGAATGTCGCGGTAGTCGGACGCGGTTTTTCCGGCATGATGATGGCGATTGCGCTCCTGAAGACGATCAGCCAGCCATTCCGTCTTCGTCTCATCGATCCGATGCCGACGGTGAGTGGCGGGCAGGCCCTGCTTGCGGCCCGCTCCACGGAAATCCTCAACAGCCGCGCCCGCGATCTTTCCGTTTCGACCGGCGAGCCGAAGGATTTCACCCGCTGGCTTCAGGCGAATGCGCCGTTCCGGCAGGCTGTTTCCGCAGCCATTCCCGGCTTCGGTCAGATTTTCGTCCCGAAATCCACCTTCAGCGATTATGTCTTCCAGCGCTTCTCCGAGGCGCTCGCAGAGCGGCGGGATGTGACCGTTCAGATGACGGGGGAAGCGGTCTCCGGCGTGCGGCTCAGCGAATCCGGCCAGTTCGAAATCGCCTTCGAGGAAGGCGACACGGCGCGGTTCCATGATGTGGTGCTCGCCACGGGTTTCGGCCGCAGGAGGGCGGAATCCCGGCTTGTGGTCATGGAAACCTTCGCGCGGGGCGGCAACGAAGCCGAGCATGTCGCCGTGCTCGGCAGTGGCTTGCGGGCCGTCGATCAGGTTCTGCAACTGCGTGACGGCGGTTTTCGCGGGCGCATCACCATCGTTTCCCGGCGCGGGTTCCTGCCGCAACCGCATACGCGGCTTCCGGCGGACGCCGTCTTCCCGAACCATCCGATGCCGTCGAACCTGCGCCAGATCGTCCGTTTCGTCCGCGACGCCTGCGCCGAGGCCGAAGAAAACGGCTGGAGTTGGCAGGCAACGATGAACGGCCTGAGGAAGCGGGCGCGTTCGCTCTGGGCTTCCCTGCCGCCAAGCGAAAAGCGCCAGTTCAACCGGCATCTGCGCTCCATCTACGACGCGCACCGCAACCGGCTGCCGGCGGATGTGCATGCGCGGCTCGAACGGGAACTGGCCTCGGGCCAGACGGAGCTTCGGCGCGGCACGGCGATCGCGACCACCTCTTCCGGTCTTCGCGTGCGCTGGACAGGAGAAACCGACGAAAGCCTTCTTGCCGTCAGCGAAATCATCGATTGTCGATGCCTTGCACCCGATCTGAGCGAACCCGTCATTGCCAGTCTGCTGAAGGAAGGCCTCGTGGTGACGGACGAACTCGATCTCGGTCTTGCCGTCAATCCGGACGGGGAATTGCTTGGGCCCAAGAACCGGCCTGTCGGGCTCTATGCCATCGGCCCGCTCGGCCTAGGATCGCTGCCGGATATCGATCTCGTCCCGGAGATCGTCACCCAGGCCTATGCAGCAGCCCGCCTCATCGATGCCCGCTCCCTGCCGCAGTTGCGCGCTGGATAGCACCGTCGTTGGAGCCTTAGCGCTTTCCGGTCGGGAATGCCGGTCTGGACCTGCTTAACCTCGTTTCAGATCGATCTGCGATGTCACGACGGATTTTCCGCTTTCGGGATCGCGGTCGATGGTCAGGATACGGATGCCGTTTCCGCGTGTCCGCTCAATGCGCATATTGGCGGATTTGTCGCCGTTGATTTCTTTCGACCACTTCACCTGCAACTCTATCGTCTCTCCCGAGCGTCGGCCGGAGAGTGTGGCTGGCCCGCTGGCTGCTCCCGTATAGGTGCCGCGATAGCGCGCGCCGGAAACATCGAGCCGTGCATCGATCTGACGTGTGACAAGCCCGAGGCCGCGGCAGGTGCCCGACAACGACAGGGACGATTTCTGTGCCACCGAGCGGAAGGAACAGGTGAGATTGATGGCTCCCCGATTGGTTCTGAGTTTGGCAAAGCCGCTCCCCTTCAGGCTGCCCTGCAGCGAGGCCAGATAACCCGCCTCGTCGGCGGCGACGGAAGGGGCGGAAGAAAGCGAGAGACCGGCAATGATAAAAGGGATCGTCAGGACGCGCATGGAGGTTCTCCTGAGGGCAACGGGCTACAACGAATAAGAGGCCAGGACGTTCCTCAGATACGTCCGGAGATTTTATAGCGCTTGCGAATAAAGCCACGACGAGAACCGTTATTCCGCGGTCCGTTGACAAATGGAGGCGATCCTCCAACAGTGCGGGCAGGTCGAAAACGGCAGCGGTGGAGGACAAATGTCAATGCGCACGCTTATCCGGAACTTTACCTTCGTGATCGCCCTCGCGGCCGGTCCTTCGCTTGCAGCCGACCGGCATGTGATTACAAGCCAGGACAGCGATTATTTCGGCTTCGACCTGCGAACCGAGCAGAATCTCAGCCTCGCCGACTGTGAAAATATTTGCCTCGCGGATAGCGCCTGCAAGGCCTTCACCTATAATCCCAAGGTAAAATGGTGCTTCCTGAAATCCGATTTCAATCAGGTCAACCGGTTTGCCGGCGCCATCGGCGGCAAGGTGGTGGAAGCCGATAGCGGGGAGCAGGATATCGGTGCGGCCCCGGCGCTGCCCTTCATCTCCGACCAGCTCCTCTCCGATGCGCGGGTCGTCAAGCAGAACCTCGAACTTTCCGAGGACCAGAAGACGCGCGGTTTCGAAAGCCTGAAGGCCGCCGGGCGTCGCGAACTGAACAACAGCAATATCGATGCGGCGCTTCTTGCCTTTCGTGGCGCTCTGGCCATCGAGCCTGAAGATGCCGATCTCTGGATCGAGACGGCGCGGGCCGCAAACCGCATCCTCAACAACACCGATGTCGCCGTGCAGGCGTCGCTGTCGGCGCTCAACGGCTATCAGCTGACCCGCACGACGCAGGCCCGCGCGGATGCCCTCTCAGTGTTGGCGCTCGCGCTTCAGCAATCCGGCAATGCGCGCCCGGCGCTGGACGCCTACAAGGCGAGCCTAGCGCTGGTGAACGCCCGCACGGTGCGCGCCGCCTATCTCGACCTGCGCACCCGCGAAGGTTTTCGCGTGACCGAGCATACGATCGATGCTGACAGCGCCATGCCCCGCGCCTGCGTCACCTTCTCCGAGCCGCTGGTCAAACTTGGCGTGGACTATACGCCCTATGTCAGCCTGAACGGCGAGCCGCCGAAAGCGCTTGAAGCGACGGGATCGCAGATTTGCGTCGAAGGGCTCGATCATGGCCAGCGCTACAAGCTCGCCCTTCGTCGCGGCCTGCCGTCGTCAATTGCCGATGAGCCGCTGGAAGAAAATGTCGAATTCGATCTCTATGTGCCGGATCGCTCGGCCATGGTGCGCTTTACCGGCGACAGCTTCGTTCTGCCCTCGACGGCACGGCGCGGTATTCCGATCGTTTCGGTCAACACGTCGAGCGCCAACCTGAAGCTCTACCGCATCGGCGATCGCAACATCGCGCCGCTAATGGCTAATTCTCAGTTTTTGACGCAGCTGGATGGCTACAGCGCCGACCAGATCAGCGAGCAGAACGGCGAGCTTGTCTGGGAAGGCGCGATCGATGTCGCGCCGGAACTCAACAAGGAAGTCGTGACCTCCTTCCCCGTCGACGAGGTGCTGCCGAAGCGCAAGCCGGGTGTCTATGTGCTGACGGCAGTGTCCGCGACCGGCGTTTCCAATGAATGGGATACGCGCGCCACGCAATGGTTCCTCGTTTCGGATATCGGCCTTGCCACCTATGCCGGCAGCGATGGTCTGAATGTCTTTGCCCGCTCGCTTGCCAGCGCCAAGCCGATGGCCGGTATCAAGCTCAGCCTGCTTGCCAAGAACAATGAGGTGCTGGGCACGGCCACGACCGATGTCGAAGGTCGCGCAACCTTTACAGCCGGCTTGATGCGCGGCACGTCGGCAATGATGCCGGCCGTCATTTCGGCGGA
>JAVBSF010000253.1:0-8234 GCA_031556925.1 Pararhizobium sp.
GGTTGCCGCGGAATGACGCATCCATGACGGGACAGCTTCGGCTGTTCCGTTTTCCTCATCTTCCCCCAAGGCCCGGCAGAACGCCGGGCCGTTTTCGTTTCTGGAGATCACATCATGTCCGCGTCCCTTATCTATGATGTCGCGCTTCTCGGCTCGCTCGTGGAATATTCCAACGGCCAGCCGAAGCCGCCTGCACGCTTCACCAAGAAGCTCGCTGCGTGGAAATCCCGCAATGGCGTTGGCCGCCTTGTTCGCAAGACTCCGGGCCGCGAGCGCCCGACATATTCGACACCGCCATCCTTCACGTTGCACGAAGGCGACTTCGGTGAACGTGGTGTCATCCTCATCACCATCATGCGCAGCTATGGCATCGACAGCGATCTGACGTTCCGGGTGATTGACCGCCCACAACCAGGTCAGGTCCGCGTTATTCAGGACGTCACCGATGGCGTCGAACTGCTGTACCTCGCGGAGAACCGCGAGGCCGCCGAACTCTGGCTGGCAAAGGCCGGATATCCTCGCGCCCGTCTTGAGGAAATCACCCCCGGCATGGCCAACATGAACGCCATCGAAGGCCGGTCTATCGCCTGACCTGCACGTTTTCCCATCCATCTGGCCCGCCATCGAAGGATCGCGGGCCGCTTTCATTTGAGGAGCGAGAATGATCATGCCATCCAACAACACCAACCTCGCACGTGACGATCACGGCCCGCAGTCTGTTCATGTTGCCATCTATGAGCACCCGCATGGCACGGATGTCCGTGTTTTTCTCGACAGAGATCAGGCTTTGAACTGGCGCACAGACATCGCCAAGGAATGGTGGAGCAACGCTTATGACGATAATCCCCCGCCGGACGACAAAATCGGAGATGAATATTTCGGCCGGATGCTGGATCGTGGCGACGAGTTTTTCTCGACGGTGATGTGTGATGTCGACGACAGCCATTCCGATGCCGCTGCCCCGACGCACCTCGCTCCGCCCCCGGAAGACGAGGGCGCGGTATGACAAGTCTCGACGAAATCTTCGCCGATGATCGCTGCAATCCTCCCGCGGAGCGTTCGCTGCCATGGGAGGAAAGCCGCGACGGCATCACCGTCGTCGTGGAGCCGAAGCCCCATTGGGCCGAGGACATGCGGGTCTTCCGCCTCGATGCCCGCGAATACTGCCGCTATGCGGACTGGCACGCAGATGGCGCCCGCGCACGGTTTTATGGTCACATCGACACTTCCGGCGACGACGTGATGATGAAGGCCCGCGCCATGATCGCGCGCGAGATCGCCGATGGGCTCTGGGACTGAAGGTCCGGCCGCCTCATGCGAAGATCGTCGTGGTCACGGCAAGGGCCGCGACGGATCAGGCTCCAGCTTCACCATCCCGGCTTCTTCCATCGTCAGTGAGGGGCGTGGATGCCGCCCCCGGCCTGAAGGAACATGATCCTGATGCCAGCATGGCCGCAAGGCTGGCGCGGCGAAAGCATCTGCGACGGGTATCCGGCACCTGTCGGATGCAAAGCACCACCCCCGCTTCCATTCGCAAACCTTGGTCCAACCGTCTCCTTGTCAATCAACCCGTGAAGGGTCGGCTTACGCGAGCGTGCCGCCCTCGTGGATTCGGACGAGCCGAACGCACGAGGGTGATTGCAGATCCGGTCGGACACTTCGGGCGCCTGTCGCGCGGGGGATGGTCCCCCGCCTCCAAAAGACAGGAGCCGGAACCCATGTCCTATGCAGATGCCATCGCCTTTGCCGCCAGCCTCGCCACCACGCTGATGGTTTCGATCGTTGTGTTCCAGGCCGGGGACGGCACCCACGGCGCCATGCCCGCCGACGAGTTCGATGGCGATGACGAGATGGTGAAGCTGGAGCTTGATCCCTTCGGCTGAGGCGCGAAAGCGCCTCGCCACGACGGCCCGGATCGCGCGCGACGCGTCCGGGCCTTCCGGCCTGCAATGGTTGCCCATCGCCGGAAATCGCACCGGGTCATGTCCCGGCAAGATAGAGTGAGAGTGCGGGCGGTTTTCCGTGACGGGTTGAGTGCCGGAGAGAGAGGCTCCCGGCGCCCGTCATGGAGTAACCCCGATGACCCTTTCCCGCTATGACAGCTTCCGGCCGATCGGCCATATCCTCGCCGCCGAAGTGCTTCCCCGTCTCCGCCTCGCGCAAAAGCTCCCGCTACGCATTTCCTGCATCGGCACCGCCAGCTATGACGCCGATATGGATGCCTGCGGTTTCGACCGTTCCATCCCGCTTGGCGAATGCCCGTCCCCCGAAGAGGCCATGACCCTTGCCGCCCTGCGCGTGTCGCGGGGCGACATCCACGCCGGGGCGGACGAGGCGCTGCGCTTTCGCCCGCGTCTGGCCGTCATCCAGGACCGGGAACTTGGCCTTGTCCTCGCTGGAGAAATCCGGGCCGGGATCATCCTCTGGCAACAGCCCGTCGCCTCCGATGCCGAGGCGCGCAAGATCGTGCTCGAAGCCAGCCGCTTGCGCGGCATGGCCTTCGCCACGCAGGGGCGCAGCGATCACGCATCGGCCCGCGACCTGCGCTACCGCGCCAGCTTGCTCGAAGCGCGGCTGGTCGATCGCTTCTGGCGGGAAACTGCGGCCGAGCTGCTCACGCTTCCGCAGGCCGCCTGATCTCTCACCCCATCCCCATTCACTCAGCCCGGCCTCGCGCCGGGCTTTCCCGTTTCAGGAGCCTGACATGGCCAACTACTACACCCATTTCTCCTGCCTGCTCGATGTAGGAACCCCCGAAAACGCGGCCCGCGCCCTCGATCTCTACAATGCGCTGTCCGAGGAAAACGACACCGAAGACCCGCCGTCGGATGGTTTCCTGCTGTCGATCCAGACCGAGCACGGCGGCACGCAGCTTTGGATACGCGACGACGAGACCGGCGATCCGGAGCATGTCATCCAGTTCGTCAAACGCTGCGCCGCAGAGTTCGGCCTGTCTGGCCTCTGGGGCTTCCAGTATGCGACTACTTGCTCGCAAGCCAGGGTCAACGCCTTCGGTGGTGGCGCGCATGCCCTCGATCTCGCCACTGGCGAGACTGTGGACTGGATCTATAGCGGCAGTTGGCTGGAGATCGTCCTGGACGGAGGAAATCCCGATGAGTAAGGTCATCGAAACCACTGTCTATCGGCTGGACGAGCTTTCGGACGCGGCCAAAGACAAGGCGCGCGCCTGGTATCGCGAAGGCGGGTTCGACTACGACTGGTATGATGCGGTCTATGAGGATTTCCAGCGGATCGCGGATATCCTTGGGCTTTGTTTGAAGACCCGCGCTGTCCGCCTCATGGGTGGCGGCACCCGGCAGGAAGCCTGCATCTGGTTTCGCGGGTTCTGGAAGCAGGGTGATGGCGCCTGCTTCGAGGCCTTCTATTCCTACCGGAAGGAAGCTCCGCGTAAGATCAGGGAATACGCGCCGCAGGATACCGGGCTTCATCGCATTGCCGATGCGCTTCAGGCGGTGCAACGGCGCAATTTCTACCAGGTCCGTGCCGAGGCCAGCCATCGGGGGCACCACTATCACGAATATTGCATGTCCATCTCGGTCGAGCGTGACAGCCCGACATGGCAGGACATGACCGAGGATGCCGAGGAAGTCGTGACCGAGGTGCTGCGCGATCTGGCCCGCTGGCTCTACCGCCAGCTTGAGCGGGAATACGATTACCTTTCCTCAGACGAGGCGGTGGATGAGACCATCGCAGCCAACGAATATACGTTCACCGAGGCCGGCAGCCGCTTCGGCTGATGAAGATCTGCCTGCCATTCCCACATTCACGCATCGCATTCGACGGTGCGGCGCACGAACTTCTTGCCCTGGCCAATGATTTTCTGAGAAAAGTCGCGGTCTACAGCGCCCCAAAGGTCCGGATTTTCCGGCGTTGTATCCCAAACAGGTCGATCCGGAGATTGTCGTACCGGCATATCTCAAGGCGCAAATCTCCGAACTCAATGACGCGGCTAGCAGCGCGTTCTACGGTGCTCACCAAGACCTCACTCGACAAGCGCGCTCAAATCTCGGATCCTCGCAGATCCAGTTTGTCTTTGAACCCGAAACGCGGTTCGTGAACTTTGACCCAATTTGCACGGCATAAAGTCTGCTGACTGAGGTCAAGACACAGGCTAAGTGAGCGGGGGATCAGGGTCATCCAGTTCTTCAAATGCCTCGTAGACTGACAGCATTCGCCTTGGCAAGTACGCGCCCAGCTCATCAATGTTAAGTGGGGACTTGTTGAGCCTGAACGTGCCACGCTCCGGGTAAACCTGAAAGAACTTCACCGGTCGGCCGCGATTTTCGAGCGCCTTGACGACGGCATAGGCGACAGCTGAATTGCAACGCATACCGAAAATTACCTCCTCAAGTTCAAGAGGAGAGTCTTGCAGGCCTCTGGGCCCGATCATGCGCCACTCACGCTCATACCGCCAGTCTCGGGCTTTGCGAAGCAATACCGCCCGATCCACCCTGTTGCGAGCGACATCGTCACCGTCAAGCATCTTGGCAATGTCGCTGGCCTCAACGAGCCGACTGCCACCATACTCAACCCGATGGATATCATTGATGGCTCGGTCGGGAACGGAGTAACCAATGCAGACGCCATTATGTTGATCTGCGTAGTGGCTCCACATTAGCGGGCACGTCGATCGGCTGGCAAGAGAGATGATGCCCTTGTCGTATTGACGCAGCAATTCGTCGCCTAGATATTGGCCGAGCAGAGAGGCATGCGGATCGTCAAATTCGTAGTCCGGATTGGTGGCGTTGTAGGCGATATCTGCGATGAGCAGTTCGGAGCGCCGACGGCTCTCCAGCTCGATATGATCGAGAGTTTTGGGCCCGCTGTATCTCATCGTCCGCGCAGCCCCAGACATCTCCGCGCGGACTCGGTTTTCAACGAGACGGCTGAGCACTTTTTCTAGCTGCTGAATGTCAAGATCGGTGTTGAGCGTCGGTTGCGTGTCGAGGGGGTCGTTGAAGGTTCTCGGATTGGCGTACCAAACCTGATCGGCGACCAGAGACTCAAGCGTCAGATTGCTGAAGCCCCGATATTTGTACAGCCGGCGTGGCATATTCGGTGCTTTGGCCATGGCACTCCCCTCTTTTGTCGTCCCCATCACCAACCGCTCAAGCTTAGTGAATCTGGTTCAATACATCTTTCATCTCCGACGGTGCCGCCAGAAATGCTTGGAAACCCTGGTCCCAGATCGCCGATGTTCGATCAAGCGACAATGTCCAAGCCTGCCCCAAATGTGTGCCGCCAAATGGGCCCTTGGCAAAGATTCCAAGGTCGTGCCACAGATGGATTTCCTTGCGACCATTATCCCAGGCAGTCGCTTGCAGGAAAGGCTCGCGCCATTTGTCGACAACGATAATTGGTGGGGCGGGTCGAGTGGCTCGCGCTTCCCGCAGCCAGGTGTTGACATGAAGATCGGTAAGCCCCGAACCGATCACATAAATCACGTCGGCCTGCATCAGGTCACGGCCGAGGGCAGCGTAATAGTGGGAAAGCGGGCGCTGCTGGAGCCGCGAGAGCTTGTCGAGTCCGGTAATGAGCGAGGTACGCATGACTTGCGTTCCATCCATGCGAGAGAAATCGCTCCCGTGGAACAACCGACGTTGAAAAGCTTCTGCGCGATCGTCAAACCAATAGAGGTCACCGATCTCGCTGTCGGGCGGTGAGGGATAAGGGAATCCAAGATGTACGGCGCCATGCAGATGAAACACTGCGTGATCATTCTCGTGAGCCCAAAACTCCTTGAGTTCGAACTTCTTGGGGCCGCCGGAGGGGGCTTGCGGAAAGCCGGTATAAAGGCTTGGTGCAGCTTGAAGGATGAAGTCATCATAGTTCGTCGTATAGACGCGAGTGACGAAATCGCCCTGAAGACCTTCGATAAAGCGAGAAAGCGGTCTCAGATCGAGTTGGTTGGCGCCGCAAGCTATCGAGATCGTCGTGTAGATTACATCAACGATCTTGTCGCAGAGTGGCCGTAGAGCGTCTGCGGATAGGCCGTCCTTGAGCTCCAGGAAGGGATGCAGGAGAGGACGGTACTCGTTGATCGCCTGAGCAGTTGGCGTGCCCAAATAAGACAGCTCATGGGCACAATGATAAATGTGCTCGAAATTGACATCGCTAGGTTGGCGAAGGTAACCCTCAAGCTGACCTTTGATAAACTGGAAAGCCTTGTCGGCGCCGCAGTATTTCATGCAGTCGTCGTTCATGACCTTCCGCTCGATTTCGGCCGTCAGGTCATAGGTTGAGGGCGCTCCATATTCGATTGAAGCGCCGGCGCCGATCACCAGAACCGCCCTTTTTCGACTTGGGTGACCGGTCATTTCGGCGCCGAATTGCGGACAATGTCCAGATAGTCGTCAACGTCGGCGTCCGTGAGGACGATGTTGTCTGCCCAGTTGATCCGCGAGAAGGGCTTTCCGGTGACTGGATGGAGAGCATCTGGATCAAAGTCGGTCGCGAAAAGAGATGGCCGCTTCTCGATCAGCTTAGTGCCAGTTTTACTGTTGTGTTTGAGGCAATTGACGAGCAGGTGCAGCTCCTCGAGGCGATCATCAACGTTGATCGCCGCCTTTTCCAACGCCTTGACCAGTTCCTTATGAGATTTGTCCGACTTCCCCCACCTTTGGGCGCCTCGCTCCCAAAGGTGATAGGCGGTCATGACGAAGGCCTTGCGAATCACCAAGAGAGCATCTTCAGCGTCTTCGCGCCGCTCAGCCAAGACCTCTCCATAGCTCCACCCAGAGCCGGTTTCGGGGTCAAACTCTTCCCACACGGCGCTTCCAGCCTCCACCTGCGCGGCGTGTTCAGCGTGTTTGGTCTCCAGGGCCTCAAGCTCTGCATGGAAGGGCGCGCAAGCTGCGTGAAAAGCCGAACGCAACCGATTGACCTTGTCCATGAACAGAGAGGCACTAGCAGCTTTAAGAAAGTTGGTCATGAATACTCACGGTGCGTGCAACGAAAAATCGGAAATCTGCTCTGCAACAGGGCCGAAGATGAACGGAGCAGCAATACCATATGGCATGAGCTCCCGTAAGTATTACGTCCGGACTGAGCAGTGGACCGAACGGGTTTTCGCTTGGCTGACAGGGACTAGAGCATTTCCGGTGAACACGGGATCACTTTCAATGCTCTATCTTTTTGTTTTTGCTGCATTGTCCGACACCGAAGCGACCACGCCTCGGCTGGAAATGCTCTAGTGTGTTTCCTGCCGCGACGAAAAGCGGCCGATCAGATATTTTTCAGGCCGTCAACGAGCGCCCGGCCATACGTTGGGACACTTTTGGCAAGCCAGACACGCTCACCTCTTGAGAGGCAGAGGGAGGTCAGGACGGTTTTGAGCTGGTGCGGTCGAGAGAGAGCGCCGCGCGGCTCGATCCTGTCCCGCTCTCCCGAGGTTCTTCCCATGAACATGATTTCCGCATCTGCGGTGGCTCAGGCTACCGCGCCGCTTCCGCTCGCCTCCGACAGCGACACCGCTGCGGCTGTCTTTGCGGCGGCGGGGTTGCTGCTGCCCCATCTCGAAAGCGGCCAGCGCGTCGACGCCGCCACATTGCGCGCAGCGATGGAAGCCGCCTTCGGCGCTTCTGACGCCACCGGCGCCTGGGACTGGAAAACCGCCTATGATGCCTGCGAGGCCGCGACCGTCCTGTTTTTGCGCAAGTACGGAAAGGCGCTTTTCCGTAAATCCGGCTCTGCGGCCGAAAGCCTGCCGCTGCTGGCAAAGATTGCCGGGCTTCTGCCGACGCATACCCGCCGCTCCGAAGAAGCCCAGACCTTCCAGCAGTTCTCGACGCCGATCCCTCTTGGCCTGATCGCCGCCACTGCCGCCGCCATCACACCTGCCGACCGGGTGCTGGAACCCTCGGCCGGGACCGGGCTCCTGGCCATCCTCGCCGAGATCGCCGGCGGCACACTGGTTCTGAACGAACTGGCCGAGACGCGCGCGGCACTTCTCTCCTCCCTCTTTCCGGCCATTTCCGTCACCCGCTTCGACGCGGCGCAGATCGACGATCACCTCGATCCCGGCCTGGTCCCGTCCGTGGTGCTGATGAACCCGCCGTTCTCGGTCCTGGCCAATGTCGAGGGCCGCGTGGCCGACGCCGCCCTCCGCCATATCGCCTCGGCGCTGGTGCGTCTCGCGCCCGGCGGGCGGCTGGTGACGATCACCGGCGCGAGCTTCGCACCGGATACGCCAGCCTGGCGGGACGCCTTCATCC
>JAVBSF010000115.1:0-31500 GCA_031556925.1 Pararhizobium sp.
GCGGTTCTTGCGATCGCAGTTCCCGGTCACGGCTGTTTGCAGAATAGCGACAGCGTCCTTTACGGCATCATCGCCCACTGCCGTTTCTTTGGCAGGTGGCCACACCTTCGGCTTCCCAGCCTCAATCCAAGCGTGGAACTCATTGAGTTCTGCCTCGTCTCGAAATTCGCCGAGAGGGGCTGCCGTTTGATGCGAGGGTGGCAGGGTGTCCTCGCCAAAGCGGAAGGTTGTTACCTTGCCGTCCGGGATTGGTTCGCCGGTCTCAAGACTTACTACTGGCGAACCCTCCAAGCATGCAGCGTGGCAAGTCCCCATTTCGATATCCGTTGCGCAGATGTCGTTGGACAACAACGCCTTAAGGCAAATCGGGCATTGATCAGCGGGTGGCAGGGGGGCGATGCGCTCGCCGCGCTGCTGGAGCATCATGCAGAAGTTGGCAACATCGATTGGGTCGCCCTTTTCTACATGTTCGCGCAGGAGCTGGGACAGGAATTCCGCCGAGCATTCGTCCTTATTTTCCCATCCGCCTCGGCCGTCATCGCGCTTCTTGGCGAGCTTCGCTTTCATGGCCGCGAAGAAACCATCGACAGCGATGTCGTCAGGGTGATCAAAAGACGACGGTTGAGCGGCAATCACCCATTCGGGCACGAATACCCGCCTCGGCCCGAAACCTTCCGTCAGAAACCCGGTTTCCGGCCATTCGGAAATCGTATCAGAGCCTTCGGTGTAGCGCGTTCGAACCACGCCGTTTTCGACTGAAACAACCTGATAAAGCTCAAGATCGGCGCGGCTGGTGGTGTAGAAGTCGCCTGCTTTCGGCGTCCACTGACCGGCCTGATAGAAGCGATACGAAAGCGCGTCTAGCTTCTGCTTGTAGGTAAGTTTGGCCATGGCGACGTTCCAATCAGGTTTCGGGGCGGAAGCCGCCGCAGGTGTTGAGAGCGAGGACAACCCAATGGGCCAGCTTCCACGCTTCCGCATCGGGGCGGCGGCCCGAGCTATCGACGGTCAGGACTTCGCGGCCGGTGGCATCGACAAGGGATGCCTGACAAGTGGTGTCGATGCGCACGGGCAAAACTACATTGACCTTGGCCAGATCAGCCGCGAAACGGTCGCGGGCTGTCTGTGGTGGCGGGGCTGTTTTTGCGGTGATGGTATCCATCAGAGCTTCCCCCGATATTCGACGGTGACAATCCGTGCATTCTCACGGCGGCGAACGTGCTGTTTCGCGTCGTTCTCGTTTGCGGCGAAAACGTCGATGGCGCGTTTGTCGGCAAGGTGGACACGGTAATGATAGGGCGCCGCCGGGATCGGCGGCGGGGTGCGGCGGAAAAACAGGGGGGTGATGGTGTCGCTGATCTGCATGGCGCGGCCTTGCTTGAAAGGGGGGGGCTCCGGCCGCCATCAGGCGACCGCGCCGGCCTCGGCCATACGGATACGGGCGGCCACCTGGGGCGCGTGCACCGCGATTTCCTCGGGCGTGAAGCCTTCGCAGAGCAGGCCGGTTTCCGTCATGGCCCCGCGCTCCAGATAGAGGGCGTACATTTCGTCTTCGACGATGCGGGCGATCTTCTTGTTGAGTTTGGACATGGAAGCTCCGTTTGTTTGCAAATCGCCGGAAAATGCCGGCGACAGACGGAACTTATGTGCGGTACATGTACCGTGTCAATCTAAAATGCGGTACATGTACCGCCATTGTTTATAAGTCCGCGCTGAAGATGCGGTACATGACAAACGAATCAACTGTTTGTGTGGCTTGTCTCAAAGCCTCAACATCGTGGTAAAAACCCGTCCAAATATCTCCGGCATGCCGCTCTCATCAAGATAGAACGGCTCATGCGCAGGATTGGTAGAAACAGGCTCAAACCTCACCGGGTTGGCGCGGAAACGCTTATAGGTCGAGCCGCCCTCGCCGTCCAGAACGACATAGCAGGCGTTTGATACAAGGCCCTTGTTCAAGCGGTTGACGATGATGGTCGAGCCGGGCGGGGAAATACGATCCATGGAGTCACCTTCCACGTCGAAAGCATACCAATCGCCCGGCGGTAGATGAGCAATTTCAATTCTATGGCTGAAATCATCAGCCGACGTTATTGTATCCGTCTGAGCGAAGTGTCCGGCCTGGACGAATGAAATCTTCGGAACGCGCGTTACGCTGTTGTCGCCCGCCGCGAATGCCAGCCATTCGGGTGTAGTATCCAGTGCGCGGGCAACCAGCATCAGCGTGTCTAGGCGGGGAAGCACGCCCTTGCCGCGCCAATTGCGGATCGTGTCGGGTTTCCCGGTTGCGCTAAGACTTACCTGCCGCTCCGACAGGCCTAGCCGCTCGGCGCGCTCCAATACTCGTTCAACGATTTGGTTTATTAGCTTCTCTGTCATGCGGTATTATTACCGTGCTTATGGATGGCGGATAGCGGTACATATGCCGTTGACAACGCGGTACATGTACCGCATACAAAGGCATGCACTATATCGGCTCATTCCTGATGATGGTTGAATGCTACTGCGAAGCGACTGGCTGCGCGGAGGCGACACTATCGTCGCGGCTGTTCAATGATGGCAAACGGATCGGGCAAGTGCGGGCTGGTGCCGACATAGGCACGCGGCGGCTTGAGCGGGCCATGGGTTGGATTTCCATGCATTGGCCTGATGGTGCGGAATGGCCCGCCAGTGTCGAGCGCCCCGCCCATGGTGTTCTTTCGGAGGTCATCGAATGATTTCACGACTTCTTTCCCTTGCTGCTCGCCGTTTCCCCTCTGGGCGGCGCGCGCAACGCTCTGCCGGCCGCCTCCTCCCTGGGCCGGCAGAGCAAACCCTTTCCCGTGGCGGCTTACTGACCGCCCGCCACGGGATATGCCGGCCGGGGCGGATTGATGCGGCTTTGCCGTCCCGGCCGGTTTTTCTGATGGTCTTGGCATGCGGGCCTCCGTGATCTCGTAACAGCCCGACGCTAGAGCGCTTCGGCGCATCAAGCACTGAATCATTTCCATTTATTTTTTCCTTGACTTCACTTCAGGGGAGGTTTCGTGCGTTCACTTTCTGAAATCGGGCTGCGTGCCCTCAAGGCTGCGACCGCTGCAAGCTACGATCTGGCCGGCGGCGTTTCGCTGTTGTCGCAGTTGCTGCGCATGTCAGTGGCGACCGTCTCCAAATATGCCAGCTTCAATCCCGACCATTCGGAAAACTTCATCCGGATAGACCTTGCCGTTGAAGCGGATCGGCGGGCCGGTTCGCCTGTCATCGTTTCCGCCATGGCGCGGGAATTGGGGTTTCGTCTGGAGCCTCTTCAGGATGCGGCGCGCTCAAGTAACCCCCTTTCCGAAGCTGATGCGATGCGGATCATGGATGAAGCGGCCGATATCTGGCGCACGGCCCGGGCGGCATGGGCTGATGGCCGCCTTGATGCTGCCGAGCGCCGAGAGTTGGGGCAGAAGCTGCGCCAACTGATGCGGGCGTGTGAATGCGTACTGTCACGGCTTGAGGGAGGTGAGGCGTAATGGCTCCTAATCCCGAAAAATCCGGCCTGACAGCAGCGTCCCTTACGCCCATCAG
This sequence comes from Pararhizobium sp., assembly GCA_031556925.1. Taxonomy (GTDB): domain Bacteria; phylum Pseudomonadota; class Alphaproteobacteria; order Rhizobiales; family Rhizobiaceae; genus Pararhizobium. The sequence continues at coordinate 3,553 of JAVBSF010000115.1, forward strand.
CGATGCAGCGCGGGCTGTCCTGCGTTCGGCTCGTGTCGAAGGTGGTCGGCTCGATATCAACCCGTTGCGCGAACACCTGGTCGCCGAATGCCGCAAGGCCGGGTATCTGCATATCAGCGAAGGCGCGCGGGTTGCGCGGCTGACCGGGCTCGGACAGGCCTATCTTGACCGACTGATGCGGGCGCACTGACATGACGGCGCTGGCGATCACTCCGGAGCCGTCCTCGGTCGAAACCCTGCCGGCGCTTGCCGAGAAAATCGCGTTGGCGCGTCAGCTCCTCGAGGCGGGAAACGCCAAGGCGGCCTTCGCCGTTTCCGATGCCACCTATGATCAGGCGCGGGCGGCCTCCAGCTTCGCGGCGCGGATGAAGCTCAACGACGATCTGCGCGCCGAGGCAAAGGCGATGGTGGGGCTGGCGCTGGAGATTTCAACGCATGCCGAAATCGGCATTGCCAACGAATATGAGCGGGCGAAAGAGGCGGGCGTCGTCAGCGCACGCGGGCGGCCGAAAAAAGGTGATGGCGATAACCTTTTGAAGCTCGAGAATTTCGGCCTGTCGAAAGAGCGCCTGCACCATATCCGCACGATGCGGGAAGCGGAAACGAAAGAGCCGGGTTTCATCAAGCGGGTGATCGCGGCGCGGGTGGCCGATGGTTTCGAGCCATCGCGGGCGAACCTGCGGGCGGCTGTCGGCACGGCCAGCGCCAGCAAGGATGAGCGCGGCGATAACTTCTATCAGACCCCGCGTGTGGCGACGCAATCGCTGCTGGCGTTTGAAAGCTTTTCCGAAACGATCTGGGAGCCATGCTGCGGGCATGGCGCGATTTCCGCTGTTCTGGAGGAGAACGGCTATTCCGTCATCCTCTCCGATCTGCGCGACCGGGGCGCAAAGACGGCCGATGGCACCGCGCAATCGGTCGGGGATTTCCTTCACAGCCGGCCGGAAACGGCGGGCGAGGGGCCGGATATCGTCAGCAACTTCCCCTATGGCGAAGACCTGAATGCCCTGGTGGCGCATGCGCTGCGGGTTCACAAGCCGCGCAAGCTGGCGCTTCTGCTCAACCTGAATTTCCAGTGCGGCTTTGCCGACGATGACCGCAATTTCGTCATGGACGAAAATCCGCCGACGCGGGTCTATGTGTTCAAGCGCCGCCTGCCGATGATGCACCGGGAGGGCTGGGAGGGCAAAAAGGCTTCCAGCCGGATGAATACGGCATGGTTTATCTGGGAGCGCGGCGAAGACGACAGCTATAGCGGCGATGGCTGGATGCGCACGCGGCGTATCGATTGGGCCGATTACGGCGATGCCGACAGTCTGGAGCCGGGCGAGGGCGGGCATTCCAGCGGGATTGTCTTCGATGAGTTTTCGCGGGAAACGCCGCGGCGCACGCTGGAAGAGCGGTTGGACGGTCGGCGGGACGAGGCGCGGGCGTGGGCGACGGCGCGGGAAAGCTTCACGCGGGGCGAGCTGCGGCGCGCAATCGGCGTTCGCGATGGTGATGCCGAAGCGCTGATCGGGGAGTTTCTGGCGGCGGGGCTGGTGCAGGGGCCTGATGAAGACGGGCGGTATGGCAAGCCGCGCACGGCTGACATGGAGGACTTTCCGACCGCTGCGCCGGAATCGGTGACGTTGCCGGCGGAAGAGGATCTCGTTCTTTCCGCCATTATCTCCTCCGGACTCGAGGCAAATAGTTTTCTGCTGGAGCTTAATTCCGGCCTCACCAACAATCTGCCGTGCGCGCTTCCTTCCCGGCTCTTCCGGTTTCCGGTCGAATATATCCCGGCGCAACGGCTCGGCGGATCGCAAAGCCGACTGGTGTTGCGCCATCCCGACTTGCGGACGGTATCCGACGTTTCCGCCTATCTCGATGATGTCGAGGCGAAAGCGGGAATCAGGGTCGAATGGGCCGCTCCGGAGGAAATAGGGCGCGATGTCAGCAGCCGCTGGCAATGGCTGCATGCTGTCGATCTGTGTTCCGACAAGCATTGGAAAGGCTTGCTGGAAACCCGGAATTTTACCGAGGACCGTTGCATTTTCCGGGCGGTGTCCCTGCGTCTTCAGTCCAAAGAGCTTTCCCTGAAGAATGCCCGCACGATCATGGCGGAACTGGCCAGTGAGGAGCCGGGCGGGCGTAGCGAGGCGGCCTTGCTGGGGAAAGGGCTTTGGCCCTACCAGACCGACAAGAAAAAATACATCGCGCCGAATATCGGGCTGGATGGGGCGGATCAGGCCTGGCTAACGATCCATGGCATGGAAGACGGCTGGCTTGCTTATGTCGGCGGCCATCTGAGCGTGACTGCCGAAGGCATGGAGCGGCGCGAACGGTCCCGCGTTGCGGAAGGGCAGGACAATTTGCCGATGCTGGACGGGGGTGCTGCATGCGCGTCCTGATCGGCTGCGAAACTTCCGGTGTGGTGCGGCGGGCCTTTGCCGATCTCGGCCATGATGTCTGGTCCTGCGATCTGCTGGCGGCCGACGATGGCAGCAACCGTCATATCCGCTGCGACATTCGCCACGTCCTCGATGACGGGTGGGATATGCTGGCTGTCATGCATCCGCCCTGCACCCGGCTTTGCAATTCCGGGGTGCGCTGGCTGCATGTGCCGCCGCCCGGCCGGACCCTTGAGGATATGTGGCAGGAGCTGCATGTGGGCGCGGCGCTGTTTTCCGCCTGCTGGAACGCCCCTATTCCCCGGATCGCGGTTGAAAACCCGGTCATGCACAAATACGCAAAGGCGCTGATCCAGAACTATGAAAAGCCGGCGCAAACCGTGCAGCCCTGGTGGTTCGGCGATCCGGCCTTCAAGGCGACTTCGTTCTATCTTCGCGGCCTGTCTCCCCTGCGCGCGACCAACCGGCTTTCGCCGCCTGCCAAGGGCACGGATGCGCACCGGAAATGGTCTGTGGTGCACCGCGCCTATCCCGGTCCGGAGCGCTGGAAAATCCGTTCCAAAACCTTCCCCGGCGTGGCCTCGGCCATGGCGGCGCAATGGGGTGAGGCGGCATGACGGACGCGGCGGCGCTGGAGCGGGACAAGGCAAAGATCGGAAGGCTCAGCGACGTGGCCGAACGGCTTGACGGCGACGGCTGGGGCATGGTGGCGGCTGACAAGGCCGTGACCGTGACGACGCGGCGGGCGACTGGCGAAGCGGTTCCGCTATGCACCTTCACAGCCGAGGCGTTGCCCGACGAAATCGAACTGATTGCCGGGGCGCTCGATATGCTGCGGCTGTTCCTGCGCACGCGGGGGCGCGCGGCGCAGGCGCTGGCCGATCTGCGCCGGCAGCTCGGGCAAGAGGAAAGGCGGTTGCGCGAGGGTGATTTCGCCGCCAATGCCGCCATGCTTTGCAATGAGCGGCCGTTTCAGAGGTTTCTTGAGCTGAAGGGCGCGGGCGGCGCGGTGCGCGACAAGCAGGCGGCCGATACGCGGCTGAAATTCCTGCTGAACATCCAATCCAAGACAAGGCTTAACGACGATGTCGCCGCGCAGGCACGGTGGCTGAGCCGGCGCGGCGATTACGAACTCTGGATGAGGGGCGGGCAATGATGTTCGCGACGGGGAACGGCGGTCGCCGAAGGCATCGGCGGCCGACTGCCGTATCATCCGCCCATCTGGGCGATACGGCGGGTCATATAGTTGACGTAAGCCGTGCGCGTCATCGACCGGCGGCGGGCCTCCGCGTCGATGAACGACAGCACATCCTCGTCAAGCTGCATGTTGGCGCGCACCACCTTGCCGCTCATGCGGATCAGGGGAACGCTGGTCAGCGTCGCACCCTCTGGAATGACAACGGCTTCCAGCGGCGTCGGCGTGGCCAAAGACTCGCCCCTCCGCTCGGTTTCAATCGCATAATCGCGCAACGATTCTTCCGCGTTGATCAATGCTTCATCGACGGTGGAACCCATGGCGACCACGCCATCCATATCGGGAAAGACGACGCCGTAAGCGCCGGCTTCGCCATCGATCAGGGCAGGATATCGGATCATTGTTTCGGTCCTTGTTTGGGTGAGGTGAGAGTGGGCCTATCTGGCCCACCCCGCTTTTCTGGCTATCGAACCGGCCACGCCGGGGGAAAGAACCCTGTGGCGGGGGACAGATACAAAACCCTTTTCCGGGTGGCTGTAAATGTCGTGTTCGTTGCCGTGACGATCGAGGTTCCAGCCCTCGCTTTTGAGTCGCTTGATAATCTTTGCTGTGTTGGTCTCCATCACCTCTCCGTTTGTTTATGTGCATATATATGCACTATTTCAGGCAAGACGTCAAGTGTAATTGTGCATATATATGCACATTATTTGTGTGAACGCGACTTTCTGGGGGTATCGGGATGACAGGCGAAAACGCGAAAAAAGGTTTCATCGGTAACCTTTGCCCGGTGACGGAAATCTTTGCCGCGATTGACACGCATAGCGAGCGGGCGAAGTGGCTTTTATCCGTGCCGCTGGAGGTGATCCTGCGCGATCATCTGGCGCTTGTCGTGATCTGCCGACGCGCGGGATTTCGGCTCGGTGAAGCCTATGTCACGGCCGAACTGACGGCGCTTTCCGCCATCCGCGTCGGCGGCGAGGTGCGGATATGGCATAGCGATATGGTGCGAACGATCAGGGCCATGATGCGGGAAGAGGCGGGATATCCTCGCCGGAAGCTGGTGTTCAAGTGGAAATTTTGGTGACGGAACGGCGCGAAAGCTCGCGAGCGTGGCGTTGGCGTCATGCCTGGGCGGCGAGCGATCTGGGACCGAATACGAAAGCGGTTCTCGGCATGCTCGGCATGCGCATGGACGCGGGCGGGGGCTCTTGCTTTCCGTCTATCGCCGATCTTGCGGAGCTAACCGGGCTTGATGAGAAAACGGTGCGAAAGCACGTTCGGGTTGCAGAGCTTGCCGGCTGGCTCGAGGTCGGCAGCGGCATGTTTGCTGGCCAGAAATGGCGACGGAAAAACTACCGGGCCCGGTGGCCTGATGGCTGGAGCGAAAACGGCGGAAAGGTGAGGGAAATGTCACAGAAAGGTGAGGGAAATGACGGCCGAAAGGTGAGGGAACAGCGCCCGCAGGATAATAACACTCCAATTAACACTCCAAACACGCGCGAGGACGCGCCGGGCAACCGGCGAAAAATCAACGCTGCGTTTCTGGGCTGGCTGCCGACATGGCCGAACTACAAAAATTTCAGCGACGGCGAAGCGAAGCGGGCGTGGTTCAACCTCCTGCCGGAACAGCGGGAGGCCTGCATTGCCCTGACGCCCGCGTTTCTTCGCTCTGCCGATCTTCATCACCTCGGCGCGCCCGCCACCTATCTGCGCAAGCGGCTCTGGGAGAACCTGAATGCGCCGCAACGGCCAGAGCGCATGCGGGCTGGATACTGCGGAAAGCTCTGGATGGCCTACCGGTTCTGGTTGCTGTTCCGCCCGCCCCAGCCGGTGGAGCTGACCGCCGTCTGCCGGTGGAAGCACGATAACGGCACGGCGACGATTGAGGAGTTGATGCACGCCCGCCGCCGTGATGCCGGCTGGCCTGATGTCAACGAGATGATTTCCATCAGCCGGCAACGGGGCAGGGATTTCTTCTGCGATGCGGCGTTGATGCCGGCCGCTTCCGGCTTTGTCGGGGTGAGGCCTGACATGGAGGTGTTTGCCGCGTGGCGGCGGCTGCACGAACGGCGGGGATGGCCGTTTATCGAGCGGCCGGCGGATTGGGTCTACTTCCCGGCGCTGGCGGATCGGGGCGGCGATCTGGATGTCGAAGTGGAGGCGGCGCTTGCGGCCTTCGAAATGCGGGCAAATGAAATCATGAACGGGGATGCCGGTGCGCAAGAAACTTGAATTTCGCCAGATGACGGAAGCCGATCTTTCGGCAGGTGAACGGGCTGGCGTTTACGGGCGGCAGTCGGCGGCGGCGATGGCGCGGGATGGACGGGAGCGGGTTGTGGCGATGGCCCGGCGGGACCGGGACGGATGGCAGGCGGCGAGCCGTTGGGTGGTCGCGACCTGCCGTGTGGGGCGCGAAGATATCGTGAGTGATTCTCTCGGCGCGGCGCAAATCGAGTGCTGGTGCCCGCGTGAACGTTGGCGCAAGCCGCCGCGTCGGGGGATGCCGGCTGTGGAAATCTTTCTGCCGATCTTCCGGGGATATCTGTTTGCGCGGGTCGTTCCCGATAGCGAGGCCTATGCCGGATTGCTTGCCGCTGCGCCGCTGAAGGGGCTGATGATGCAGGGTGGCAGGCCCTACATCATGCCGGAACGGCTGATGGATGCGCTGATGTTATCCGCTGTGGAACGCGAAAGAAAACAGCAGGATAGCGAAGACTTGCCACCCATGCCGAAGATTGTCGGCAGGCGCGTGACCATCCGTTCCGGCCCGTTCGCTGACCTGACGGTGACCGTGCGCCAACTGCTGTCACGGCGTCGTGAAGTCGTCGTTGACGTGCCGTTCTTTGGCGGGATGACGGAAGCGCGGATCGGGATTGACAGTGTTCTGATTCGAGATTAGCCATTGACCATCACGAGATGACCGGGGCGTTTGATGCTCCCAAGGGATTGATGTTCTCCCCCGGCCTCGCTCTGACGCTCCCGCCTCGGGATACCGTTTCAGGGCCAGTGCGACAGCTATGAGCAGACGACAACAGGCGGCCGATTGGTCGCCTTTTTTGTTTCTAGAGATATGGGCGATTATCGATCCGATGCGGCACGCGCTTGGCGGCCCTGGTATGGGCTGGCACGCTGGAAGAAAATCCGGAAGCATCAACTGGCCATAGAGCCCTTGTGCCGGATGTGCAGGCTGCAAGGTCGGGTGACGCGGGCCACGGTCTGCGACCACATCGAGCGCCACAACGGCAACCCTGAGAAGTTCTGGAACGGCCCGTTCCAATCCCTCTGCAAGACCCATCACGACGCGACCAAGCAGGCCGAAGAGCATCGCGGGTTCTCGACGGCGGTCGGGGCTGATGGGTGGCCGACCGATCCAAGCCACCCCGCGAACCGCTGACCCCCTCCGACCGACCGGCTCGCCGGGCCGGGGGGAGGGTCGAAAGAACCAGCCCTCTCCCCTGCACACCGGCGTCAACCCTTTCTTTGCAGGGAACGGTAATTGGAGGGAAAAAGCCACTCTGTTCAAGGGGTTAAGCCATGAAGGGACGGAGGCCAACCACCGAAAACGTTGTGCCGCTCAAGCCCGAGGAAGGGCAGGGCCAGAATTTCGAGGCGCGGGCGAAGGCTCGGGCCGAAGAGCTGAAGCCGGAAGGCCTGACCTTCACCGTCGCCGCGATCTGGGATCGCCTCGCCCCGCCGCTCTGCGATCCGCGCAAGGCCCGGCTGAATGAGGGCAACGTGTTCATGTTCGCGCTGCTCTGCAAGACCATCGACCGGCACGAACGGCTTTACGTCGATGTCGGCGACAAGGGCGAAACCTACGAAAGCCAGACCCGCAACGGCACGCAGCTCAAGAGCCGGCCGGAGGTCGGGCAGCTCAACGAAACATGGCGGCAGATTCGAGCGCTTGCCAGCGACTTCGGTATGACGCCCGCCGCCGAGCGCGGCTTGGCCGCTGCGGGCCAGCTTGGATTTAACTTCGGCGACGACGATGGATTCGATTGATGTTGAAATTCCGGACGTGTCCTATGAGGACGATCCGGTTACCGCATGGGCGGCCGATGTCGTTCGCGGTTCCATCGTCGCCGGCCCGCACATTCGCAACACCTGCCGGCGTCATCTCCTGGACCTGCGCGACGGCCCGGCCCGTGGCCTGCTCTGGGATCTGGACGAGGCGAAGCGGCGCATCCGCTGGTTTGAAACCAAGCTTCGGCTGAACGGCGGCCAGTTCGAAGGCCGCCCGTTCCTGCTGCACCCGAGCCAAGCATTTCGCGTCGGCTCAATCTTCGGGTGGAAGTGGGAGGAAACAGGCCTGCGCCGGTTTCGCCGCGTCTATGACGAGGAAGGCAAGGGCAACGGAAAGTCGCCCTTCCTCGCCGGGATCGGGCTCAACATGATGGTCGCGGACGGTGAACCCCGCGCCGAGATTTATGCGGCTGCCGCCAAAAAGGAACAGGCTCAAGTCATGTTCCGCGATGCCGTCGCCATGCGTGAGCAATCGCCGGAGCTGGCCCGCAAGATCAAGCCTTCCGGCATCGATCCGGTCTGGCAGCTTACCTATCGCAGCAAGGGCGGTGACAAGAGGTTTTTCAAACCGATCAGTTCGGACAAGGCGCAATCCGGCCCGCGTCCTTCCTGCGCACTCTGCGATGAGGTGCACGAGCATCCCGACCGCGACACTATCGACATGCTGGAGCGCGGTTTCAAATTCCGCGAGCAGCCGTTGCTTGTGATGGCGACGAACTCCGGTTCGGATCGGAAATCGATCTGCTGGGAAGAGCATGAGCATGCGGTGAAAGTCGCCGCCGGCATCTTGCAGGACGACACGTCGTTCTCGTTTGTCTGCTCGCTCGATGAGGGCGACGATTGGGAGAACGATCCTTCGTGCTGGGTGAAGGCGAACCCGTTGCTCGATGTGACGGTGACGACGGAGTATCTGCAAGGCGTTGTCAATCAGGCCCGGATGATGCCCGGCAAGCGCAACGGCATTGCCCGCCTGCACTTTTGCGAATGGACACAATCCGTCAATGCCGCCATCAAGCGCGAAGCGTGGATGAAGTGCCAGAAGCCGGTTGATCTTGAGGAGCTGATAGCGGGTGACTACCCATGCTATGGCGGCCTTGACCTTTCGAGGACGCGCGATTTCACGGCGTTGACACTGACATGGGTGCTGGACCCGACCAAGGATGCGGAAATATTCGCCTCGAAAACTTGGTTCTGGACGCCTGCCGACACGCTGCGGGATCGGGCTGGAACTGACGAAGCGCCCTATGATCTATGGCGCGATCAGGGGTATATCGAAGCGGTTCCCGGTCAGCGTCTGAAATATCCCTGGCTGGCTGATGCCCTGTTGAAACTCAACGCTAAGTTCGCACCGCTCGAAATCGCGGCCGACCAATACGGCCTTGAGCAGCTTTCGGAAAGCTTGTCGGAGAAGGGCCAGTCCCTCCCTCTCATCATTCATCCGCAGGGTTTTCAGAAGCGGGTGATTGATCGCGACAAGGGCGCGCCGGAGGGCGAGCAGGAAATCTATCTGTGGATGCCTCACAGCATCAACATGCTGGAAAACGCTCTTTATGAGCAGCGGATACAGATCGATCCGAACCCGATGCTGGACCTTTGCGCCGCCGGTGTCGTCTACGCCGAGAACCGCACCGGACACCGGATGTTCGATAAGGAAACCGCCTTCGGCCGCATCGACGGCATGGTGTCGAAAGCGATGTCAGTTGGCATTGCGCTTTGCCGGGCAAAGCCGTCTGCGCCTTCCTCCCCATGGGATGACCCGAACTTTAGCTTGGTGAACTGATGAAACTCTTCGGCTTAAACTTTGGGCGTGAGCAGCGGTCTGCGAGTATCGAGAGCCCGACCGTTCCGGTTTCGCAAACCGCCGATTTTATGGCGTTCTTCGGCCTGTCCTCTGTCAATCTGCCATCCGTCACCATCGCCAGCGCCCTATCCGTTCCCGCTGTTCTGGCTGCGGTCGCATTTCTGTCCCGCACTATGGCTGCCGTTCCGCGCCATGCCTATCGGCGAACAGAGAAGGGGCCGAAAAAGCTGACGGGGAAGACAGCGACGACCTTGCATGGAGCGCCTAACGACGAAATGGGCGGCTTTAAGTTTTGGCAGTATTTCTGGCAGCAGGTCTTTACGGGCGGTAGAGGTCTTGCATGGATCGAGCGTAACGGCAGGGAAATCGAAGCAATATGGCCGCTGAACCCGGCCAAGACGGCAATAAAGCGCCGCGCCGGGCGCACCATCTACCTGTGTGATGGCAAGGAATACCCCGCAACGGATGTTATAGACATCCCGTTCATGCTTCGCGCTGACCAGCTCACGCATTACGGGCCAGTCACTATGGCAGCAAAGGCAATCCAGCTTGCCCTTGCTATGAACGATTACGGCTCAAATTTCTTTGCTGGCGGCGGTGTTCCACCTCTGGCTCTTTCCGGCCCATTGCCGCAAGGGGACGCCGCGATGAAGCGCGCGTCTGCTGACATCGATCGCGCGATCAAATTTGCCAACATCAATAAATCGCCGGTCCTGCCGATCCCGGCTGGGATGAAACTTGATGGGGTCGGGTTCGATCCACAAAAAGGGCAGATGACTGAGGCGCGCCTTTTCCAGATACAGGAAATCGCGCGGGCATGGCAGATGCCGCCCGTCTTCCTTCAGGACTTGAGCAAGGGCACGTTCGCGAACGTCGAACAGCAGGACTTGCACCTGGTCAAACATCTGATCAGTCAATGGGCGAAGGCCTTCGAAGATGAGCTTAACCTTAAGCTCTTCGGCAGGAACGGCGACAAGCGCTACATCGAGCTTCACCTTGATGGCCTGATGCGCGGCGATTTCAAGAGCCGTATCGAAGGTATCGCCCGCGCCATCCAGACCGCGCAGCTCACCCCGAACGAAGGGCGGGCGCTGGAAAACAGGCCTGCCCATCCAAACCCGAACGCGGACGAACTGCTTGTGCAGGGGGCCACGGTTGTCCTCGGGCAACAGCCGGAACGCGGCATCGGTGACAATGGCGGCCCGCCACTCGACGACAACGGAGACGAGCAGAATGACGCAGCAGCGTGAAAAACGCGGTGGCATCCGCGCCGAGGTGCGGGCCGACGACACCGGAGTAAAAGTTTCCGGCTATGCCGCCGTGTTCAATCAGGAAACGAACATCGGGGACTATTTTCGGGAAGTGATCATGCCGGGCGCGTTTCGCAATGCTCTCGCCTCTCCCGATGTTCCCTTTCTGATCAATCATTCCGACCTGCCGCTGGCGCGCACGCGATCCGGCACGCTGAAGCTTACGGAAGACACGCACGGGCTGAAGGTCGAGACCGAGCTTGATGCCACCGACCCGGATGTGCAGCGCATCGTGCCAAAGATGAAACGCGGTGATCTCGACAAAATGTCGTTTGCATTCCGGGCCACGAAACAGCGTTGGGACGATACGCAGACGCCGCCACTCCGGACGATTGAAGAGGTCGAGCTTTACGACGTGTCTATCGTCACCGATCCCGCCTACGAGGGAACCGAAATCGGCCTTCGCAGTCTGGAGGCGGCCCGCAGCGAAACGCGCAAGCAGCACAACGTCAATGCATTCGCGCGGCGCAAGGCCGAGGCAGAAGCCCGGTTCCGCAGGATTTCCTAATTCACCCGGCCTCGGCCGGAGGGCGTGAAAGCATCCCGCTTCCCGTCTCCATCGCCCGCTTTGCCGGGCTTTTCAACATGGCTCCAAGGAGTTGAGCATGATTAAGGAACTTATCGAGAAGCGGGAAAAGCTGGTGGTTGATGCCCGCGCCGCTTTGGAAGAAATCCGCAAGAATACCGACGACGCCCGCGCCGCCGAACTTGAGCGCCGGCACGATACCATCATGGGCGAATTTGACCAGGTGGATGCGCAGATCGCACGCGAAATGCGCATGGCGGCTGCTGAAAAGCGCGAGGAAGATCGCCGGACCCGTGAAGCCGAAGAGCGCCGCCGTCATCGGCCGAACGGTGGAGACGGTGATGCGCGCGGACAGGATGACGGCGAAGAGGTCACCTATCGCTCGGCGTTTCACCGCTACGTTGCGGTAGCCGGCGATATGTCCGAGCTTTCGCAGGAAGAGCGGGCGGCGCTTCGGGCCGGGGTTGTGCGCCCTGAAGCCCGCATGCAGACCACGGCTTCGCCGAGTGGCGGTGGTTATACCGTTCCGACTGAACTGAGCAATGAAATCATCCTGTCCATGAAGGCCTGGGGGCCCATGTACGATGAGGACATCTGCACGGTGATGAACACGGGCAGCGGCAATCCTATCGATCTGCCGACCGTTGATGACACTGCCGCCGAGACCGCCAAGCATACCGAGGGCGGCCCTGTGACGGACGATGGCGGCAATGATGCCGCTTTCGGCAAGAAGACACTGAATGCGTTCGCCTATGACACGGAATGGGTCAAGTTCTCGTGGGAGCTGGCGCAGGATTCTGTTTTCAATTTCGAAACGTTGCTTGGCGGTCTCCTCGGTCAGCGCCTCGGGCGCCGCGCCAATACCGAACTGACTGTCGGCGACGGCAATGGCGATCCGAACGGCATTGTTACGGCTTCGTCCCTCGGCAAGACGGCAGCCGCGACCGCCGCAATCACCTGGGATGAGATCATTGATCTTGAGCATTCCGTCGATCCGGCGTACCGGCAATCGCCGAAGGTGCGTTACATGTTTAACGACACCACGCTTTCCGCCTGCCGCAAGCTGAAAGACGGCAACGGCAACTATCTCTGGCAGGGCGGGAATGTGCAGCAAGGCGTGCCGGCGAGTTTCAACGGTCGCAAGTACAGCATCAATCAGGCGATGGATTCGCTGGGTGCTGGCAAAAAGGTCATGCTGTTCGGCGACTTCGGCAAGTATTTCGTCCGCAAGGTCGGCGGCATTGTCCTGTTCGTCGCCCGCGAGCGCTTTGCTCCGGATATCGGTCTGCTCGGCCTGATCCGTCTGGACGGCGAACTTGGCGACACCGCCGCCGTCAAACACCTCGTCACCGCTGCGAGCTGATCGCATTGGCTTGAATCGGCAGGCGGTTTTCGCCGCCTGCTTCTCAAACCAATGGAGACCGCCATGGAAATCAAGATGCTCGAAAGCATGGCCGGCGTGGGTTTTTCCCTGACGGCCGGCGATATCACCTCCCGCTTTACCGACAAGGAATGCGCCCGCTTCATCCGTCTTGGCATCGCTGAGAAAGCGCCGCCGAAGGTGGTCAAAAAGCCGGAGACGAAAAAGGAATGGGACGAGGAGCGCGAAACGCTGCTCGCCGAGGTCGAGGCCCTGCGTGCGGAAAACGAGACGCTGAAGGCGAGCGGGGCCGATCTGCAACAGCGGGCGGATGAACTGAAGGCGTTGAGGGCAACGCTTGCGCTTTCCATCGGCCTCGAAATTCCCGAAACCGCCGTAAAGCCGGCCGCACCGGAAACACGCTGACCATGTGGTATGAATCGACCGTGAAAACCGCGCCGGCCGTCGAGCCGGTGACGCTCGCCGAGGCGAAAAGCCAGTGCGGCATTCTTGCTGATGACACGGAATTCGATGCGCAGCTCGAGCGACTGATTAAGGCGGCCCGGTCTCATGTCGAGGACTATTGCAACGCCCGATGGGCCGAGCAAACGGTTTTGTGTTTCTGCGACAGCTTCGCCGATCTGGCCCGCCTTCCGGAAGGGCCTTTGAAATCCGTGTCGTCAATCAAATATGTCGATGCGGGCGGCGGCGATCAAACACTGCCGTCCTCCGTCTATCAGGAGAACAGGGACGGGCTTGAGCCCTCCATCAGCCTCAAGTTTGGCCAGTCCTGGCCTGTGATCCAGCGTGGATCGCGTATTGAGATTGAGGCCGTTTTCGGCGGCGTCGTTCCGGAGAGTGTCCAGTGCTCCATGCTCCTGTTTATCGCTGACAGTCAGAATCAGCGCGAGAACGCAAAGAGGGAGGATTGGACCGTCCTTGACGCTCTCCTCTGCAATCACAGGAGGGGCGCGTAATGCCCCGATACAGACCCGGCGCGGGGGCGTTGCGAAACCGTCTCGCCTTTGACAAGCGCGGCACTGCTGATGACGGCCTCGGCAACAAGGTCGGGCCCTTTGCCGAGCAATTCGCTGTTCTCGGCGAGTTGCGAGCCTTGCGAGGGTCAGAGGCGGTTATCGCCGGCAGGCTTGAGGGGCGCAATACCTTCGGCGTGTACGTCCGCTCCTCCGGCCGCACACGGCTTATTTCAACGGATTGGCGGATGCGGGATGTCAAACGGGGAACCGTTTATGCAATCCGCGCAGTGGATGCCGTAAGCGATCCTCTCTGGGTCTATCTTACCGTCGAAAGCGGGGTCGCTGCCTGATGTGGGTGCGGTTCGTGAAAGACTTCGACTTCTCGCCCGGCGCTAGAAACGGCCGGGTTACCATTGCCTATAAGGCAGGCATGCGGGTGAACGTCACCCGCGAATGCCACGCCGCCGCCCACGCTGCCGGCGCTCTTGAAGAGGCTGCCTCCCGTGAAGATACAGAACCTCGAACGGTTTAAGCGGAAGCTAAAGCGTCTGCCCGAAGTTGCCCGCGCCGAAATCCGGGCCGGCCTTGAGAAGAGCGCCGCCGAAATCGTCAATCTCATGCAGCGCATGGTGCCTGTAGACGAAGGCAATCTTAGGCGCTCGATCGGCTGGACGTGGGGCGCTCCGCCTGAAGGGGCGACCGCATTCGCAACAGCAGTCGGCGAAGCCGGTCTTGCGATCACGATCTATGCCGGCGACCTGACAACCATCGTGACGAATGCCCGAGGCGTCGAATTCCAGAACGCACTTATTCAGGAATTCGGCACGGGAGCCATGGCAGCCAATCCATTTTTCCGCCCGGCGTGGCGGATCAACCGCAAACGAGCGCAGGGCCGTATCAGTCGGGCGCTCGGCAAGGCGGCGAGAAAGGTTGCGGCCGGATGATCGAAACTCAAGTCCAAAGAGCGATCCGTGATGCGCTGCAAATCGCTCCCCCCGTCGCAGGCGACAATATATTCGACTTTGTGCCTGAAGGCGCTCCCTTCCCGCGTGTCACCATTGGCGAAGAGCAAATCGTCGGCGACGGCAATTCCTGCGGCGATGGCTGGGAAGTGTTTGCCGATGTGCACGTATGGTCGCGCGAAGCCGGCTTCGCGGAGGCGAAAGTTCTGGCGGCCGCTGTCTCCGAGCGTATCTGCGCGATTTCCGCGATTACCGGGTTCAATCTTATCTCCGTCGAAATGCGGGATCAGCGGCGCATGCGGGATCCCGATGGCCTGACGAGCCATATTGTTTTGTCCTTCCAATTCACCCTCGATGAAACCTGAAAAACCCTAAGGAGCTAAGCATGGCACCTCCCAAAACGATGTCCGGGCGTCAACTGCTCGTGCAGATCGGCGACGGCGAAACGCCGGAAGTGTTCGCACATGACTGCCTCATCAACACCGAGCGCGGCATCGCTTTCGCGGCCGAGACCAACCGGGAGCGGATTCCCGATTGTGAGAACCCCGACGCGCCCGGCTGGAGCGAAGTAACAATTTCGGGACAGTCCGCGACGATCACCGGAGCCGGCCGCCTGCACACGACCAGCGTCAAAAAGTGGTTTGCGTGGTTCACCTCCGGCGAGGAGAAGAATATCCGCGTTCTCTTGAATGGCGTTTCCGCTGCCAATGGCGGCGGTCATTGGGCTGGCGCTTACAAGCTCTCGGCCTTCGACGTCACAGGCCCTGAAACCGGCCGCGCCGCCGTTTCCGTCACGCTTGAAAGCCACGGCGTCGTTACGTGGGTAGATGCCACATGAGTCGGCACGCCGCCATCGATCAGGATTTCGGGGACGGAACCTATTGCTTCCGTCTCGGGCTTTCCGAGCTGGAGGAGCTGGAGCGCAAGCGCAATCTTTCCATCTTCGAAATTGTCGAGCGTTTACGCCTCCGGACCAGTCGAGTTTCGGACATGTCCGAAGTGCTTCGCCTCGGCCTGATCGGCGGTGGCATGAGTCCGGTCAATGCTATGGCGCTGGTGCGCCGCTATGTTGACGAGCGCCCATTGGACGAAAACCGCGATGTAGCCTATGCGGTCGGCCTGGCTGGCGTGATGCGCCTGCACACTGTCGAGGACGCACCGTCCTCGGGGGAGGGCGAGGCGGTGAATTCGAGCGTATCGATTTCGCCGCCGTCTACGGACTTGCAGCCCTGATGCACGTTCAAAACGTCGGGGCTCTGTCGCTCGGGGAGTGGTCGGCGATTTGTCGCTCCTGGACAAAGGCACATTCCGGCAAGTCCAGCATTGCCCCGCCGTCCGAGGACGATTTTGACGCCGCTGTTATGGCGGCTCGGGGTGTCGGTTAGTTAGGGCATCTTGTAGATATTCTTGCACTCGTCTGCGGTTATTGTGGCACGCTTTTCGCCGTGTTCCTTCTTTATGTAGGCATCCAGAGCATTAACGCTCAGTTTTGCAAGAGTGTCCGGCACGCCGGCCTCTAGCATGCTCATTCGCAGGCCTTCGATGGCGTCGCGATACTGGTGAGTAGCCCCACATAAGTAAGACGGCCCAACCTTTTTCAAAGCCTGATGCATTTTATTTTCGGTCTCTTCTTTTGACAGGGCTGGACCTGCCGAGACGATACCGAGTGCTAGTGCCCATTGGAGGTATTTCATGGCTGTTACCGTTGAACGTTTGATTGCCACGCTAGAAGCGCGTTTTGACAAGTACGAGCGCGCGCTTGATAAGTCGCTCTCCCACACGGGCCGCACCTTCACGCGAATCGAGCATCGAGGCAAGCAGATGGAGCGCCGCATGGAGGAAATTGGGAGCCGGTCCGCTCTCGCGCTTTCCCGTGGATTTGTGGCTGGAGTTGCGGGCGGCGCGGTGGTGAGTGCCGTTACCCGGTTATCCGATGCAGCAACGCGCGTTGATAACGCGCTCAAGGTTGCGGGTTTGTCCGGTGCGGATCTCGAAAAGGTCTATGGCCGCCTTCGAGACAGTGCCATCAAGAACGCAGCTCCTCTTGAGGCTCTTGTCACGTTGTATGGGCGCGTAAGTCTTGTGCAGAAAGAATTGAATGTCTCTCAGGACGAGATGACGAATTTTGCTGACAAGGTTGCTCTCGCGCTTCGGGTGTCTGGTCAGTCGGCTACGGAATCGGCCGGCGCTTTGTTGCAGTTTTCGCAGGCTCTGGGCGCTGGCACTGTGAGGGCCGAGGAGTTTCAGTCCATTGTTGAGGGGGCCTTGCCTATCGTACAGGCTGCGGCAATCGGCTTAGAAGAAGCCGGTGGTAGTGTTGCCAAGCTTCGACAGCTTGTTATTGACGGAAAGGTTTCAAGCGAAACCTTTTTTCGTGCCTTCGAAGCGGGGAGCGTCACCCTTGAGGACAAGGTGGCGAATGCCACGCTTACGGTCTCGCAGGCGACGAGCAACCTATGGACGGCGCTAATTGATGTCGCATGGGAGTTCAATAATTCAACCGACGCGGCGGAAAGGTTCGCGGGCGGAATAGATGGCGCAGCCCAATCCATCGCCGGATTCGATGTAACGGGCCTGATCAACAAAATCAGGGATGCGCGCGACGAGTTGCAGAGTCTTATGCAGGACTTTGGCAATGCGGATTTCTGGAAGTCTCTCAACGAGGCAATGGGTGTTACGGATTCGAATGGCAACATTCTGAACCCGGATATATCCGACGCAAACACAAAAATTTCAGGCCTGGAACGCGATGTTCAGTTGTTGCAAGAGCGGATCGAGCTAAACACCGAACTTGGCATTGACAACAGCGAGGCGCTAAGCCGTCTTGCGGAGGTGCGCTCTGTTCTGGCGCAGGTTCGTGCCGAGGCCGCCAATCTTCCGGCGACGGTGGATTACCAGCTCGGGCCCGGTGGTTTGCAGCAGGTTCCAGAGGGGAATTTTCGAGTTCCCTTTAACCCTCTGCCGGCGAGCGTCCCGCCTGCTTTGCGTCCAGTCAAACCCCGGTCAATCACGGAATTCAAGATGCCGGCCGGTTCGGGCGGAAGCAGTTCAGGCGGTGGGCGTGGCAGCGGCGGTGGGCGTGGCGGTAGCGAGAACGAGCTTGAGCGCGAAATCCAGCAGATGGAGGAGCGGGCGGAAGCGCTTCGCGCCGAAACGGCTGCGCTCTCCGGCGTCAATCCGCTGCTGGAGGATTACGGTTTTGCTGTCGAGCATGCCCTTGCCAAACAGGAACTGTTGACGGCGGCCAAAAAAGCCGGAATCGCCGTCACTCCCGAGCTAGAAGCGAAAATCGAGACGCTCGCCACCAGCTACGCCACGGCAAGCGCCGAGGCGGAAAAGCTGGCGGATAGCCAAGATCAGGTTCGCCATGCGGCCGAAGAATGGAAGTCCAATTCAAAGGATGTGACCAAGGGCTTTATTCAAGACCTTGTTGCCGGGAAGTCCGCGGCCGACGCTTTGGCCGGCGCGCTTGAGAAGGTCGCCGACAAGCTGCTCGATATGGCGCTTGACGGTTTCTTCGGCGGTAAAAGCGGCGGCGGCTTCCTATCGAGTATTTTCGGTGGCCTGTTCGGCGGCGGTTTCAATCCTGCCGGCAAGGTCGGCCTGTTTTCCAGCGGAGGCTATACCGGCGGGGGTGGAAAGTATGAGCCTGCCGGCGTCGTGCACCGTGGCGAATATGTGTTCGATCAGGGGTCGGTGCGGGCTGCTGGCGGGCCTGCCGCGCTCGATGCCATGCGGCGCGGGTTACGCGGCTATGCCGAGGGTGGCCTTGTCGGCGGTATGGCTTCGGCTGCCACCTACATGACTAGAATGCCAGATATGCCAAGCGTTGCCCGCTCTGCGCCGCAAATCCAGTATGTCGAAGTGCCGTACATCGTTGAAACAACGGTGTCCGATGACGGAAAGATACTGGCGCAAATGCGCAAGGTGAGCGCCGACACTGTGCGGGCGCAGGCGCCCCAGATCGTCGGACAGTCCGTCTCTGCTGTCGGCAAACGGAACCGACAGTCAAAATCCTTTTTGGGTTGATATCCATGGTGAATGTTTATGCGTGGCCGCCTGTCGGCGTGATTTCGCGTGGCTGGACGATGGAACTGCCGGTTTCCAGATCGCGCAGCATCATCACGGGGCGGGATTTTGTCAGCGCCTCGCAGCGCCGCCGGAAGGTGGCGACTGTCGAGGTGCATGGGCGGCGGAACTATGGTTCCGGCTATATGGAGGCCCTGTGGCGGCTGATGGATGGTGGCGTACATCTCGTGCGCCTGTCGTCCTGCAAAATCCCGTGGGGCAAGCTCGATGTCACCGCCGAACAGCGCACCGAAAAACCGATTGCGTGGGAGACGCCGCCCGCGCCTCTCGGCTGGACGGTTCCACCTGGGGAAATCGTCTGGATCGGCGCGGTTGAGCTTCCGGCGGCTTATTCTCTGGTGAGCGGCGTTCCGACCCTCACCGTTTCCGGACTGCCGCCGAGTTCCCGCGTGGCCCTGCCCGGCGAGTTCGTGACGATCCGGGGTGGTGGTGGATCGGGTGAAACCATCATGATCACCAATGCCGCGATTTCCGATACTGCTGGCATTGCCGTCGTTCGATTGGCGCAAGTGCCGACGATCTCGGGGCCGGTCAGTCTCGGCACACGGGAAGTCGGCGTGTTTCGCCTGCAATCGAACTGGCCCGCAGCAAAGCGGGGTGTCTCACAGGAAAACTACCCGCTCGAATTTCGGGAAGTCTTCGAAGACGAGACCGACGGCTTTTTCGAGGTCAACCCATGGATATGATACGGGGCCTCGATCCCGATATGTTGGCCGCGCTGGAAGGGCCCTTCTTTCCGATCTGCCTTGCCTTTCTCGATTGGCCCGATGCGCCGGTCTACGCCCATAGCGGCGTTGGAACGATCACGTGGGATGGTCACGAGTGGCGCGGCGTCGGGGCGCTCGGAAATGTCGAAATCCCTCCGGAGGCGGCCGGCGTGGCGGCTGTCGATGCGATGCTTTCGCTTGCCGGCGTGTCCGCCGATCTGGAAGGCTTCGCGGATGATGCGATCCGAAACCGCACGGTAGAGCTTTATATGGGGGCGGTTGCTGCCCGCCCCGGCGATCCTGGCGGAACCACCTTGCGCGGTAATCCCGTCTCGCTCTTTTCCGGCACGATGGATGGTCTTTCCATTATTGCATCCGAGGGCGAAGACGGCATCGACCATGAAGCGCGGGTTTCCGTCGCAACTGGCCCATCGGCCCGTTCTGCGGCGACCATTTATCACACGAATGAGGACCAGAGCAGCCGCTACCCTGCCGACACGGCCGGGCGGCTTGTCATCCTCGCTTATGCGAAAGCGCAAAAGGTCACATGGCCGGAAACCTGACAAGTGATGCCGTCATGGATGCGGTGGACCGTATCATGTCGGCACGCTGGGTCTGGGGAATGGCCGATTGCTGCACCTCGGCGTGCGATGTCTTCCGGGTGCTGCACGGTATCGACCCCATGGGCCCGGTGCGCGGCTATGCCGATGCCATGGGCGCGGCGCGGCTGATCAAATCCTATGGCGGGTTTCTGCCGATGGCCGATGCCCTGGCTGGCGCGGCCGGTCTTTCCACCAGCGACGGCGTGCCGGGCGATATCGGCGTGTCATCCATCGGGGCCGCCGAGGGCCCGGAGCGCCGCGCGCTCCTGATCTGCATCGGACCCGGCGCATGGGCGGGAAAGACAGAACTCGGCTATGCGATCATTGGAAATGCCGAAAGGTGCTGGCGTGCGTAAACTCCTGCTCGTGACGACGATCCTTGCCGGTCTTGCCACGCCCGCCCGTGCCGATCCGATTTCCCTGATTGCGTCTGCCGGTGCATGGATAACGGCGACATTCGGTTCGACGCTTGGCGGCTTCCTACTCAATCTCGGCGCATCCATCCTGCTTTCGACGGTCGGCGCGTTGCTGCGCGGCAAGCCGAAACAAAGCGATGTCATCCGCGAACTGCAACAGCCGACAAGCCTGCCCGTCTGGCGTTATGCCTATGGCAGCGGCTGGGCTCCCGGCACGCCAGCTCCGGTGCGCATCAAGGGTAAATTTCTGTACGCCTGCTATATCCTCAATTCCCGGCCGAGCGCCGGGCCGTTTACGGTCTACTTCGATAAACGGGCCGTCGAGGCCACGGGCGATCCCTATGATTTCAGCGGGCCGGGTGCTGCGGCGTCCGAAGCGCCCTTTACCGGGCACTGCAACTACTGGATCGGGCGTGGCGATCAGACCGCACCACCCGCTGTCTTTGTTGCTGAAGCGCCGGAGTTCTACAAAGCCACGGACGGCTGGCAGGGGCTTACCGTCCTCTGGATCAAGCTCGATGCCGGAAAGAGCAAGTCCCGGCCGTCACGCTGGCCTGCAGTGCCGCCGGAAGTGATCGTTGACGGCAATTGGTCGCTGCTCTGGGATCCGCGAAATCCTGCGCAAAATCCCGACGATCCGGCGACATGGGCATTTTCGAAAAATCAGGCGCTTGCCACGCTCGATGCGCTACGCCGGAATCCTCTCCGGCCCTACGATCTGCGCAATCTGTGGGTGGATACCTTCAAATGGGCGGCCGATGCGGCTGACGAGGCCGTGCCCGTCAAGGCGGGCGGCACCATTCCACGCTATGAGGCGAACGGCATTCTTGTGTTTGCCGATGGGTCGGAACTGGAGGACCAGGTGCAGCCGCTGGCCGATGCCGGCGCTTCGCGGTTCATGCGCGTCGGTGGCAAGCTCGGGCTTATTCCTGGCGTCTGGCGCGAGCCGGCCGCCACGGTCAGCGACATGCTGGGCGACCAGCCCATGACGTTTACCCGCTACCGGCCGTCAACCGAACTCGTGACGGCTGTCACCGCGCGCTACATCTCGCCTTTGCGGGCTTATGAAGACGCCAATACGCCGGTCTACACGTTGGCTGGCGCACAAGCCGAGGACGGCGGCCCGGAAAAGCTCGGCACCTTCGATCTTCGATTCATCACCGATCATCGGCAGGGCCAGCGGGTCGCTAAAATCCTCGGGCTCCGGACCCGGATGCAACGCAGCCTTTCGGGCGCTTTGCCGCCGAGCGGTTTCAATCTGGTGGCTGGTTCCGTGGTGACCGTCGATCTGCCGGCACCCTATGAGCGGCGCAACGGCGTGTACGAAGTGGAAGAAATTCACCCCGGCGCGTCTCCAGTCGGAAGTGATGACGGTTCGGTTGCGTTGATCTGCCCGGCAAGTCTTCGGGAAACCTCGCCCCTCGTCTATGCCTGGGATGCGGCCACCGAAGAGCAGGATGTTGCAGTTGAGGACTTTGACCCCGAAGTTGGCGGCGTCAAAGTTCCCGGCGCTATCTCTGTTTTGAGCGATGCATCCACCGTCATCGTGACGGGTGGCGTTTCGATCCCGCGTATCCGGTTCAACTTCGATCCGTCGCTTTCGGCGTCCGTCATTTCCTACGAGTGGCAGTTCAAAAAGGGTTCGGACCTCTGGCAGACCGGTAGCCTGATCGATGCGGAAACGCTCGATGGTGGCGGCGACCTCTTCGGCTTCCTCATGCCTGTCGAAGTCGGGTCAAGTTACACCATCCGCGCTCGGGCGGTGTCGCCTGTCGCTGCATCGGAGTGGGTGGAGTCCTCGCCTGTCACCGCCTCGGCCGGGCCTTACACGGCAGGCCCGCCAATCCCGGTCAGCGCCATCGGCGGTTCGGGTCAAATCTCTGCCACGTTCCGGGCTCCGAACGTCGCGTCTTATCGCGCCATGGAAATATGGGTTGCGAGCGTCAATAACTCCGGCGCGGCGTCCCTCCTGTTCGGCCCGCTCTACGGGGCGGCAAACGCGACTGTGACGGAGATACAAACGGGTCTCGGCTCTGCCGTCACCCGGTACTACTTCGCCCGGTCCATCGATCAGAACGGCAATCCCTCGCCGTTCAGCGCCTCGGTCAGCGCCACCACAACATGACAATCTGAAGTCGGAGAACGCAATGGACCTCCCTCCATACAGCCTGCCCACTAGCGTTGGGCCGGACGGTAAAATCGTTGCCAGCAAGGAAGCCCATGAACTGGCTGTCAACGTGTGGCTCTCGGCGCTTTATGCCGCCGTGGAATCACTTCGGAACCTCGCAGCCGCCGGGGCTCAATGGAAACAGCAGCCGGCCCGCGTCGCTTCCGGCACGAACGTCAATATCGCGAATGCGCTGGAGAATGGCGACACTCTTGACGGCGTGACGCTGGCAACAGGCGACCGCGTTTTGCTGTTCGGGCAGACCGCGGCAAGCCAGAACGGGCTTTATGTTGTTGCTGCTTCCGGGGCGGCGACCCGTGCGACCGATGCGGACAGTGGCGCGGAAGTTCTCGCCATGGCGATCTATGTGCGATCCGGTACGCTCAACGGCGGCAAGCAGTTTATCTGCACCACACCCGGCCCGATCACGCTTGGAACGACGGCTCTTGCCTTCGCGGAAATGAGCGATCAGAGCGCGCTTAACAGCAATGTGTCGGTGCTGTCCGCAATTGCAAACCGCACTGTCGCCACGGTCACCGGCACGGGTGATGCTATGATCATGACCACGAGCCCGGCGCTTACGGCCTATGCCGATGGTCAGGTTATTCGCGGTCGGCCGCCCGCCACCAACACGATTGCCGGCGTCACCATGAACGTCGATGGCGTTGGCGTGGCCAATGTCTACCGCGCTGATGGAACGGCACTGCGGGCCGGCGATCTGGTGGGCGGTCAGCTCTATGATTTCGTGAAATTCGGCACGAACTCTTTCCGCGTCATGCAGTGGCCGCAAGCGATCCTTGATGTCATCGAAGGCGCAACCACGCGCACCGTCGCCACGGTCACCGGCACGGGCAACGCGATGGTAATGACGACGAACCCGAAGCTTCGGGCCTATACGGATGGTCAGGTCATCTTTGGCCGGCCGCCATCTGCGAACACGATTTCGGCGGTGACGATGGCGGTTGACGGGCTGGCGGCCGCAAACGTCGTTGGCCCGAACGGGAGCGCCCTTCGCCCCGGCGACCTGGTTGCCGGCGTGCTTTACCAGTTCGCGAAGTTCGGCACCAACACCTTCCGTGTGGTGAGCCCGCCGCTTGCCATCAATGTTTCGCGCCGTTCCGGACCGCTTCTGCGGGACTACAAGCTTGCCGATATCGACACGACCGGCCGCGTGACGCGCGGCGTTCGGCGCAATGGCCAAACCTATCTGCGGGGTCAGACAAGCAGTGGTGGCGGCGGTGGCGCGGATTATCCGCGCATCACCTTCCAGCACGCGATTGACGGCGCGGTGATGCCGGAAGCCGCTATCGATGTCGGTATCTTCATCTATGGTCAAAGCCTCGGTATCGGCTACACGGACGCGGAATATTACGCGGCTTCGGCGGCCTATAACAGCGTTGCCGTCTCGGGGGCCTTCATGCCCTCGGTTGGCAATCTACCGGGCGATCAGGAATTTACCGCCTTCACGGGCCTTCTTGAGCAGAAGCATGTCACGGGCTTTGTCTCGACTGTCGAAACCATCGCTTCGGAAATGGCCAAGCAGTTGAAGGCCGAGTGGACGGCGGCGGGTTTCACCGATCATCCGCGCATTGTCGTTGCCATCGGCGGCGACGGTGGTCAGCGTATTCAGAACCTGATGCGTGGTTCCGCCTATTACAAGCAGTTCCTCGATATCATCGCCCGTTGCGCCCGCGTGTCGGCCGATGCCGGCAAGCGGCTTGTCGTCTATGCGGTGCCCTATCTTCAGGGAGAAGCAAACCGGGTCGCGGCGGAAAGCTATTTCACCACGCGGGCGGAATATAAGTCTTATCTCCTCCAGCTCCAGCGCTGCCTTGAGCAGGACATTCGATTGATCACGGGCCAGATTGAGCCCGTGCGCATGGTGCTTTCCATGATCGCCCGAAACAACGGGCCAAGCGAAATCAACGCAGCACAGCTTGAGGCGGCACTTTCGAACCCGGATCAGATTTCGATATTCGATTGCTGCTACGCGTGGGAACACGGCCTGAAGGGTAGCCATCCGCTCGTTGCCGGATACCGGCGCGGCGGCTGGAAGGCGGGCCGCGCCATCGCCGGCAACATCTTCGGCAACAAGCATCGTCTGCACCGGGTCACCCGGCACTGGCTCCAGTCCACCACGGAATTCCGTTTCACGACGGATTTGCCGATCGGTGCAACGGCCTTGGTCAAGGATTCCTCCGGAACGCTGGTTTCGACAACTGGCATGGATGCCGGCGCGGGCTGGATTTTCACCGACAAGGACGGGGCTGTTCCGATCTCGGCTTCGGCCGTGGTCGGCAGCTCGGGCCGTGTCGGCACGGGCTCTGTCACCTTCGGCCGGGCTGTGCATGAAAGCAGCCTTATCGGCTGGTACGCGATGGATGGCAGCGGCTACCCCGTCGCGGCCGGGGACGAACAGCGCCCGCGCGGGCTCTTCCGCGCCGATGACGGCGTTGATGTCGCCGACCTCGCCCTTCCTACCCATAGCTTCCTTTTGCCCTGGAGTACCCGGTAATGCCGACTGTCTTCGAAACTATCAGCGGATCGTCCACGGCTTCCGGCGCGGTTGATCTTTTCGCATCCGAACAGGCGTTCTTTGATCGGCCGGAAACGGTTGAGTTCTGGGACGGGCGCGGCGGGTTTTCCGAGCCGGATATCGTGCCGCCCGCCTATCTTGCGGCCACGTCGCCGAATTGGGAAGGGCGCAAGCAGGGCGTCAAGCTTCTGCCTCTTAACGAGGGCGAAGTGCCGATTGCAAACCTGTCTGGCGGCCCTTCGGGGCAAGGCTATGCGCAGGGTCGCAGCCCTGTCCCTGCCGGCATCCTGCTTTCGGAAGACGGCAAACCGCTGGTAACAGCCGGGGCGGATTTCACAATCGCGATTATCGCCTCGCATGGTTCGCTTGCAACGTCGCGGCCATTCTCCATCGTCGGCAATGACGGCTCCTGCATCCAGCTTGCGATGCGCACGTCAAACATCGTGTCGCTCAGCCGGATCAACGCGGCCGGTTCCGGCAGCTCGGCCGGGGGTGGTACATCTTCCGGCCCCGGCTTCCATCTTGTCGAGATTGCCTACAAGCACAGCACCACGCGTTGCGTGATGAAGATCGACGGGACGCAAGTCTCGGATACCACCATCGCCTTCAACCTGCTGACCTCCCGTATCAGCATTATGGGGGCTTTTGACCTCACGGATGGCATCTATGGTGAGGGTGTCGGCAATGGCGTGGCCATGGTTGCCGTCGCCAATGTCTTCGCCCCTGAAAACGCAGATTGGGCGAACGCGCTTAAGGCCTATGTGAACGACGTATTCCCGTCCATCCCGGCCGGTTGATCCTTCCTTCCCTTCCAAATCCGAGGAACTTTCCATGAAAAGCACCATTCCCCGTGGCGCGGCGATCCTGCTCGCGTTCATCTATCAGACCGAAACAAGCCGGGCAGCGCCTGCCTGCTACGATGTCATCTACGGGCACAATCAGGACAAGCTTGCCAAGCCGCTCACGTCCATGACCTATGGCGAGGTTGTCGATGCGCAACGAAGCTGGACGAAGCGGTTCGGCTCCAGCGCTGCGGGCGCGCCGCAATTCATGCGCCGCACGCTGATCGATCTTGCCAAGGCCAATCTCTGGCTGGAAGGCGACCAGCTTTTTGACGCTGATCTGCAGGACGAACTTGCCTACAAGCTGCTGATCCGGCGCGGTTACGATCTCTTTGTTGCCGGCCGGATGACGCGGACGGAATTCGGCAAGCGGCTGGCGCAGGAATGGGCGTCTTTCCCCGTCCTCGCCAATACCGATGGTGACAAGCGCGCCGTGCTGCGCGGGCAGTCCTATTATGCCGGTGACGGCCTCAACAAATCGCTGACCTCGCCGGAAAAGGTAGAAGCGATTCTGGATAAGGTGAAGCAGATTGCCAACGCCTCGCCACCGGAACAGCCGTCGGACGAAACCGTCATTGTCGAAAAGCCTGTCATTGCAGATCCCGGCGAACTGGCCAAGCCTGTTGGCAAAAGCAAGACCTTCTGGACATGGCTGCTGACCGCCATCGGTACGCCCTTCGTGGCGTTTGGCGGTCTCGACTGGCGGGTGCAGCTTGTCATTGTCGTCGTCATTGTCGGCTTTGCGATCTACGGCATCAAGCGGCGCAACGATCTGGCGAAAGCCTATCGTCTCCTCAAGGCGGAGTTCGGGACGTGATCCCGTGGGGAAGGATCGCCATCGGCGCGGCGATCTGCGCCGCCGCTGTCTGGCTCATTGTCGCAATCCGTAACCAAGGGGCGGATGCCGCCCGCATCACCATCGAAAGGCAGAACAATGATGCACGCAACGCGGCCGATGATGCTCGCAGCGCTTATGACCTGTGCCGTGATGACGGCCGGGTGTGGAACTTCGGCGCCGGGCGATGTGACTGGCCTCCGGCGCGTCGTGGGCGCTGATCTTATCGGCGCACGCGGGGCAACGGATAGCGATCAGCGCAAGATTGACAGGACGGCGGTTGGTCTTTGTGCCGGCGGCGTCTGGACGGCGGAAGAGTGCCGCCGGCATGGCGGTGCGGGCTGATGATTCAGGATGCGGATGTTTATCGCCAGCTCGGGGCGCTGGATGCAAAGGTCGATCAGCTTCTTGTTGGTGAAGAGCAGGCCCGAGAAGCCCGAAAACAACAATATTCGAAAGCCGAAAACCTTGAGCGTCGGCTGGATGACATCGACCGCAAGATTGCGACCATCACCTCTCGCATGGACAAGATGGAGCCGGTTGCGGCCGAGGTCGGCAAGTGGCGCGAACGGCTCATCGGCGGATTGATGCTGATTGGCGGTGTCTCCGCCCTCCTCGGCGGCATCGTCGCGGCGGCCGGCAAGTGGCTGCTGCTGAAACTCGGTTTGGGCTGACAAGGCCCCTGCCCTTCCAAATTCAATATACATAAACGGGGTTTAGAAAAATGGCAGCTACAGAAATTCTGGCGGTCGGGAGTACCGCTGCGGCTACGACCGATATCGTTGTCGCCGATGGATCGGCCGTGACAGTTGTTCTTAAGTCCAGCGTAGATCGGCCGAAACTACAGCTTCAGGTGAAAGACGATGCTGGTGTCTTCCGCAACGCGGGTAGCGTCACCTTAAACGTGGACAATCCTATCCTTTGTATTCAGGCGCCGGGAACCTATCGGCTTGTCCGCTCGGCCGGCGAAACGTGCGGGGTCTTCCGTGCGTGACATCCAGATTCTTCGTCCGCTTGTGCGGCCTCTGCTGCGTTCGGTAGCGACCGGCGACGTTGCCGCCCCTTTGAAGGGCGGCATCCACCCGCCGTCAGGGTTTGTTTTCCTTATCGATGCAGATGGGGCGTACCTGACTGACCCGGATGGCACCTACTACGTGGAGGCTCTATAATGGTTATGACGCGAATTTTGAGCCGTAATGGATTTTCC
>JAVBSF010000406.1:0-4473 GCA_031556925.1 Pararhizobium sp.
TCGGTGTGCGGGACGGCGCGCTGCGCGGCGCCGATGCCGCGCCGGCCTCGCCGAACACCTCCTTCGCGATGGCGCCGATGCCGCCGAGAGAGCCGATCAGCGAGGAGGCCTCCATCGGCATCAGCACGATCTTCGAATTTCCGGCCGTGCCGATCGCCGTCATCGCTTCGGTGTATTTCTGGGCCACGAACTAGTTGATGGCCTGCACGTCGCCCGAAGCGATGGCCTCGGATACCAGCTTGGTCGCCTTGGCCTCGGCTTCGGCCAGACGCTCGCGGGCTTCCGCATCCCGGAAGGCCGCCTCGCGCTGGCCCTCCGCCTGCAGGATGGCCGATTGCTTGGCGCCTTCGGCCCTGAGAATCTGCGCGTTGCGTGCGCCTTCCGCCTCCAGAACCTGCGCGCGTTTCTCGCGCTCGGCCTTCATCTGGCGGGCCATGGCGTCGACCAGATCGGTCGGCGGCTGGATGTCCTTGATCTCGACGCGGGTGACCTTGATGCCCCAGGGGCCGACGGCCTCGTCCACCACCCGCAGCAGCTTGTCGTTGATGGTGTCGCGGTTGGAGAGCAGTTCGTCAAGATCCATGGAACCCATCACCGAGCGGATGTTGGTCATGGTCAGGTTGAGGATGGCGCTTTCGAGATTGGAGACCTGATAGGCGGCTTCGGCGGCGTTCAGCACCTGATAGAAGGCGACCGCGTCGGCCGAGCAGCTGGCATTGTCGCGGGTGATCACTTCCTGCGTCGGAACGTCCAGCACCTGCTCCATGACGTTCATGCGCGCGCCGATCTTGTCGATGAAGGGAATGATCAGGTTGAGGCCCGGTTCCAGCGTGCGCGTATAGCGGCCGAAGCGCTCGACGGTGTAGCGAAAGCCCTGTGGCACGGTCTTGATCCCGGCAAACAGCACCAGGATGACGAAGACGACAAAAGCTATGACGGCGATATCGAGGCCGGCAAGTGGCATGGCTTTCTCCCTTTTTGAGCAGGATACCGAAGCATCCTAGATCAAGACGTGTGTCGCAGGCCGATTATTTGCAACCCGCCGTCGATTTCGATGTCAGACCCAGCCCTGCAATTCGCGCCGCACCACATGCTCCAGCACGGCCATGCCGTCGGCGCTGTCGTTCAGACAGGGAATGTGGGTGAATTTCTCGCCGCCCGCATGATGGAAGCTTTCGGCCGCCTGTTCGGCGATTTCCTCCAGCGTCTCCAGGCAATCGGATACGAAGCCCGGATTGATCACGGCGATGCGTTTGACGCCCTCCTGCGCCAGCTTCTCGACTGTTTTGTCGGTATAGGGCTGCAGCCATTCCTCCGGTCCGAAGCGGGACTGGAAGGTGACCTGAAGCTTTTCCTTCGACCAGCCGAGCTTTTCGCGCAACAAACGTGCCGTTTTCTGACACTGGCAGTAATAGGGGTCGCCCTTTTCGAAATAGGATTTCGGGATGCCGTGGAACGAGGTCAAGACGACCTCCGGCTCCCAGTCGAGGGTCGCCAGATGCCGGTTGATCGAGTTGGCGAGCGCCTCGATATAGACCGGGTCGTCGTGATAGGGCGGCACGGTGCGTAGCGCCGGCTGCCAGCGCATCTTGAGCAGCGTCTTGAAAGCCTCGTCGTTCACCGTCGCCGTCGTCGCGGCCGCATATTGCGGGTAGAGCGGGAAGAGAAGGATCTTTTCGCAGCCCTGCTTTTGCAGCGCCTCGATCCGCGAGGGGATCGACGGTTGGCCGTAGCGCATCGCCCAGTCGACCACGACGTTTTCGAGGCCGGAGAAGGACTTCGCCATGAGTTCCGCCTGGTTGCGGGTATAGGTGCGCAGGTAGCTTTCATTCAGATCCTTGTTCCAGATCGTCTCGTAAGCCTTGCCGACCTTGGCGGGGCGGGTGTTGAGCACGATGCCGAACAGGATCGGATACCAGAACAGCGGCGACCACTCGATGACGCGCCGGTCGGTCAGGAACTGCTTGAGGTAGCGCCGCATCGACACTTTGTCGGTGCCGTCGGGCGTGCCGAGATTGACCAGCAGCACGCCGACTTTGCCGTAGGCGACGGACGGGTGATTGGGGGGACGTGTTTCGGCAACGGTCGACATCGGTTTTCCTGAATGATGGATCACGGCACGGACAAGCTTGCGACTATCCGGTTCATGTCCTGTTCTTTAAAAAGAAACACCGATCCGGGAAAGTCCGGACCGGCGGTCATTGGCGGGACAAATTGTCTTACTTCGCCGGAATCGTCAGTTCCTTGCCGACAAGAAGCCGGCGCGGCGCGGGCTTGCCGTTGGCGTCGGAAATACGATGCCACTCTTCGCCGTCGCCATAGGCGGCTTTGGCGAGATCCCAGAGCGTATCGCCCGGTATGATGACATGCTTGGTTTCCGCCGCCGGAGCAGCAGCGGTTTCCGCGGCAGGTTCGGCCGGCCTGGCGTCCGTGGTGACCGGCTGGGCAGCCGGTTCGGCCGGCTTTGTCTCTGGCACGGGTTCGGCAGGTGCGGCGGCGGCGACTGCGGTGATGCGACCATCGACGACCGGGGCATAAGGCTGGTGCGCCGCCAGATAATCGGCAACGACCGTTTCCAGCCCCGGACCGTAGTCATAGGCATTCTCGGCTTTCTTGAAGACGCTGGAGCCGTCGCCGCCGGCGCGCATGAAGTTGTTGGAGACGAGATTGTAGGTCTTGGCCGGATCGAGTGGCACATAGGCGTCGCCTTCCTTCGTTTCGACCGAAACCACGCGGCTGCCGGCCGGCTTCGACGCATCGAAGGAGAGCTTCAGACCGGCGACCTGCGGGAAACGGCCGCCGCCTTCCTCGATCTGGCTCAGGCCGTTTTCAAGCGCCGCACTGATATCGGCACCCTTCAGCTGGAAGGTCGACAGCGTGTTCTGGAATGGCAGCACGGAGATCACCTCGCCCATGGTGACATCGCCGGCATCGATCGAGGCGCGCAGGCCGCCGCCATTGGTGATGGCGATGGTCGTACCCTGACCTTTTACCCGGTCGAGCATGGCGTCGGCCACGAGATTGCCCATGGAGCATTCCTCGGCGCGGCAAACCTTGCGATCACCCTCGATGGCGGCGTCCGACTTGCCGATGATTTTGGTGCGCAGTTCCTCGATCGGCTTGGCGAGTTCGGCAATGCGGGTGAGGACCGCAGGATCGGGCTTGATCGTGCTGTCGATCAGGATCGGATCGCCCTTCGCGGACTTGACGACACCATTGTCGTCGAAGGTGACGACGAGATCGCCGAGATACTTGCTATAAGAGCCTGCCTGCACGACCGGAACCTTATAGCCGCCGGGATTGTCGACCATGGTCGGATAGGGGCCTTCGGCGTTTTCGTCGGTGTTGGAGAGCAGGCTGTGCGAATGGCCGCCCACCACGACATCGACATCCGGGATCCTGGCGATGACGGCGAGGTCGCGCGGATAGCCGACATGGGTGAGCGCGATGATCTTGTCGACGCCCTGTTTCTTCAGTTCCTCGACGGCGGTGGTGATGGTGTCGACGTCCTGAGCGATCAGGGTATCGTCGCCGACGGAGGATAGCTCCGGCGTGTCATTAGCGACCGCGCCGACAATGCCGATCTTCTGGCCTCCGAGATCGACCACCAGCGAAGGCTTGATGCGGTCGCCGAGCCTGGACTTGTAACCCGGCAGGACGTTGGAGCTCAGGACCGGGAACGTCACCTTGTCGAGAAACCCGACCAGACCATCCTCGCCCTCGTCGAACTCATGATTGCCGACGGTCATGGCGTCGAACTTCATCAGGTTCAGGAACTCGGCTTCCGCTAAACCCTTGTAGGTGGTGAAGAACAGGGAGCCCTGAAAATTGTCGCCAGCGTTGAGCAGCAGCGTGTTCCTGCCGGCAAGGGCGGCGCGCTTCTCGTCGATTTCCGTTTTCAGCCGGGCAACGCCGCCGAAGCACTCGTTCTTGGCTTCCTCTTCCGCAGAGCAGGTGGAATCGAACTTGTTGATCGATTCGATGCGCGAATGCAGGTCGTTGATGTGAAGGATGTTCAGCTCATAATCGGCAAAGGCGGCGCCTGATGAGAGGGCAAGGATCGAGGCCGTCATCAGCCCGGTTCGCAAATGTCTGATCATGGAAGTCTCCCGTTTTCGGATCGCCGGTTCTATCGGCGGCGGCTTGGAGCGCCGCGCGTCTCTTCGGACGT
Source organism: Pararhizobium sp. (assembly GCA_031556925.1). Lineage (GTDB taxonomy): Bacteria > Pseudomonadota > Alphaproteobacteria > Rhizobiales > Rhizobiaceae > Pararhizobium. Next base: position 4,172 of record JAVBSF010000406.1, read on the forward strand.
TGCGGTTCGCGGGGGATCGTTTCATCCGATCGCGCCGACTTCAAGCCGTAATTTCGATTCTGCCGCAGGGTGGCTTGCCGTTTCCATTTCCGATGTTGGCGGACATGGGGTTTCGGTCCCGCCGGATGCGAGTTGGATGGCAATTCGGACGGGGCGCTGGGAAGAGCCTCTATTTTTTGTAGGAATGTGGCTCTCGCCAGCGCCCCGTTCGGCGGTTTATGCCCGCAACTTGGTTCCCTCTGCTTCCCTTCCTTTAAGAAGGGCGTTGTGTGCCGCACAGGCACGCCCGGAGCGAGAACCGG
>JAVBSF010000548.1:0-3707 GCA_031556925.1 Pararhizobium sp.
TATTCCCTTGGCGACATCAACGAGAAGGGGCGGCGCCACGGCTTCTATCCCTTCCTGATGCTGCTGATGGCCGGCGTGTCCGGTGCCTTCCTGACCGGCGATATCTTCAACCTCTATGTCTGGTTCGAGGTGCTGCTGATCTCGTCCTTCGGCCTGCTGGTCATCGGTTCCGAGCATCGGCAGATCGACGGGGCGGTGAAATACGGCTTCCTCAACCTCGTCGCCACGACCCTGTTCCTGATCGCCACCGGCTATCTCTACGGCATTTACGGTACGCTCAACATGGCCGATATTGCCACGAAGACACTGCCGGACACCGCGCCGCTGATGACGCTCGCGGCGCTCTATTTCTTCGCCTTTGCAATGAAGGCGGCGGCGTTTCCGGTGAATTTCTGGTTGCCGGCCTCCTATCACACGCCGCGAACGGTGGTTTCCGCCCTGTTCGCCGCGCTGCTGACCAAGGTCGGCGTCTATGCGCTGCTGCGTACCGGTGTGATGTTGTTTCCCGCCCAGAGGGAAAGCCTGTCGACCGTCATTGCCGTCATCGCGATCCTCACCATGATCACCGGCGCGCTCGGCGCGCTGGCGCAGGCCGATATGCGCCGGCTGCTCGGCTATCTCGTCGTCTCCGGTATCGGCGCCATGCTGATGGGGCTGGCGCTTGGCGGATCGGATGGCGTGGCGGGGGCGATCGTCTACGCCGTGCATTCCATGATCGTCATGGGCGCGCTCTATCTGGCGATCGGTCTTGCCGGGCGGTTTGCCGGCAGCTTTGCGATCGGCGGGGCGGGCGGCCTCTGGCAGCGGCACCTGCCGCTTTCCGCGCTGAGCCTGATCCTGTTTTTCTCCGTTTCCGGCCTGCCGCCGTTTTCCGGTTTCTGGCCGAAGCTGATGCTGCTCAAGGCTGCGCTGGATCAGGGCGCGGGCTGGCTTGCCGCAGCCCTTCTCGTCAGCGGCTTCCTGACCACCATTGCCGTCGGCCGCCTGTTTCTGATCGCCTACTGGCGGCCGACACCGGCGTTTTCCGCGGCAGGTCCGGAGCGGGCAACCCCCTCATCCGGTCCTTCGGGCCCCCTTCTCCCCGCGGGGGAGAAGGGGCGGCGTGCCGTGTCATTCCTGCCGGTCATCGGCCTGACACTCGCCAGCATTCTGATCGGCCTTTATCCCGAACCGCTGATCGCGGCCGCGAAGACGGCTGCGGTGCAGCTGACCGATCCCTCGGCCTATGTCCGGTCGGTTTTCGGCGGGGAGGTGAGACCATGAAGCGCGCCGGGCTCGTCCTTTTCCTGACGGTTGTCTGGATTGCCATCACCGGCAGTCTGACGGTTGCGAACCTGTTGCTCGGCCTCGTCGTGGCCGTGCTCTCGCTGGGCATCGTGCGCGCCCATGTGAGCCGGCACAGGCTGAAGGTGAAGCCGGTCGCGGCCGTGCTTCTGGCGGGGCTTTTCATCAAGGAGCTGGCGCTTTCGGCCTATCGGGTCGCCGTGCAGGTGGTGACGCCGAAACTGGTGCTGAAACCCGGCATCTTCGCCTTTCCGCTGACGGTGAACCGGGATTTCGAGATCACGCTGCTTGCCAACCTGATCACGCTGACGCCCGGCACGCTGTCCGTCGATGTCTCGCCCGACCGGCGGCTTCTTTACGTCCATGCGCTCGATTGCTCCGATCCCGTCGCGCTGAAGCGCGATATCGCCGAAGGCTTCGAGCGCCGTATCCGGGAGGCCTTTCCGCAATGACGCCCGATGCGATTCTCGATGCGGCGACCTTCGTCGCGCTTGTCCTTCTGTCCGCCGGCCTTCTCATCACGGCGATCCGCATCATCCGCGGTCCCACGCTGCCGGACCGGATCGTCGGGCTCGACATGCTCGTCGGCATCGCCATCGGCATGATCGCCGCGATTGCCATCCGCACCGATGTCGATCTTTATGTCGATATCGCCATCGCGCTCGGTCTGGTCGGCTTTCTGGCGACGGTCGCCTTCGCCCGGTTCGTAGCCATGCGTGGCCTTGAGCCGGAGGCCGAGCCGGCCGAAAAAACCAGCGCCAAAAGCCTCGTGGCCTCGCGCAGAGGAGCCGCTCATCAACAACGCGCCGCCCGGCGCAAGGGGAGGCGCTGATGCAGGCCGGTGCAGAGATGGCGCTTGCCATCGTTCTTTCTCTACTGGTCGTCGCGGGCGGCGTGTTCGCGCTTCTGGCATCCCTCGGCGTGCTGCGTTTTCCTGACCTCTATACCCGCATGCATGCTGCCTCTAAGGCCGGCACGGTGGGCTCCAGCCTGCTGCTGATTGCCGCCGGCATTCACGCGGGCGACGGGGCGATCCTGCTCCGGGCGCTGGCGGGTGTCGTCTTCCTTCTGATGACGGCCCCGGTCGCGGCGCATCTTCTTGCCAAGGCCGCGCACCAGTCGGGACACCGGCCCGACCGGTCTTCCGTCATGGACGCGCTGTCGCGGGACACGGAAAAGACACGCCATTCCTGATCCCGGAACGGGCAGGCCGAAGGCGAATTCCGACGGTCGTGCGGGGCATATTATATATTTCCACAATATTTTTCTTCGTCTTTCCGAACCAGACGCGTTCAGAAACAATTTACCAATTTCCGTCGGAAATAATGGTTCTGCCTCAGAGACGTCACAATTGAAGATGAAGAGCCGAAATGGCTCACAAAATATTATTGGACTTTTACTGGATCAGTGTTAATCGAGTAACGGCAAAGTGTCATTGGTCATATTACTTGAGTCTGAAATTCCATTAAGGGTTGACAAGTCGTCATTGCTTTGAGGTGCTGTTGTGGCCGGCGCCTTGGTGGGAATGGCTTCGACCCGGAATGATGTTCTCGTGTTGCTTGTGCGGCGTGCGAAAGCGCGCTCGCCCCCTTATGCAACGTGGTCTGCCGGTGGTGGCGCTTTCGAAACAATAAGAACCGAAGGCCGCAGTCAACCCGCTGCGGCGCATAGCCATTCCGATAGGAGAAGAAAAACATGACGGATATCCAGACTGGCGTGACCAATGATCTGCTCGTCGAACTCACGGCAGAGATCGTTGCAGCCTATGTCAGCAATCACGTCGTTCCCGTGGCCGAACTGCCGACGCTGATTGGCGATGTACATGCAGCGCTCAACAACACCGGCAGCCCGGCCCCCGTCGCCGTCGCTGTCGAAAAGCCGAAGCCGGCCGTCTCGGTGCGCAAGTCGGTGCAGGACGACCAGATCACGTGTCTTGAATGCGGCGGCAATTTCAAGTCGCTGAAGCGTCACCTGATGACCCATCACAGCCTGTCGCCGGAAGAGTACCGCGAAAAGTGGGAACTGCCGGTCGATTATCCGATGGTCGCTCCGGCCTATGCCGAAGCCCGCTCGCGTCTTGCCAAGGAAATGGGTCTCGGCCAGCGCCGCAAGCGCGGCGCCAAGTAAGTCATATCGCCGCCGCCGGCCTCCGTTCGGGAGGGCGGCGGCGTCAAAGGAAGGCCCGCACCCGCGGAGCCGGCCATGCACCGCCTTCGCCCTTCCGGCGGCCTGCCTCCATCCGGAAAGAACGGATGTGCGCCGCAACTTTCGAAATGATCGATCCTTTCCGATCCATGCACCTGCGAAGGGCACGGAACTTCATCCTCTGCTTGTCCGTATTCGGCCTTCATCTCTTTGGTGTGAGGAAAAAATACCTATTTTAATTCAAGCTATAAGATGAAAATTAAGCAAAAACAAAGAAT
>JAVBSF010000260.1:0-10281 GCA_031556925.1 Pararhizobium sp.
TGGCGCGTGGCAAGCGAGGTCTTCAGCTCCTCGTCGGAGACGATCTGGCCCTTCTCCATGTCGATCAGCAGCATCTTGCCCGGCTGCAGGCGCCACTTCTTGACGATGCGCTCTTCCGGCACCGGAAGCGTGCCGGCTTCCGAGGCGAGGATGACGCGATCGTCGTCGGTGACGAGATAGCGGGCCGGGCGCAGGCCGTTGCGGTCGAGCGTGGCGCCGATCTGGCGGCCATCGGTGAAACAGACGGCGGCCGGGCCGTCCCACGGCTCCATCAGGGCCGCGTGATACTCGTAGAAGGCCTTGCGGTCCGGCTTCATCAGCTGGTTGCCGGCCCAGGCTTCCGGGATCAGCATCATCATCGCATGCGACAGCGCATAGCCGCCCTGAGTCAGAAATTCGAGTGCGTTATCGAAACAGGCGGTGTCCGACTGGCCCTCGTAGGAGATCGGCCAGAGCTTGGAGATGTCGTCGCCGAACAGCGGCGAGGATACGGACGCCTGACGCGCCGCCATCCAGTTGACGTTGGAGCGCAGCGTGTTGATTTCGCCGTTATGGGCGACCATGCGGTAGGGGTGTGCGAGCTTCCAGGACGGGAAGGTGTTGGTCGAGAAGCGCTGGTGCACGAGGGCGACAGCCGATTCGAAGCGCGGATCGGCGAGGTCCTTGTAATAGGCGCCCACCTGGTAGGCGAGGAACATGCCCTTGTAGACGATGGTCTTCGAGGACAGCGACACCGGATAGAAGCCGGTCTCGGCACCCTGATAGGCGTCATAGATGCGGTTGGAAATCACCTTGCGCAGCGTGAACAGCCGGCGCTCGAATTCGGCATTGGTCGCGGCATCGCGGCCGGCGCCGATGAACACCTGCACATGGCGCGGCTCGGTGGCGGCGATGTCGGGAGCCTTGGAGAGTGAGGAATTGTCGACCGGAACGTCGCGGAAGCCGAGCAGAACCTGGCCCTCTTCGGCAACGACGTCGGTGATGACCTTCTTGAAGTGATCGACCTGCGCTTCGTCCTGCGGCATGAACATATAGCCGACGGCGTAATCGCCGGCCTTCGGCAAGGTAACGCCCTGGCTCGCCATTTCCTCGCGGAAAAAGCGGTCGGGGATCTGCACGAGAATGCCCGCGCCGTCGCCCATCAGCGGGTCGGCGCCGACAGCGCCGCGATGGGTGAGGTTTTCGAGGATGAACAGGCCGTCCTTGACGATCTGGTGCGATTTCTCGCCCTTCATATGGGCGACGAAGCCAACGCCACAGGCATCGTGCTCGTTGCGCGGGTCGTAGAGCCCCTGCTTTTTCGGGAGACCGAACGTGGTTTTCTCGGCCGTCGCCGCCAGCGGCGCGGTGTTGAGATCCTGTTCCTGTGATGGCGTGAAATCCGTCATCGTCTTCCCTCCTGTTGGGCCCTTTGCGGGCGAACCTGCAGTTCGGAGCGGGGCTGCGGCTGGGCCGCTGTCTGCGCCGGCAATATCGTTGCATGATCCTGATCATGCCGCAAATGTTGCGTTGCACAATCAGGCAGATCGTTCGCGACCGGGCGATCTCGGCGCTTCGGCAAGCCGGCGGCCTTCGATCGTTGGCCTCCGGGGGTGCAAGCGTCCACGTCGCCAATTCGGTCTCGACGCCGAAATAGGACAGTTTTGCTGTCCTATTTCATGGGTTCTATGACAGAATGCATCGGCCGCCGCAAGGGTGCTAATACAAAATAACGAAACAAATTTTGCCAAAGATTGCTGATAATTTCGAATTTGGGTAATTTAATTGCGCAAACTGTCTTTTGTCTTCATCGAGGAATATAATTGGTATTATATTGTTCTTATTTTAAGAGACGGGAGCGGTCCTTCGGCGCGGAGTGTGAGAGCGCTATGGCTCCCCGTTGGTAAGACTTGCTATAAGCTCGGATCTGGCCGTATTCGCGCCAGTTCAAGCACAGGACTGCATTCATGATATTTTCTTCCGACAATTGGGCCGGTGCCCACCCCGCCATTGCCGACAGTCTCGTCAAGGCGGCTTCGGGCTTTTCGCCCGCCTATGGCGCCAGCGATCTGGATCGCAAGGTGGAGAAAACGCTTTCGGAGATTTTCGAGCACGAGGTTGCCGTCTTCTTCGTCGGCACCGGCACCGCGGCGAATTCCCTGGCGCTTGCAAGCGCCAACAGGCCGGGTGGACATATATTCTGCCACCGCGAAGCCCATGTGAATGTCGATGAATGCGGCGCGCCCGAATTCTTCTCCCATGGCGCCCGCATGGCGCCGGTCGATGGTGAAAACGGCAAGATGGACCCGGCGAAGCTCGAAGCGGAAATCAAACGCTTCCCCCCCGGCTTCGTTCACGGCGGCCAGCCGATGGCAATCACCATGACCCAGGCGACGGAGGCCGGCACGGTTTATACGCCCGATGAGATCGATGCGATCTCGGCCATCGCCAAACGCTACCATCTGCCGCTCCACATGGACGGCGCCCGTTTTGCCAATGCTCTGGTAACGCTCGGTGTCTCGCCGGCGGAGATGACCTGGAAGCGCGGTGTCGAGCTGTTGTCCTTCGGCGGCACGAAGAATGGCTGCTGGTGTGCGGAAGCCCTGATCCTCTTCAATCCGGCCCGGGCGCAGGAGATGCACTATCTGCGCAAGCGGTCCGCGCAGCTTTTCTCGAAGTCGCGCTTCATCGCCGCCCAGTTCGATGCCTATCTGGAAGGTGATCGCTGGCTCGATCTGGCCAAACATTCGAACGGAATGGCAAACAGACTTGCAACCGGCATCGAAGCGTCGTCATCGGCGCGCCTTGCCTGGTCGAGCGGCTCCAACGAGCTTTTCGTCATCTTGAAAACGACCGTCGCCGAGGCGCTGCAAAAGGATGGAGCGGTGTTTTACGACTGGCCGGTGCCGCATCAGCTCGCAAGTTCCGTTTCAGCCGACGAAGGGCTCTACAGGCTCGTCACCAGCTTCGCGACGACCGAAAACGATGTGAACGCCTTCCTGAAAAGGCTTTGACCATATCCGACCGGCGGCAGACATCGCCTGCCGCCGGTCGCCAGGCTGGCAAGATATTGCCACTTGCCCGGCCCCGTTATGCCTTGCATTCGAGGCCGTAATGGCAATGATGCGGCGCTCCTGTCCCCTGGGATGTTTGAGACGATCGATCGACATGCGCCGTTTTCTGCCCGATACCTTCACAATCCTCCTCGTGCTGACCGTGGTACTGGCGTCGGTGCTGCCGATTTCCGGAGAGCCGGCCGAATGGTTCGGGCTGGCCACCAAGATCGCGATCGGGCTTCTGTTCTTCCTGCACGGCGCGCGTCTGTCGCGGGATGTCGTTCTGGCCGGGCTCCTGCACTGGCGGCTGCATCTCGTTATCCTCGCGACGACCTTCGGCTTTTTTCCGCTGCTCGGGCTCGCGGCCGGATTTATCCCGGCGTCGATCCTGCCGCCGGCGCTCTATACGGGCATTCTGTTCCTGTGCGTGCTGCCATCGACGGTGCAGTCGTCCATCGCCTTCACCTCGATGGCGGGCGGCAATGTGCCGGCGGCCATCTGCGCCGCGTCGGCGTCGAATATCTTCGGCATGTTCCTGACACCGCTTCTGGTCGGCCTGTTGTTCACGGCAAGCGGGCAGGGCGGCTTCTCGCTCGATGCGCTGGAGCAGATCCTGCTGCAATTGCTTGCGCCGTTCCTTCTTGGACAAATCCTGCAGCCGTGGATCGGCAATTTCATCCGCGCCCGCAAGACGCTGCTGATGCCGGTCGATCGCGGCTCGATCCTGATGGTGGTCTATCTCGCCTTCAGCGAGGCGGTGACGGAAGGCCTGTGGCACACTTTTTCGGTGCGCGACCTCGCTGTCGTCATCGGTCTGGATATCCTGCTGCTCGCCATCGTTTTGACCGTCACCATGTTCGGTAGCCGCAAGCTCGGCTTTTCCCGCGAGGACGAAATCACCATCACTTTCTGCGGCTCGAAGAAGAGCCTCGCCAGCGGCGTTCCCATGGCCAATGTCATCTTCGCCGGCCAGAGTATCGGCAGCATCGTGCTGCCGCTGATGTTGTTCCATCAAATCCAGCTGATGGCCTGCGCTGTGATCGCGCAGAAATATGCCCAACATGGCCGGCGCAAGTTGGAAGCTGCTGCGGCGGCGGAGCCGGCCCGCTCCTGACAACGAAAAAGGCGGCGCCGAGATGGCACCGCCTTCCTTCATTCCGAGACCGAACCGCTTAGTTGGCCGAACCCTCGATCTGGGTCGCTTCGATCTGCTTCGGCTGCGAGGCTGCAGCGACGATGTCGATCTTGCGCGGCTTGGCGGCTTCCGGGATCTCGCGCAGGAGGTCGATGTGGAGCAGGCCGTGCTTCAGCGAAGCGGACTGGATTTCCACATGATCGGCGAGCTGGAAGCGGCGCTCGAAGGCGCGCTTGGCGATACCGCGATAGAGGAACTGGTTTTCCGCGGCTTTGTCCTCGCTCTTCTCACCCTTCACGGTCAGCGTGTGCTCGCGCGCTTCGATCGAAAGTTCGGTTTCGTCGAAGCCGGCGACGGCCATGGTGATCCGGTAGGTGTTATCGCCCGTCCGCTCGATGTTGTAGGGCGGATAGGTCTGCGACTGGTCGGGCTGGCCCAGACTGTCGAGCATGGTGAAGAGACGGTCGAAACCGACGGTGGAACGATAGAGGGGGGAAAAATCAACGTGACGCATGGTGTCCTCCTGAAAGAGCAACTGGTTTGCGATTTTTGATCCCGTCACCCCGAATGCGGCGATGGCGGAACCGGTGAACGGGCCCGTCTGCGGCGCCCGTGAGATGAAGATGGGAACGGTTCGCCACGGGTTCAAGACCCGTCATGCGATCGCCGAGATCCTTCATAAACGCAGGATGAACGGGCGGTTCCGCCTCCGTTCAGCTTGAGAAGAATAGAACTGTGGTCATCGGATCAGCCAAGGCGAAGCGGGCGGTGAACGTCCCTTCTCCCGACCTGCCAGCCAAGGCCCCGACCCTATGGCCGGAGACGGTACCCTATCCAGTCCCCCACCGTTTCCGGCCCTTTTCCTGAAAACAGGCGTTGCGTCTTCAGTTGCGGATAACCGGATTGCCGAGGATTGTCGCGGGTTTCGACAGGCGAAAATCGTCGACCCGGCCCTCCGGTGCGGTGACGACCTCGCCCTTTTCCACCAGCAGGTCGCGCGGGCTCTTGCCGCTGCCGGCGGGAATCGCGCCGGCGTTCAGAAGGGCCGCGCCGCCGTCGAGGTCCGGGTCGCTGAGCGCGATCGGCTGGGTCTGGATGATATCCTCGTTTGCCGTGGGGGCGTTGACGATCAGATCCTTCAGGTCGCCGCTCGGAATGTCGGAGCCGGAGGCGGCGGCATCGCCGAGAATATTGCGGATATCCTTTTCCACATAGAAAGCGAGCTTGCGCTTGCCGGCTTTGGTCAGATTGATGCCGTCGGAGCCGCGCAGGCGCACCTGCTGGCCGTTGATGTCGGAGCCGGTGATGATGAACTTCCCGCCCTCGTCGACGAAGCCGTCCCAGACATCGACGAAGGTGCCGCCGGCCTTTTCGGTTTCGGTGCGGAACAGCGTATTGAACGTCACCATGTCCGCCGTCATCGCCGTCGATTGGAAGGCCGGCATGCCGACCCAGAGCAGCGGCGTGCCGCCGGCGCGTGCGACCGCGGCGAGAGCTGCGGCGCGGCGGGTATATTCGCTGAGCCAGACCTCGGTCTTGAACTTCTCCTTGTTGTCGCCGATCGCCATCTGCTGGCGATCGTTGGCGCCAAGGCTGATGATCACGAGATCCGGCTTCACCTCCGCGAGATAGGTCGGAAGGGTCGCCTGCCAGTTGAAGTAGTCTTCGCGCACAAGGCCGGAGGAGCCGCTGGAGCGGCTTTCGACGACGATGCCCGGCGTCGTCTCGAAGGCGGTGTCGAGGCCGTCGGCCAGGCTTCCGGCGACGAAGTCGCCGACGACCAGCACCTTCTTGGCCGTTTCGGATTTCTGCACGACGGGCTTCGGCGGCTCGGTCGTGACGGTGACGACGGATTTCTGGCTTTTCTTCTTGGCGCGCGGCTGTTGCTGCGGGCGCGATTGCTGCGGTTCGAACACCGGCACGTCGTCATAGACCGGCGGACGCGGCTTGCGCCGCCCGAAGAAGAATTCAAGCAGCGTGCGCCGCTCCTGCGCGGTTGCATCTTGCGGCACGAAGACGATGAAAGATGTCGCGAGGAACGCAAATGTCGTCAGGGCAACGACGGCGAGGCGCTTGTGTCGGCGAAACCTGAAGGCGGCTATCGTGTGTGTCGTCATGCTCCGGGCCTCCCGCAGACCGCTTCGTGCCATGATGAGGGGCGAATGCGCCCGAAATGGGAGCATGCCCCGCCCGAAATGCCGGCCTTGACGGCCAGCTTTCCGGCGAGGCCCGTGCGTCAGTTGCGCAGCGCCTTCAGGAGCTGCTGCGTCGGCTCGCCGTCGGGTGACAGGCCGTTGCGGTTCTGGAACGCCTGGATCGCCGCCTTGGAGCCGGAGCCGAAATTGCCGTCGACCTCGCCGTCGTAGTAGCCGAGTTCCTTGAGGCGGGTCTGCAATTCGAATTTCTGCTTGATGTCCAGCGTGCCGTCCGGGCGCGCCCAGGCCTGCTGCATGCCGCCATAGCCTGCAATCTCGTCGGCCAGCAGGCCGACGCCGAGCGCGTAGGAATCGGAAGCGTTGTAGCGCTTGATGACGAAGAAGTTCTTGGTCATCAGGAAGCCGGGGCTGCCGGCGCCGCCGGGCATCTTCAGCTCGGCCCGCTGGTCGGGGTTGCGGAAACCCTTGCCGTTCGGCCGGGTAAAGCCGAGGGCCGCCCACTGGCCGAGCGTCTTCGTCTGGCCTGCATACTGGCCGCCATTCTTCGGCACGGCGGTCTCGAAGCCCCAGGTCTGGCCCGTCTGCCAGCCGTTCTTCTTCAGAAGGTTGGCCGTGGTCGCCAGTGCATCCGGGATCGAGTTCCAGATATCGCGGTGGCCATTGCCGTCAGCATCGACCGCATAGAGCAGATAGCTTGTCGGAATGAACTGGGTGTGACCCATCGCGCCCGCCCAGGAGCCGTTCAGTTCGCGGGGCGAAACGTCGCCGCTCTGCAGGATCTTGAGGGCGGCGATCAGCTGGGTCTTGGCGAATTTGGCGCGCTTGGGATCGGCATAGGCAAGGGTCGCCAGCGCGCGCGGGACGTAGTGCAGGCGATCGTCCTTTTCGAGAACGGCGCCGTAATTGGATTCCATCGACCAGATCGCCAGGATGATCGAGCGCTCGACGCCGAAATGCCGCTCCAGCGCATCCAGCGTCCGGGCATGCTTTACCGCCATCTCGCGGCCGATCTTCACCGTGTAGGGATTGACCCGGCTATCGACATATTCCCAGATCTTGTGCTTGAACTCGGGCTGGTAGGCCGCCTTTTCGAGCACGGCGGGATCAGGCGTCTTGACGCCGGAAAAGGCGGCTCGATAGGTTGCCTTGGTAATGCCTGCCTTCGCGGCCGTTTCGTAGAAACTGTTGATCCATGTCTGGAAGCCCTGGTCGGCCTGAGCCGGCGTGGCTGCCACGAACGCGGCGGCCGCCATGAACGCGGCGGCGGCGGCGCGGCAAAGCATGGAAGTGCTGTTGTTTGTCATGGGCTGTCGTTCCGTTTCTCGTCGCCGCCCGTCCTTTCGGCATCGGGCGGATCAGGTACACATTTTACAGACTTGCAACCGGCGTTCCGTGAAAATATGAAAACCCGCTGCTTCGTTTCGGCGCAGTCGCCCGCTGGCAAGCGTGCCGAAAGCGAAGTCTAGGAAAATGAGGTCAACAAATTCTTTACCATGAAGCGGCGTCTTCGTCTTCTTTTGTAAAAAAATAGCAATTTCCCTGTACTTCCGCCTCGTTGCTACCAATTCAGTTAAAAGTCACATTATCGTGATTCGGAGATGTCAATGAGTGACAAGCGCAAAGTCCGCAAAGCCGTATTCCCTGTCGCGGGTCTGGGCACCCGTTTCCTGCCGGCCACAAAGGCCGTGCCAAAGGAAATGCTGACCGTCGTCGACAAGCCGGTGATCCAGTATGTCGTGGACGAAGCGCTCGATGCCGGCATCGAGCACCTGATTTTCGTCACCGGCCGGGGCAAGGCCGTCATCGAGGATTATTTCGATATTCAGGTCGAACTCGACCAGACCCTGCGCGAGCGTAACAAGACGGCTGAGTTGACCCTGCTCGACGGCATCCTGCCCGCCGCCGGGACCACCAGTTTCACCCGCCAGCAATCGCCGCTCGGCCTTGGCCATGCCGTCTGGTGCGCCCGTGAGCTGGTCGGCAACGAGCCTTTCGCGCTGCTGCTTCCCGACATGATCATGCAGGGCGAAAAGGGTTGCCTGAAAGGCATGGTCGAGCTTTACGAACAGAGCGGTGGCAATGTCATCGCCGTCGAGGAGTGCGCCCCCGACCAGACCCATAAATACGGCATCGTCGGGGTCGGCGAGCGGATCGGCGAAGGTCACAAGATCACCGCTATGATCGAAAAGCCGGCTCCGGGCACCGCGCCGTCCAATTTCTTCATCAACGGCCGCTACATCCTGCAGCCGGAAATCTTCTCGATCCTCGCGACCCAGGAACAGGGCGCGGGCAACGAGATCCAGCTCACCGACGGCATGATCAAGCTGTCGAAGGAGCAGTCCTTCGCCGCCTATCATTTCCAGGGCACCACCTATGACTGCGGCGCCAAGGACGGCTTCATCCTCGCCAATATCGCCTTCGCGCTGCAGCGCACGGATATTCGTGCGGCGGTGGAGGGCCCGCTCAGGGATCTGGTTGCCGGTTTGAAATAAGCGGCTGCGCGCGACCGGAATAAAAGCCGCCCGTTTTGTCGACGGGCGGCTTTTGCCGTCAGCGGCGCAGCGTCAGGCCGACACCGAGCTTCGTGACGCTGGAGGAGGGCGCGCTGTCCTGGTTGGTCTTCTCATAGCTGACGTCGCCGGTCAGGGCGAGATAGCGGTTCAGATCCCAGGTGAGGCCGCCGCCGATGTTCCACACCGTCTGGTCGCTGGAAAGGCTGTCGCCCGAATAGTTGCGGAAGGTTAGGCTGTTCGACAGCCGCGCCACGAGGTTGGAGCGCAGTTCGCGGCTGGCAAGGCTGTTCAACGTATAGACCATGGCGCCGTTCTCACCCGGCGTCGTCGATGGCTCGATGCCGGTCGAGACGCCGTAGGCGATGTTGGTCCCGCGCATCGGCGACCAGTTGAGGATGCCATCGACGGTGAAGCCGTCGAGATCGTTCAGCCGCTCGTCGTCGAAGCGGTAGGTTTCGTAGCCGAGAGCGAGTTCTCCGCTCAGCTTTTCGCCGAGATCGACCTCGACGCCGGCCCGGCCGGCATAGGTGTCGTAGGAGCGTTCATATCCGAAACGGTCGGCCCGCTCGTCATAGATGGATTTTCCGGCCGCAGCCTCCAGGAAGGGTATGACGGCAGGCGACAGTTCGTAGCCGATCCGGCCGGTGAGCGTCCCGGCGTCCCGGTTGCGGTCGTCCATGGAGAGCGTCGTGCCGTTGGCGAATTCGGCATCGCCATAGACATAGCGGTCGTAGTCGACGCGCGCCGAGCCGCGCAGCAGCCCGAAATCGTGCTCTATGCCGGCGCCCAGCGTATACTGGTTGATGCCGGCCTGGGTCGTGGCCAGATCGATCGCGTTCGGGTCGGTCGCGTCCTCGCGCTCGAAGTGATAGCCGGCGCGCAGATGGCCGATCGTGTCCTCGCTGAAATCGAGCCGCAGTTCGGCGTCGATATCGGCCAAGGGCTCGGTTTCGCCCTCGCCGGAAACGTTCTTCTGCCAGATGCCTTCGCCGGTGACGGTCAACTGGTGGCGCGACCAGTCTGAGGTCAGGGTGCCCTTCAGCCCCGTCTCCAGATAGCCCCGGTCGCCGTCATTGCCGTTGCCGTTGTTGATTTCGTGGTTGTAGCTCTGGCCGAGCGTCGGCTTGAGGATGAACGTGCCGATGCGCACGCCTGAAGCGTCGTTGCGGTTGTTGTCGTAGCGGGTGCGCAGGCCGTCGACGGTGCCTTCGCGCAGGTTGAGCCGGCCGAAATCCTCGGCCGTCGCCGCGTTGGCGGCCTCGGGGTCAAGGCCGTCATCGGCGATGAAGGGGGTTTGCGCGGCCGGATCGCCGCTCGCCGGATATCCGGCCTGTCCCGGCGCGGTGCCGCCGTAAACCGGGGCCTGATAGGCCGGATCCACAGTGCCGTCGAGACTTTGGGCGAGGGAAAGCGCAGGGAAAAACAGCGCGCAACCGCCCAGC
>JAVBSF010000308.1:0-4681 GCA_031556925.1 Pararhizobium sp.
ACTGGGAAATTCTCGGACCGAAACTCGTGGAAATCGGCTTCGAGCCCTCGGCAAACTATACTCCGCCGACCGGCCGGGCCCGCGCCTGGATCGCGGACCGCCTGCGCATCAAGCTTGGCTACAAGCTGATGCCGCCCGGCAAGGACGGCATCCGGCCGGCCCTCAAAATCCTGAAAAATGGCGGCGTGATCTCGATCTTCTGCGACGAAGGGGTTCAGGGCAAGATCCGCGGCCCGTTCCTGGGGCGGCCGCCGCATCTGGAAGGCAACCTGGCAATCGTCACGCGGCTTGCCCGCATGACCGGCGCCACGATCTGCCCCGGTTACATCCGGCGCAAGGAAGGTGCCTATTTTGAAGCCTTCGCCCTGCCGCCGATCACGCTGCCCCCGGAAGAGACGCCGGGTGACCGGCTGGTCGCGGACGTCGTGCTCCTGAACGATGCCATCGAACCGACAATCCGTGCCAATCTCGATCAGTGGTATTTTCTCGACAGCTCGCTGTAGCGATCAGGCCTTCTGGCGCATCAAATCGTGCTGCGACGTTTCGATCAGCGTCGCCAAGGCCTCTCCTGCAATCTCCAGCGGCCCGCTATTGTCGATCGTGGTGACATCCGGCTCATGGGCCAATGTCGGAACACGGCGGCTGAGGCGATTGAAGATTTCCTCTTCGTTCTCCCGCCCCCGCGCCATCAGCCGTTTCGCCAGAACTTCCGGTGATGCGATGATATTGACGATCTTCAATGGCCAGAAGGTTGCGCGGAAAAGCGGCAACGCGCTCCGGCTGCCATTGGCGATCAGGGTTTCGCCTGCCAGCAGCTGTGTTTTGGTCTCTTTGGGAATGCCGTAGTGTAGCCCATGCGCCGACCATGAAACGGCAAAAGCGCCGAGCGTCCGACGCTCCTCGAATCCGGCTACGGAAATCGCCTCATGATCCTCGCCGCCCGCATCATCCGCACGAGTGATGACCCGGCGAACACGTCCCACCCGAAGACCATCGAGACGATCCAGCGCATAATTGATCACGCTATCCTTGCCAGCCCCGCTGGGGCCGACGACCACGATGAGCGTTCCGGTTCCTTCGTCCGCAGACATCAAGCCACCCGTCGCCCTTCGCGCCAGACGGAGCGCACGACCGGGACGCCATCCATGCGCTGAACGCGGACCAGATCGGCGCGCAGGCCGGTTTCGATACGGCCACGATCATCGAGACCGACCGTGCGGGCGGGCGTTGCCGTGACCATGGCGAGCGCCTTCGGCAAACTGATGCTATCGACCTCGTCGGACAGAACGAAAGGCGCGTGGATCAGGCTGAACGGTACGTAATCCGACGAAAGCACGTCCAGCACGCCGCGCTCGGCGAGATCCTTTGCGGCGATATTGCCAGAGTGAGACTTGCCGCGAACGATATTCGGGGCACCCATCAGGACGCTGAGCCCGGCCGCATGAGATGCTTCGGCAGCTTCGAAGCTGGTTGGGAATTCCGCGAGGCGAACACCGAAACCAACAGACTCTTCCACATGCGCCAGTGTCGCGTCGTCATGGCTCGCAACGGCAATACCGCGCTCGGCGCAGGCACGGGCAATCTCGATGCGATGCGGCTCCGCATATTTGGCGGACAGTGCCTGCTGACGGGCGACAAAGGCGGCGAAAGCCTCATCCGAAAGGCCGCGCTTGGTTTTGTAATAGAGCGTGTACTGTTCCATGGTCTGGAACTGGCGCTGGCCGGGCGCGTGATCCATCAGCGAGACGAGACCGACCTGTGGATCGTTCTCGAATTCCTGGAAATGATCGAGCACATTCTCGGTCGAGACTTCGCAGCGCAGGTGAATGCGGTGATCGGCGCGCAGGCGGCCTTCACGCGAGGCCTGCGCGAGAGCATCGGCCATCGCCCGCATCTCGCCCTTTTCAAAGCCGCCGTCTTCGTCCGAGCCCATGCGCAGGCAGTCGAAAACCGTTGTGATGCCGGATGTAACGACCTGTGCGTCATGGGCCTGGATCGCCGCGACCTTCAGCCAGCGAACACCGGGACGCGGCGAATAGTGGGCCTCAAGGTGGTCGGTATGCAGCTCGACCAGACCGGGAATGAGATAATCGCCTTCGAAATTTTCGCCGACGACGCTTGCGCCTTCCAAAATATCGGCGATCTTGCCGTAGCGGATAACGACCGATCCATGGACGACATCGTCCTCAAGGACGATACGGGCGTTTGAGAAAATCTGTTCCATCTCAGGCAATCTTTCGTGTCGATGCGCCGCCCAGCGGCATGAGGGAGTGAACTTTGAAGGGCGCGCCGCGTCGGGGCTCGACGAACAGGGCGAGCGCCGTGATCGAAAGCGGCCTGTCGATAAAACCGGCAAAGGCCTGATCGAGCGCCTGTCGCATCGCGGGCTGCCGTTCGGATGGCACCGGACCGGTGAGCGTCATATGAAAACGGAATTCATCGAAGACATAGGGGTAGCCCCAGCTCTTCAGATTGTCGCGCTGAGCCAGAGAAAGCTTATCCGGCTTGCGGCGCGCGATATCCTCTGGCGAAAGCGGCGCGCGAAAGGGTTCAAAGCGGCGGACGGTCTCGCCAGCAAAGGTCTGCAGCGGCTCGCATGGCTCGGCTGGGATCAGTGCAAAGAAAGGGCCAAGCTGCCCGATCCTGATCTTGGGAATATCAAACGCCTCACATTCCGCAGAGAACTCGTCCAGCGCCTGAAGAAGCTCGCTCTCACTGCGACCGTCGGCCAGCGTGAACGGAGCCTTGATCGTCGCATGGAAGCCATAGCGGCGCGGGTCTTCCGTCAAAGCTTTCATGTCTTCGGGTGCAAAGCCATCGACGACCGGCATGGCGACATTGCCATCAAGAAACGCATCGCGGCCGAGCCAGGTCGCAGCCGCCATCGTCAGCGGATCATCGGCGGGGGGCGTGAAATAGAGAGCGTAACGCACGTCAAAATCCTTCAGCATCGAAAAACCGGTGATGATGAAGCGCGTGGCTACATCGGCTTTCCGACATTCTCATGGTGGCTCCTCTATCGAGCCACATTGTCCTCAATGTGCCCGCTTCCCGATGAGACGCGAGCGTAGCAGATTCGAAACACCGTCGAAAAGAAACACGACGATCAGGATCAGCAGCACCATGTAGGCGACGTTTTCCCAATCGGAATTGGTGCGCATCGCTTCCCAGAGTTTCAGGCCGATACCGCCGGCTCCGACAGCACCGATGATCGTCGCCGAGCGGGTGTTCGATTCCCAGAAGTAAAGCGCCTGGCTGGCAAAGACGGGCAACACCTGCGGCAGCACGCCAAAGCGCTGGATAGCCAGTGGCGCGGCGCCGACTGATTTCACACCTTCGCGCTGTTTGTCATCGACATTTTCAAGCGCTTCGGAATAGAGCTTTCCGAGCGTGCCGGTATCCGTGAAGAAGATCGCGGAGATACCGGCAAGCGGTCCCGGGCCAAAGGCACGGGTGAAGAACAGCGCCCAGATCAGCATGTCGACGGAGCGCAGGAAGTCGAAGAAGCGCTTCGTAAGCTGGTTCATGACGAAGTTGCGGGTGATGTTGCGTGCCGCGAGAAAGCAGAGCGGGAAGGCGATCAACGTTGCAAAGAGCGTGCCGACGAAGGCCATAACAATGGTTTGCAGAAGCTTGGTCCAGACATCGAGATGCTGCCACTCGGAATTATAGAGGATGTTGTCCCAGGCCAGCGCCAGGTTGGACATTTTGGGATCAATCCGCTCGCCGCTGAAAATCAAAGCCATGACCTCGGAATAGGATTTTCCGAAGAAGGGCGAATTCGTATCGAAGATGAAGTTTGCCCAGCCGAGGAAGCGGTTGTGGATGGACACCTTGTCGGTATCGATATCGGCCCAGCCGGTGAAGCCGAAAGCGAGCGTGATCTTTTCACCGGCATGCGGCTGCGTCGCCCAGGAGGGCAAGGCGCCTTCAGCGACCACCTTGCCCGGACCATCGAGGCGCACAAGCAGGGTTTCGCCGGCATGCGTGGCCGTTGCCACGCGATCGGCAACGATGATGCTCGTACCGCTGTTGAAAGTGATTTCCGCGCGGGTCACGACTTCTTCGGTGCGGGTTTGCCGTTCTGCCGCCGTTTCAGTCTGCTCGGCTGCCCCGGTCGCTGCGCCGGGCGCCATGAAGCTGAAGGAGGAGCTCTTCTTTGGTGTCTGGGTCGCCTGCCCGGTCGCAGCCGTCTCCACTGTGCGCGTCACCGTCGCTTTTTCGAGCTTTACCCAGTCCGGGTTTACATCAGGTCCGAGAGGCGAGAAGCGCGGATAGGCGACCTGCATCGTGCCATCAACGGCGATGCGCAGATCGGGGCGCACTTCGTACGAAACCCAGTCCGCCAGATAGGTTCCGGCGATATTCCAGTTGGCATTGCCGAGCACTGCACCGATGGCGAAGAACCACCAGCTGTAGAGCATGTAGAGAACCAGCCCTATCACGATGGCGATGGTGCGAAGCCGGTGATGGCTCGAGCCCTTGACCAGCTCCGGATGACGGGCGCTGATCGCTTCCATTTCGGCCGTGCTGATCATTGGATGTCCGCTCATCTCGCGCTCCTAATGGGCCAACTGGAAGGCCTGATCGCCAACGAGGCGACGGCGCAGCCATGCAGAAAACTGATCGACGGCAATGATCGTGGTGAACAGCAGGAGGACGATCGCCAGCGTCTTGGCTT
>JAVBSF010000302.1:0-4473 GCA_031556925.1 Pararhizobium sp.
TATAGCATCCAGTTGCCACAAGGCAAAGGCGAACAGCGCCGAAACCGTTCGTCGCGGCGCTAAACTTTTGGCTCATTGGGGGATTTGTCGGCGGGTGCGGCTCAATGACCGGAGGCAAGGCGCGGAAACATGCGGTCCGCGCGCTTCTCGCGCTTCAGGTCTTCGCGGGCAAGAATGCTTTCCGCATCGAGCGAGGCGATGGTGGTGCCGCGATCTGTCGGCACCAGTCCGTCAAGCTGCAAAGCGAGATAGCGGCTGCAGCACACTCTCAGGAACGAGGTGAAATTCTCGAGCGCGTGGCCTTCCTCGAGCGATTCCACATAGAGTTTGCCGATCAGGCGCCCGACCGACATGTGGTCGCGATCGGCAATATCCTCAAGGACCGACCAGAAAAAGCTTTCAAGCCGGATGCTGGTCGAAACGCCGTCGATCCGCACCGAGCGGGTTACGCCTTGCCAGAGCGCCGGATCGGCGCCGATGAACAGCCTGCACATCAATTCCTCCCAGAATTTCCGGGGCCTGGATCATTCGGCCCCGGAATGCTCGGCAAAGTGTCCGCCCTTCGGTGCGGTTTGGCAAGAGCCGGTTGGTGGCGGCGGTGGGACCGTGGCCGGTCAGGCAGCCGAGCGCAGCGGCTCGCCGTGGCTGATGCGGGTGCCGAGCACCGTCAGGAACTGGCTGATCCACGCCGGATGCGCCGGCCATGCCGGTCCTGTCACCAGATTGCCGTCTGTCACCGCCTGATCGATACCGATATCGGCGTAGGTGCCGCCGCCAAGCTCGACATCGTAGCGGCAGGCCGGATAGGCCGAGCAGGTGCGGCCTTTCAGGACGCCGGCTGCGGCGAGAAGCTGTGCGCCGTGGCAGATGGCTGCGACTGGCTTGTTGGCATCGAAGAAGTGGCGAACGGCGGCGATGACATCGCTGTTCAGCCGCAGATATTCCGGTGCGCGCCCACCGGGAATGACCACTGCGTCATAGTCCGTTGCGCGGATCTCGGCGAAGGTCGCGTTCAAGGTGAAGTTATGGCCGCGCTTTTCCGAATAGGTCTGGTCGCCTTCGAAATCGTGGATCGCCGTGGCGATATGGTCGCCCGCCGCCTTGCCGGGGCAGACGGCGTGAACAGTGTGGCCGACGGCCAGAAGCGCCTGGAAAGGCACCATGGTTTCATAGTCTTCGGCGAAGTCGCCGCAGAGCATCAGGATTTTCTTGCCGCTCATCGTTTCCTCCATCGCGTTGCGTGCAGTGAAAGCATGCCACGCTCCGATGCCCGGCGGGTGTTAGCGGGATACTACATCGCATTGTCCGGTCTCGCGCTTTGCCATCGAAAGGTTTAAGACGCTTCCGACAACGCCTGCGCCCACCGGAGATACCCATGAAACGCCTTCTTCTTCTGCCTCTGTTTTTCCCGGTTGCCTTTTCCGCGCAGGCGGCAGACGTCATGCAGCCGGTCAAGGAAATCATGGATGAAGCGGTGAACGGCTGGTCGGAAGATCCGGGCGAGGGCAAGGATTATTTCGATGCGGAACGTCTCACTCGCATCTACAGCGCCGATTTCGCCGAGAGCTATCGGGCGGCGGCGAAGTTTCCGGCCTATGACGAAGGTGATTCCCCCTTCGACTACGATGTGATCGTCAGCGGGCAGGACAGCTGCACGCTGGATGACCTGAAGATCGAGCCACAGGCGTCGGCAAATGGCACTACCGATGTGCGCGTGACATTCGACAACACCCATTGTCTCGGTGACCGCGCGGCAGACTGGAAGCCGACGGAGCTGCATTTCATGATCAGGCAAGAAAAAGGCCAGCCCGTCATCGACGATATCGTTCGCTCCGGCGAGATGGGATCGGTGAAGGAGGAGCTTCGCGCCATCGCGGAGCAGGGCGCCGAATAAGGCCTTCTTTCAAAAAGCCCCGATTTGTGCGAGGGAAGCGCGAAAATCATTGTTGAAGGCAAGATGGCATGGCAGGCACACACAGCGGACGCGAACTGATCGCCGAAGGACCGGCAATCATTCTCGTTCATCCCCAGCTCGGCGAGAATATCGGCATGGTGGCCCGCGCCATGGCCAATTTCGGCCTCTCCGAACTGCGCCTCGTCAATCCGCGCGACGGCTGGCCGAGCGAAAAGGCGAAATCCGCCGCGAGCCGCGCCGATCACGTCATCGACAATGCCAAGGTCTATGAATCGACCGAGGAGGCGATCGCCGACCTCAACTTTGTCTATGCGACGACGGCGCGTGATCGCTACGGCTATAAGCCCGTCCGCTCCCCGGTCGTCGCAACCGCGACGCTGCGCAGCCGCTTCAAGGCAGGCGAGGCGACGGGGATCCTGTTCGGGCGGGAACGCACCGGCCTCACCAATGAGGAAATCGCGCTTGCCGACGAGATCGTCACTTTCCCGGTGAACCCTGCCTTCGCTTCGCTCAATCTGGCGCAGGCGGTTCTGCTCATGTCCTATGAGTGGATGAAGACCGGCATGGAATCGCTGGAGGAAACCGCGTTTCAGGCGCTGCCGCAGCAGCCCGCGACCAAGGACGATCTGCAGGGTCTCTTCGATCATGTCGAGGATGCGCTGGAGGCGCGCGGCTATTTCCGGCCCATCGCCAAAAAGCCGAAATTGGTCGACAACCTGCGCGCCGTGCTGACCCGCCCGGCGTTTACCGCGTCGGAAATCCGGCTGGTGCGCGGCGTCATCTCCTGCCTTGACCGGTTTACCCGCGAACAGCCGCGTGGCGCCGGCGCTCCCGCAGATTCTCGCCACCGCTCGGATGAGCAGAAAATCGAAGAACCCGGTGACGACACCTGAGCTGAAACCCATCCTCGTCTTCGACAGCGGCATCGGCGGATTGACGGTGCTGCGCGAAGCGCGCGTGCTGATGCCTGAGCGGCATTTCATCTATGTCGCTGACGATGCCGGCTTTCCCTATGGTGGCTGGGAAGAGCTGGCGCTGAAGGAGCGGGTCGTCTCGCTTTTCGCAAAACTGCTGGCGGAGCATGATCCGGAAATCTGCATCATTGCCTGCAACACGGCCTTCACGCTCGTCGGTGCCGATCTTCGGGCTGCATTTCCGGATATGCGCTTCGTCGGTACTGTGCCGGCCATCAAGCCCGCCGCCGAACGCACCCGTTCCGGTCTCGTTTCGGTGCTGGCGACGCCCGGCACTGTCAAGCGCGCTTATACGCGCGACCTGATCCAGTCCTTTGCCTCGCAGTGTCATGTGCGCCTGGTTGGTTCCGAAAACCTGGCGCGCATGGCGGAAGCCTATATTCGCGGCGAGACGGTCGCGGATGCCGATGTGCTTGCCGAGATCGGCCAGTGTTTTGTCGAGCAGGATGGTGCCAAGACCGATATCGTGGTTCTTGCCTGCACACATTACCCCTTTATGGCGAATGTGTTCCGCCGTCTGGCGCCCTGGCCGGTGGATTGGCTGGACCCGGCCGAGGCGATTGCCCGGCAGGCGCGGCGGCTTGTTCCGTCGACAGACGGTTTCGAGCCTTTGATCGGGGAAGACCCGGCCATTTTCACCTCCGGCAATCCGGATTTCGCGACCCGCCGGCTGATGCAGGGTTTCGGCCTGACGGTACGGTAAATAAAAGCCTTCTAACTTGTGGGTTTCCTGATCGGCGCCCGCGCAAAAGCAGGCGAACAGTGATAAGGCTCGGTTTTGCAAGGGCGTGGCGGCGCCTTTGAACGAGCAGACGAGGATCACATGAAAGTCGGCATCGACATGGGAACGACCTCCAATGGAGACAACGTTCCTCTCGATATCGAAGAGCTTTTGGCAACGCGCTTGCTGGTGCAGGGTAATTCCGGCTCCGGCAAGTCGCATCTGTTGCGCCGCCTTCTCGAACAGTCCGCCCCCTGGGTGCAGCAGTGCATCATCGATCCCGAAGGGGATTTCGTGACGCTAGCCGACAAGTTCGGCCATGTGGTGATCGATGGCGAGCGCACGGAAGCGGAATTGATCGGCATCGCCAACCGTATCCGCCAACACCGCGTCTCCTGCGTGCTGTCGCTCGAAGGTCTCGATGTCGAGTTGCAGATGCGCAATGCCGGCATCTTCCTGAATGCGATGTTCGATGCGGATCGCGAGTTCTGGTATCCGGTTCTGGTCGTGGTCGATGAAGCCCAGATGTTTGCGCCCTCCGTTGCCGGCGATGTCTCGGAAGAGGCGCGCAAGGTTTCGCTCGGCGCCATGACCAACCTGATGTGCCGCGGTCGCAAGCGCGGAATGGCGGGCGTCATCGCCACGCAGCGTCTGGCAAAGCTTGCCAAGAACGTCGCGGCCGAAGCCTCGAACTTCCTGATGGGCCGCACCTTCCTCGATATCGATATGGCCCGTGCTGCCGATCTGCTCGGCATGGATCGCCGCACGGCCGAAATGTTCCGTGATCTGAAACGTGGCTCCTTCGTGGCGCTCGGTCCGGCTCTGTCGCGCCGTCCGCTGCCGGTAACGATCGGTGCCGTCGA
>JAVBSF010000035.1:0-14331 GCA_031556925.1 Pararhizobium sp.
CGACGGGTCCTTCTTACCGTAGTCCATGTGACCATAGACTTTCTTGCCGTCGATTTCGCGACCGGTGAAGAATTCGGCGATGTCTTCGTAAGCGGACCAGTTGACCGGAACGCCGAGGTCATAGCCGTACTTCGCCTTGAAATCCGCCTTGTTCTTCTCGTCGTTGAACCAGTCGTAGCGGAACCAGTAGAGGTTCGCGAACTGCTGGTCGGGCAGCTGGTAGAGATCGCCATCCGGAGCAGTCGTGAACTTGGTGCCGATGAAGTCAGCGAGGTCGAGACCGGGGTTGGTCACGTCCTTGCCTTCGTTTGCCATCCACTTGGTCAGCGAACGGGCCTGCTGGTAGCGCCAATGGGTGCCGATGAGGTCCGAGTCGTTGACATAGGCGTCATAGATGTTTTCGCCCGTATGCATCTGGTTATTACGCTTTTCAACGACGTCGCCTTCGCCGATCAGGTCATGCGTGATCTTGATGCCGGTAATGGCGGTGAAGGCGGGAGCCAGAACCTTGGATTCATATTCGTGGGTCGTCAGGGTCTCGGAAGCAACCTTGATCTCCATGCCGGCAAAGGGCTTTGCCGCATCGATGAACCACTGCAATTCCTTTTCCTGATCGGCGCGGGAAAGCGTCGAGAGATCGCCGATTTCCTTGTCCAGGAACTGTTTGGCTTCGTCCATGCCCGCATAGGCGGTTCCGGTCAGTGCCAAGAGCATCGCTGCCGTAGATGTCAGTAGGTGCCGTCGCATAATGTCCTCCCTTAAAGGTTTGCGAGTGCGGTTGCGTTCCGTCCGGCTCCTTTCCGGACGGCATTTCCAGTCCTTGCCTCAGACCAGCTTGAAGACGCCGAAAGCGTAGACAAGCGAGAGGGCAAGAGCCCACCACTGGCCGGTGCCGACGAGGCCCAGCCAAGCGAGATTGATGAAAGCGCTGCCGAGCAGCGAGATAAACAAACGGTCGCCGCGCGTCGTCTCGAAGTGCAGGATGCCGACACGCGGATTGCCGCCCGGACGGGCATATTCCCACACGGCCATCAACGCGAGCAGCAGGAAGATGGTCAGGAAGAACATCGCCGTCGGGAAGGTCCATGCCATCCAGCCGCCGGGGATCAAAGGAGCGAAGAAATCCCTGACCCCATCCTTGACCGGCAGCGCCATGACAAGCAGGCCGGCGATGGCGGCGTAGACGACAAGGACGGCGGCCAATGCCACGGGCCAGCGGTTGGGACGTTGCGTAGCAGCGGCCATTATACCCTCCCCAGGGCAAAGCCCTTGGCGATGTAGTTTCTGACAAAGTAGATGACGATGGCGCCGGGGATGATGGTGAGCACGCCAGCTGCTGCAAGCACGCCCCAGTCCATGCCCGAAGCCGAGACCGTGCGCGTCATGATGGCGGCGATCGGCTTGGCGTCCGTGGTCGTGAGCGTACGGGCAATGAGCAGCTCGACCCACGAGAACATGAAGCAGAAGAAGGCGGCGACACCGATGCCCGAGGCGATCAGCGGGATATAGATGCGCAGGAAGAAGCGCGGGAAGGAATAACCGTCGATATAGGCGGTTTCGTCGATCTCCTTCGGCACGCCCGACATGAAGCCTTCCAGGATCCAGACGGCGAGCGGCACGTTGAACAGGCAGTGCGCGAGTGCCACGGCGATGTGCGTGTCGATCAGGCCAAAGGCCGAATAGAGCTGGAAGAAGGGCAGCGCGAACACGGCGGGCGGCGCCATGCGGTTTGTCAGCAGCCAGAAGAACAGGTGCTTGTCGCCGAGGAAACGATAGCGCGAGAAGGCATAGGCTGCCGGCAGCGCCACAGAAACCGAGATCACCGTGTTCATCACCACGTAGATGATCGAGTTGATATAGCCCTTGTACCAGGACGGATCGGTGAAGATGACGGCGTAGTTCCTGAGCGTCGGCTCGTGCGGATAGAGCGAGAACGTGCCGGTGATCTCGGTGTTCGTCTTGAAGCTCATGTTGACCAGCCAGTAGATCGGCAGGAGCAGGAAGAGGATGTAGAGGGTCGGCACGATCCAGGAGAGGTTACGGCCGGAAGTCTGTGTCGCTGTGGTCATGGTCGTTCCTCCTTTCTCAATTCTCGGCGTCGCTGTTGGTCATCACGGTGTAGAAGATCCACGACAGCAGCAGGATGATCAGGAAGTAGATGATCGAGAGCGCTGCAGCCGGACCGAGGTCGAACTGGCCGACAGCCATCTTGACCAGATCGATCGACAGGAAGGTCGTGGAGTTGCCGGGGCCGCCGCCGGTGACGACGAAGGGCTCGGTATAGATCATAAAGCTGTCCATGAAGCGCAGCAGGAAGGCGATGAGCAGAACGCGTTTCATCTTCGGAAGCTGGATGTAACGGAACACCGCCCAGCGCGAGGCGCCATCGATGCTGGCTGCCTGGTAATAGGCATCCGGGATCGAGACGAGACCGGCATAGCAGAGCAGCACGACAAGGCTCGTCCAGTGCCAGATATCCATGACGATCAGGGTGATCCAGGCATCGAGCACGTTGTTGACGTAGTTGTAGGGAATGCCGATCGCTGTCAGCGTATAGCCGAGCAGACCGATATCGACGCGGCCGAACACCTGCCAGATCGTGCCGACGACGTTCCACGGAATGAGCAGCGGCAGCGACATGAAGACGAGGCAGAAGGGCACGCCGAGACCCTTCTTCGGCATGTTGAGCGCGATCAGTATCCCGAGCGGAATCTCGATGGCGAGGATGATGCCGGAGAAGATCAGGTTGCGGGTGAGCGCATCCCAGAAGCGATCGGAATGCAGCGTATCCGTGAACCAGTCTGTACCGGCCCAGAAGAATTCGTTGTTGCCGAAGGTATCCTGCACCGAATAGTTCACGACCGTCATCAGCGGCACCACCGCCGAGAAGGCGACGAGCACCAGCACGGGCAGCACCATGAACCAGGCCTTGTTGTTCCAGGTCTTTTCCATGATCTCAGCCCTCCGCGCCGACGCGCCAGGAATTGGCGTAGATATTGATGGCAGACGGATCGAAGGTGATCTTCGGATCGGCCGGTATCTCGCCATCCTCGTGGACGACGATCGACATCGGGCGGCCGGCGAAGGAGGCGCGCACGATCTTCTGGCGGCCGATATCCTCGACCTTGGTGATCGAGACCGGCATGCCCTCGCGGCCGAGGCGGATGAATTCCGGGCGGATGCCGAGTTCGGTTTTGGCGCCGGCGGCAATCTTCGGGGCGAAGCCAAGGGAAACGCTGCCATCGCCGAGATCGACGGTCGAGCCATCGATCTTCGCCGGCAGCACGTTCATGCCCGGAGAGCCGATGAAATAGCCGACGAAGGTGTGCTTCGGCTTTTCGAAGAGTTCGGCCGGCGTGCCGATCTGCACGATTTCGCCGTCATACATGACGACGACCTTGTCGGCGAAGGTGAGCGCCTCGGTCTGGTCGTGGGTGACATAGACCATAGTGAAGCCGAACTGCTTGTGCAGGCGCTTCAGCTGCGATCGCAGCACCCATTTCATGTGCGGATCGATAACCGTCAACGGTTCGTCGAACAGGATGGCACTGACATCGTTGCGCACAAGACCGCGGCCGAGCGAGATTTTCTGCTTCTGGTCGGCGGTGAGGCCGCGGGCCTTCTTCTTTGCGCGGTCGGCAAGGCCGATCATGTCGAGGATTTCGTTGACGCGGCGGTCGACCTCGTTTTCTGGAACCTTGCGATTGCGCAAGGGGAAGGCGAGATTGTCGTAGACCGTCATTGTGTCGTAGATGACCGGGAACTGGAACACTTGGGCGATGTTGCGTTCCTGGGTCGACAGGTTCGTGACGTCCTTGCCATCGAAGAGGATCTTGCCCTCGGAGGGCTGCAAGAGCCCCGAGATGATGTTGAGCAGCGTGGTCTTGCCGCAGCCGGAAGGGCCGAGCAGCGCGTAGGCGCCGCCGTCGTTCCATTCGTGATGGACTTCCTTCAGCGAATAATCCGACGGCGATTTCGGGTTCGGGCCGTAGGCGTGGCGAAGATGTTCGAGCGTGATGCGTGCCATGGTGTTCCCCTCACGCCGCATGGGCGGCTTGGCCGCCGGTTGCCCGGCCATCTGGCCCGAAGGCCATCAGATGACGGGTGTCGACAAAGAGTTCGATCACCGTATCCGGCTCGAAATCATGGATGCCATGCTCCAGCATGACCCAACGGGAGCCGGCAGCTTCCACATGGATGAAGCTTTCGGAGCCAGCGATTTCCGAGATGATCACACGCGCCTTGAGGGCAGCGGCCGACGCATCCGGGCGCGCGATCGACAGGTGATGCGGCTGGAAGGCAATGGTTACGGGGCCATCGGCAACGGCCGAGAGATGCGCCGGCACCGGCAGGACGACGAGGCCGTCGCGCTCGAAATTCGCACCTGCCTTGGCGAGATTGACCGTGTTGAGCGGCGGATCGGCGAAGGTCTTGGCCGAAACGAGATCGACCGGACGGCGATAGACCGAGATGGTCGGGCCGAACTGGGTGATGCGGCCTTCGTTCAGGGTCGCGGTATTGCCGCCGAGAAGCAGCGCTTCCGTCGGCTCCGTCGTCGCATAGACGAAGATCGAACCGGTGGCGGCAAACAGCTTCGGCAGTTCTTCGCGCAGCTCTTCACGCAGCTTGTAATCGAGGTTGGCGAGCGGCTCGTCGAGCAGCACGAGGCTGGCATTCTTGACGATGGCGCGGGCAAGCGCCGTGCGCTGCTGCTGGCCGCCGGAAAGATTGAGCGGGGTGCGATCGAGGTAGGGCGTGAGCTTCATCAGCTCGGCAGCCTTCTTCACTTCGCGATCGATGGTGACGGCATCCTTGCCGGCGATGCGCATCGGCGAGGCGATGTTCTCATAAACGGTCATCGCCGGATAATTGATGAACTGCTGGTAGACCATGGCGACGCTGCGATCCTGCACGCGCACGCCGGTTACGTCCTTGCCATCGAAATGGATCGTGCCGGAGGTCGGCTTGTCCAGCCCCGCCATCAGACGCATCAGCGACGTCTTGCCGGAGAGTGTCGGGCCGAGAAGCACGTTCAGCGACCCCCGCTCCAGCACAAGGTTCGTCGGGTGAATATGCGTATCCGCCCCCACGACCTTGGTTATGTTTTTCAGTTCGAGCATTCCCAGACTTCCTCCCAGCTGGAGCTAAAATGGCATGCCGCCTTCAGGCGACCTCGCGCATCTTCTCCCGCATAAATTCCTCCAGTCCGGCGACCTCGGCCGGACCCACTTTCAGGCCGAGCTTGGTGCGGCGCCACAATACGTCTTCGGCGTATCGTGCCCACTCCTTGTTCATCAGCCAGACAACTTCGACTTCATAGAGATCGGCGCCGAAATGGCGGCCGAGATCGGCAACCGTCTTCGCCTCTCCCAGCAGGTGCGCGGCAAGCGAACCATAGAGCCGGACAAGACGACGAGCGTGCCGGTCTTCCAGAAACGCGTAGCGGCTCTTGAGCGCTGAAACCTGCGCCTCGTAACCCTTGGCAGGAAAATCACCGCCCGGAAGAAAACTGCCGGCCGTCCACGGCGCGCCCTTGGCGCCGATCACTTCGATGATCTTTTCCATCGCGTGTTCGCCGAGCCGACGATAGGTGGTGAGCTTGCCGCCGAAGATATTGAGGAGCGGCGCAGTCTTGGCGTCTCCCTCGACTTTCAAAACATAATCGCGAGTCGCTTCCTGCGCCTTGGAAGCGCCGTCATCGAACAGCGGCCGCACGCCCGAATAGGTCCAGACGATATCGGTGGTCTGGACCGGCTCCTTGAAATATTCACTCGCGGCCTTGCAGAGATAATCCGTCTCGGCATCGCTGATACGAACCTCGTGGGGATCGCCGGTATAATCCTGATCGGTGGTGCCGATCAGCGTGAAATCCGTTTCGTAAGGGATGGCGAAGATGATGCGGCCATCCGGGTTCTGGAAGAAATAGGCGCGCGGATCATCGAACTTCTTGCGCACGATGATATGGCTGCCCTGCACGAGCCGGACATTGTGGGCCTTGTTGTTGCCGAAGACGCCGGAAAGCACGACATCGACCCACGGGCCGGCCGCATTGACGAGCATGCGAGATGTGAAGCTGCGGATCGCGCCGGTTGCCCGGTCCTCGACATCGATATGCCAGAGGCCGCCTTCACGGTGGGCCGAGGTGACGCGGCTTCGGCTCATGATAAGGGCGCCGCGATCAGCGGCATCACGGGCGTTCAGCACCACCATGCGGGCATCATCCACCCAGCCATCGGAATACTCGAAGGCCTTGGTGAACAGCGCCTTCAGCGGCTTTGCCGCGGGATCACGGCGCATGTCGAGCGTCTTCGTTGCCGGCAGCAGCTTGCGGCCGCCAATATGATCATAAAGGAACAGGCCGAGACGAATGAGCCAGGCCGGGCGGATGCCGCCCTTGTGGAACGGCAGAACGAAGCGCATCGGCCAGATGATGTGCGGTGCCATCGCCCAGAGCACTTCGCGCTCCATCAGCGATTCCCGCACAAGGCGGAACTCGTAATGCTCGAGATAACGCAGGCCGCCATGGATGAGCTTGGTCGCGGCCGAGGAGGTGCCAGAAGCGAAATCGTTCATCTCGGCAAGCGCGACCTTGTAGCCACGGCCGGCAGCATCGCGTGCAATGCCGCAGCCATTGATACCGCCACCGATGACGAAAATGTCGAACTGATCCTGCGCAGGCACGCCTTCTCTCCCCCCACTTTTCGCATCGCACAATTTTGCGCATTTGCGAAAGTGAATTCAGTTAAAGCGAAAATTTTTCGAATGTCAAACGAATGTTACAGGAAAATCATATGCTAATGGGCGGCACTTACTGCCCGGCATTGGTTTCGATCAGCCGAACGTCCTGTTCCTGGCAGATTGTGCGCACGTTTTCGACCGGACAGCTGTCGGTGATAAAGGTGTGGACCTGACTGATATGGCCGATGCGCACCGGCGCGGTGCGCTCGAATTTGGTCGAATCGGAGACCAGAATGACGTGTCGGGCATTGGCGATGATCGCCTGCGCCACTTTCACTTCGCGATAATCGAAATCCAGAAGCGCGCCGTCGTGATCGATGGCCGAGGCGCCGATGACCGCATAATCCACCTTGAACTGGCGGATGAAATCGACAGCGGCTTCACCGACGATGCCACCATCGGCACCGCGCACCACGCCGCCGGCAATGACCACCTCGATCGAGGGAAAGACACGCAAGCGATTGGCTACATTGATATTATTGGTGATGACCATCAATTCCTTATGGTCGAGCAACGCCTCACCCACGGCTTCCGTCGTCGTGCCGATATTGATGAACAGCGAGGAATTGTCGGGGATCATGGCCGCGGCGGCGGCACCGATCGCCTGTTTTTCGCCCGCCGCAATCGACCGGCGCGCTTCGTATTTCACATTTTCGTTTCCACGGGGAAAGATCGCGCCGCCATGAATACGGGTCAGCACCCGCGCATCGCAGAGATCGTTCAGATCCTTGCGGATGGTTTGCGGCGTCACGGCGAAACGGCTGGCCAGCTCATCGACCAGAACCCGGCCTTCCGTCTTGGCAAGCTCAAGGATTTCGGATTGGCGCCCGCTCAGATACATGGATATTCCCCACCCTATTTCGTTTTCTTTCATAATAGGCAAAAACGAAACCGGCGCAAATGATGAAATGAAGCAGGCTTCCGTGCCGTGGCCGTCGAAACCCGGCGGCATCATTGCAATTGGAGAGAGGATGCGCCAGCCTGCTTCCGGGAGGATTTGAGATGTTTCACCCAACCTTGTTTAAAGGAATGAATGTCGTCGTAACCGGCGCGGGACGCGGAATCGGCCTTGAAGTCGCCCGGCTGTTTCTCGATTGCGGCGCCCATGTATTGCTGCATGGCGGGCGCAGCCCCTCCAGCGAGACGCCGGACTTCCTGCAGACGGCAATCGACGAGGCGCGCGCCCACATGGTCTATGGCGACTTCCTGAATGACAAGGGGATTGAGGACGTAGTGCGCCGGGCCGACAGCCTGTTCGAGCATGTGGACGTGTTGATCAACAATGCCGGCACCATGGTCGGCCGCTTTCCGGCCGGCGAGTTGACCGACGATCAATATGAGACCGTGGTGCAGCTCAACCAGACCTCCGTGATGGAAATTACCCGTGCGCTGCTGCCGCAGCTTCGTCGCTCGACGCAGGGCGCGATCATCAACACCGTTTCGATCTCGGCGATCACCGGTGGCAGCCCGGGATCGGCGATCTACTCGGCGACCAAGGCTTTTGTTTCCACCTATTCGAAGGCATTGGCACGGGAGCTGGCACCGGAGGGTATTCGCGTCAACTGCGTTTCACCCGGCACGATCACCACCGATTTCCATGAGCGTTACTCAAGCCCGGAAAAGCTGGAGACAACGCGGAAGTCGATCCCGCTGCAGCGGCTCGGCACACCGGAAGATTGCGCGCCGGCCTATCTCTTTCTCGCATCGTCAGCGCTTTCCGGCTATATCACCGGCCAGGTGCTGGAGGTGAATGGCGGCCAGCTGATCTGCTGACGGACTCATGATCGACAAGCTGGAATTCTTCATCGCGCTGGCGCAGGAACGGCATTTCGGCCGGGTGGCGGAGCTTTGCGGTATCACCCAGCCAACGCTCTCGGCCGCCATCCGCCAGCTGGAAGGCCAGTTGGGCGTGATGCTGGTCGTGCGCGGCGCCCGTTATCAGGGGCTGACGCCCGAGGGACAGCGGGTGCTCGAATGGGCGCGAAGGATCGTCGGCGACAGCCGCACCATGCGCGAGGAAATGCGGGCGGCCCGCAAGGGGCTTGTCGGCCATATCCGCATCGGCGCGGTGCCGACGACCCTTGCCATGGTGCCAAGCATCACCGGGCCTTTTCAGGAAAAGCACCCTGACGTGACTTTCAGCATCATCTCCACGACCTCGTTGAAAATCCTCGGCCTGCTGGAAAATCTGGAGATCGATGCCGGGCTGACCTACCTCGAAAACGAACCGCTGGGGCGGGTGACCAGCGTGCCGTTGCAGGTGGAGCGTTACCATCTTGTTGCGGCGGCGGGAACGCCGCTGGCGGATCGCGAAAGTGTGACCTGGAGGGAAGTGAGCGGTCTTCGGCTTTGTCTATTGACCGCCGATATGCAGAACCGGCGTATCATCAACCAGCATTTTGCCGAGGCTGGCGCTGTTGCGGCGCCGACGCTGGAATCCAACTCGATGATCGTCCTGTTTTCCCATGTACGCACCGGCCACTGGGCGAGTATCATGCCCTTCAACGTCGCGAATTCATTCGGCTTTCACAAGGACATCAAGATCATTCCGATCACCGAGCCGGATGCGCATCACACGGTTGGACTGGTTGCGACCCATCGCGAACCCTTCACGCCGCTGGTGTCCGCCCTTTTGCACGAAGCACGCCTCCTGAGCGAACGGCAAATGGTTTGATAGGAATTTTCTATCGCCCGACGAAACACCCGTATTGACCCGGAAAGACCCTGCTGCGAAGCTTTTTCGATGATATGGGCGCGCATAGGGCGAGGAGGCCTGATGGGTTGCCTCGCTGATGCCGCTTCGAAAACAGGCTTTTGGCCTGCCGGGAGGTTCGAACGTGAATTTGCATATGCCCGTGCCGGATATCGACGCGCGAACGCTC
Source organism: Pararhizobium sp. (assembly GCA_031556925.1). GTDB lineage: Bacteria > Pseudomonadota > Alphaproteobacteria > Rhizobiales > Rhizobiaceae > Pararhizobium. The sequence continues at coordinate 9,621 of JAVBSF010000035.1, forward strand.
GCGATCGTCAATGAGCTCAAGGGGCTGGAAGGCCCGCTGCTGCCGATCCTGCATGAGATCCAAGCCAAATTCGGCTACGTGCCGGAAGACTGTCTTCCCATTATTGCGCGCGAACTCAACCTTTCCCGCGCCGAAGTGCATGGCGTCGTTACCTTCTACCACGACTATCGCCGCCATCCTGCCGGCCGGCATTTGCTGAAGCTCTGTCGCGCCGAGGCCTGTCAATCGATGGGCGCGGATGCAGTGGCCGCGAAGGTGAAGACCCTGCTCGGCATCGACTTCCATGAGACCACCAGAGACGGCGCGGTGACGCTGGAGCCGGTCTATTGTCTCGGGCTCTGTTCCACCGCACCCGCCGCGATGCTCGACGGCGAGGTGCATGGAAGACTGGATGACGACGCGATTGCCGACCTTGTTGCGGAGGCACGCCGATGACCGTCACCATCTTCGTTCCCCGCGATGCCGCAGCGCTCGCCGTCGGCGCAGACAAGGTGGCGAAAGCCATCGAGAAGGAGATCGCGGCTCGCGGCCTTGATGCGCGCATCGTGCGCAACGGTTCGCGCGGCATGCTCTGGCTGGAGCCCTTGGTCGAGGTTCGTACAGATCACGGCCGCATCGCCTATGGGCCGGTTCGTCCCGCCGATGTCGCTTCGCTCTTCGATGCCGGTTTGCTTGAAGGCGGCGCACATCCGCTCTGTCATGGGCTAACCCATGACATTCCCTATTACGCCAGCCAGACCCGCCTCACCTTCTCCCGCTGCGGCGTGACCGATCCCCTGTCGCTTGAGGACTATCGCCATTACCGCGGCCTGACCGGGCTCGAAAAGGCGATCTCCATGGCACCGGCCGAGATCGTCAACCAGGTTACCGACAGCGGCCTGCGCGGCCGCGGTGGCGCAGGCTTCCCGACCGGCATCAAGTGGAAGACGGTGATGGATGCGGCAGGGCCGCAGAAATATATCGTCTGCAACGCAGACGAGGGCGACAGTGCGACGTTTGCCGACCGGATGATCATGGAAGGCGACCCCTTCTTGCTGATCGAGGGCATGGCGATCGCCGGCATCGCGACCGGTGCGACCAAGGGTTACGTTTATATCCGCTCGGAATATCCGCATGCGATCGAGGTGATGGACGAGGCGATCCGCATCGCCCGCACCGGAAATATCCTCGGGCCTTCGGTGCTGGGCTCCGCTTATGCCTTCGACATGGAAGTGCGAAGCGGCGCCGGCGCCTATGTCTGCGGCGAGGAAACCTCGCTGCTGAACAGCCTGGAAGGCAAGCGCGGCATCGTGCGCGCCAAGCCGCCGCTGCCGGCGCTTCAAGGCTTTCTTGGCCGCCCGACCGTGGTCAACAATGTGATGTCGCTGGCCTCCGTGCCGGTCATCCTCGACCGGGGACCGGAATTCTACCGCGATTTCGGCATGGGCCGCTCGCGCGGCACGATCCCGATCCAGATCGCCGGTAACGTCAAGCATGGTGGCCTCTATGAAGTTGCTTTCGGCCTGACGCTCGGCGAGATCGTCGAAAAAATTGGTGGCGGCACGGCCAGTGGGCGGCCGGTAAAGGCCGTGCAGGTCGGCGGACCGCTCGGGGCCTATTTCCCCGTTTCGATGTTCGACACGCCGTTTGACTATGAGGCTTTTGCGGCGAGAGACGGTTTGATCGGCCATGCCGGCATCACCGTGTTCGACGATACGGTCGACATGCTGAAGCAGGCGCGGTTTGCGATGGAATTCTGCGCCATCGAAAGCTGCGGCAAGTGCACGCCCTGCCGCATCGGCTCGACCCGTGGCGTCGAGACCGCCGACAAGATCGCCCGCGGCATCGAGCCCGAGAAGAACAAGGTGCTGCTCGCCGATCTCTGCAATACGATGAAATTCGGCTCGCTCTGCGCGCTGGGTGGCTTCACGCCTTACCCGGTGATGAGCGCGATGACGCATTTCCCGGAAGACTTTTCGCCGGCGCCGGTGGTGGAGGCTGCGGAATGACGTTGGCTTTCTCGCAAACGCCCCTCATCCGGCCTGTCGACAACAACACATTCATGGAGGTCCGCCATGTCCCTCGTTCCTGAAATCGACTACGGCACACCAGCCTCCCGCGCGGAAAAGATGGTGACGCTGACCATTGATGGTCGCGATATCACTGTGCCGGAAGGCACTTCGATCATGCGGGCGTCCATGGAAGCCGGCATCCAGGTGCCGAAACTCTGCGCCACCGACATGGTCGATGCCTTCGGCTCCTGCCGCCTCTGTCTCGTGGAGATCGAGGGCCGCAACGGCACGCCGGCCTCCTGCACCACCCCGGTGGCACCGGGCCTCAAGGTGCATACCCAGACCTCGCGCCTCAAGGATATCCGCAAGGGCGTGATGGAGCTTTACATCTCAGACCATCCGCTCGACTGTCTGACCTGCGCCGCCAATGGCGACTGCGAGCTGCAGGACATGGCCGGCGCCGTCGGCCTGCGCGATGTGCGCTACGGCTATGAGGGCGACAATCACGTCAAGGCACGGGACAATGGCGAGGCCAATGCCCGCTGGATGCCGAAGGACGAATCCAACCCCTATTTCACCTATGACCCTTCCAAGTGCATCGTCTGTTCGCGCTGCGTGCGCGCCTGCGAAGAGGTGCAGGGCACCTTTGCGCTGACGATCGAGGGACGTGGCTTCGACAGCCGCGTTTCGCCCGGCATGCACGAGAATTTCCTCTCCTCCGAATGCGTGTCCTGCGGCGCCTGCGTGCAGGCGTGCCCGACGGCGACGCTAACGGAGAAATCAGTGATCGAGATCGGCCAGCCGGAGCATTCGGTCGTTACCACCTGCGCCTATTGCGGCGTCGGCTGCTCGTTCAAGGCGGAAATGCGCGGCGAGGAACTGGTGCGCATGGTGCCGTGGAAGGACGGGCAGGCCAACCGCGGCCATTCCTGCGTCAAGGGCCGCTTCGCCTATGGCTACTCCACGCACAAGGAACGCATCCTGAACCCGATGGTCCGCGAGAAGGTGTCCGATCCCTGGCGGGAAGTGACCTGGGAAGAGGCGTTCGCGCATGTCGCCTCCGAATTCCGACGCATCCAGTATCAGTACGGACGTGAGGCCATCGGCGGCATCACCTCTTCCCGCTGCACCAATGAAGAAACCTTCCTCGTGCAGAAGCTGATCCGTGCCGGCTTCGGCAACAACAATGTCGATACCTGCGCCCGCGTCTGCCATTCGCCGACCGGCTATGGTCTCGGTCAGGCCTTCGGCACCTCCGCCGGCACGCAGAATTTCGATTCGGTCGAACATTCCGATGTCGTCGTCGTCATCGGTGCAAACCCCACAGACGGACACCCGGTCTTCGGTTCACGGCTGAAGAAGCGACTGCGGCAGGGCGCGAAGCTGATCGTCATCGATCCGCGCCGCACCGATATCGTCCGCTCGCCCCATATCGAGGCGGCCTATCACCTGCCGCTGAAGCCGGGCACCAACGTTGCGATCATGACGGCGCTTGCCCATGTGATCGTCACCGAAGGACTGTTCGACGAAAAATTCATCCGCGAGCGCTGCGACTGGTCGGAATTCGAGGACTGGGCCGCCTTCGTTGCCGACGAGAGCCACAGCCCGGAAGCGGTGGAGAAATACACCGGCGTGAAGCCGGAGGATGTGCGTGGCGCGGCCCGGCTTTTTGCCACCGGTGGCAATGGCGCGATCTATTACGGCCTCGGCGTGACCGAGCACAGCCAGGGCTCGACCACCGTCATGGCGATCGCCAACCTTGCCATGGCGACCGGCAATATCGGTCGCCCCGGCGTCGGCGTGAACCCGCTGCGTGGCCAGAACAACGTTCAGGGCTCCTGCGACATGGGCTCCTTCCCGCATGAACTGCCAGGCTATCGCCACGTCTCCGACGATGCGACCCGCGAGATCTTCGAGAAGATGTGGGGCGTAACCCTTTCCAACGAGCCGGGACTGCGCATTCCCAACATGCTGGATGCGGCCGTCGATGGCTCCTTCAAGGGACTTTACGTGCAGGGCGAGGACATCCTCCAGTCCGACCCGGACACCAAGCATGTGGCAGCCGGTCTTGCTGCCATGGAATGCGTTGTCGTGCAGGACCTGTTCCTCAACGAAACCGCCAACTACGCCCATGTCTTCCTGCCGGGCTCGACCTTCCTTGAGAAGGACGGCACCTTCACAAATGCCGAGCGCCGCATCAACCGCGTGCGCAAGGTGATGACGCCGCGCAATGGCTATGGCGACTGGGAAGTGACGCAGAAGCTGGCGCAGGCTATGGGGCTAGGCTGGAACTACAGCCATCCTTCCGAAATCATGGACGAGATCGCGGCAACGACGCCGAGCTTCGCGCTCGTTTCCTATGACTATCTGGAAAAGATGGGCTCGGTGCAGTGGCCCTGCAACGAGAAGACGCCGCTGGGCTCGCCGATCATGCACATCGACGGCTTCGTGCGCGGCAAGGGCAAGTTTATCCGCACGGAATATGTGGCGACCGACGAAAAGACCGGGCCGCGCTTCCCGCTGCTGCTCACCACCGGCCGCATACTCAGCCACTACAATGTCGGGGCACAGACGCGGCGCACCGACAATGTCGTCTGGCATGAGGAGGACCGGCTGGAAATCCATGCCCATGACGCCGAAAACCGCGGCATTCACGATGGCGACTGGATCAAGCTCACCAGCCGTTCCGGCGACACGACGCTGCGCGCGCTGATCACCGA
>JAVBSF010000380.1:0-7834 GCA_031556925.1 Pararhizobium sp.
CAGGGCTGCGATAGCTTGCCGGAAGGCGGCGACGGTGTCGGCGCTGAGGACGTCTTCAAACCGCGCGGGCGGGATGGCGCCGTCCACAAGCTCGCGCAGCATGGCATTCGAATAGAGGATCGTGCCCCGCCCGTCGAGCAGGCAATAGCCGGCCGGCATGCCGTCGAGAGGTTCCCGGTCGGCAGCGTATTCGCCGGTGGGATCTGCCGGCTTGCGCGGGGCTTTTTTTCTGGTTGTCTTCACGTCCCGGCCGTTTGTCGAATAGGTTGGCCGTATTGTCTACATCACATGTGAAAGCCAGATTAATAAGCCGGCATAGCGCCAAATTCCCCGGCGGTATGACGGCGCAACCGTGTCTTCCCGGAAAGTTGCCGTTTCAGGGCTGAAGCTTGCTCAGGAACTGGGCGAACACCATGGTTCCCTCGGGCCAGGGGCCATGACCGGATTCGCTGTTGATATGGCCGGATTCTCCGGCATCGACCAGCAGCGAGCCCCATGCGTTGGCGATATCGCCGGCATGCTCGTAGGAGCCGAAGGGATCGTTGCGGCTGGCCACCATCAGCGACGGGAACGGCAGAGGGTCGCGCGGATAGGGACCGAAGGTCATCAGGTGCTTCGGCCGGATTTTCGGATTGGTGACTTCCGGCGGTGCTACCAGGAAGGCCCCGGCGATCTTCTTCTCCACATGCGGCAACGCGTGGATGGCTGTCGCGATGCCGAGCGAATGGGCGACGATCACCACCGGCTTCGTGGAAGCGTTGACCTCCTCGATCATACGGGCAACCCAATCTTCCCGCACGGGTTTTGCCCATTCGGCCTGCTCGACACGGCGCGCGGAAGCGAGCTTGTTCTGCCAGCGGGTCTGCCAGTGATCGGGGCCGGAATTGGTGTAGCCGGGAACGATGAGGATATCTGCTTCTGATGCTTTCATAGTAACGGCGATGTGAGGTCGCGGGCTTTCGAAGTCAAGTGATGGAAAGGCAAATCGGGTATATAGTTATCGCATGGATGATCGGCGGCGGCTCATTGCCGGCGCCGAAGCAGTGCGGAGTTTCACGATACCGATTGTGCCGCGTTCGTTCCAGAGACTTGTCGGATCGTCGCGGCGCCTGCGAAAAGGAGGAGGTCTCGTCATGACGGCATTCCATGTAATGGCTGGCGCGGAAGGCACCGTTTCCCATCCCGGCATCCGCAAGATCGCGGTATCCGATGTTTTCGATGCGCTTTATCGCGGCTGGGACGATTTCTGCGACAAGCCGTCCCACTATGTATTCCTCGGGCTGATCTATCCGATCGCCGGTGTCGTCCTGGCCGCATGGAGTTCGGGGGCGGACATGCTTCCGCTGCTCTACCCGCTTGCTTCCGGCTTTGCGCTTCTGGGGCCTGTCGCGGCGATCGGGCTCTATGAGATCAGCAGACGCCGCGAGGCCGGAATGGATACGTCCTGGCGACATGCGCTGGCGGTCCGGCATTCGCCGGCGTTGCCATCGATCCTGGCGCTCGCCGCGATGCTGTTCGTGCTGTTCGTCGCATGGCTGGTCGCGGCGCAGGCGCTGTATGTCCAGATGATCGCGGAGGAGCCGCCGGCCGGGATGATGGCATTCCTCAACGGCATTCTCTATACCGAGGCCGGGTGGAACCTGATCCTTGTCGGCAATGCCGTGGGCTTTGTTTTCGCGGTGATCGTGCTTTCGACCGTCGTCGTTGCGTTTCCGCTCCTGCTCGACAGGGATGTCGGCGCCGTCAGCGCTGTGCAGACCTCGATCAAGGCAACGCTCGTCAACCCGATTCCGGTTGCGGTGTGGGGGCTGATCGTCGCCTTCGGTCTCGTCATCGGCTCGATCCCGGTTTTTGTCGGGCTTGCGGTGATCATGCCGGTTCTCGGCCATGCCACCTGGCATCTCTACCGCAAGATGGTCGAGCCGTCCGCGATCGCATGAGCCTATCGGAAGTATTTGAAGTAGGACGAAACCTGGGCTGACGTGTTGGATGACGGATGGAGGCGGATGCCGATCCGGTCTCCGCGATACCAGTGGACGATGCCGGTGAGATGACCAAGCTCTTCGCTTTCGATCGTCACTTCCTGGCCGGTCTTGGCGTTGATATCGAAATAGAGCTGGAAGCAGATGCCGCCGGGCGAGAGATCCTTGACGATGCCGCGGCTCGTGCCGCCCTTGCAGGTGACCTCGCCGGTGAATTTCGTCGCGGTGCGTTTTGCCTTGCGTTCGATAACCTGCTGATACGGCATGTTCCGGCTCCCGTTTTGTTCTGAAACGGCAGCATTGCATCGAAGGCTGAGGATTGGGTTGAGAAAACCATTCGCATTCGATGCAACTGGGTCAAAGTGGAACGGAGCACCGGAAAGGCGAGAGGGAGCCCGGCGGGCTCCCCTAAAGCGTGTCGCGATCTTTCAGATTCGCTCATACGCTTTAGATCTTTGTTTTTGCGCATGTCTTTTCGCAAAACCGCTGCACACTTTTGCGAGACATGCTTTTGAGTTTGTCAGGGAAAAGTGGAAACCGGTTTTCCCTGACAAACGAAAACAAAGAAGCTTACATCAGCCGAACACGCGGCGGAAGATCGTGTCGACGTGCTTCGTGTGATAGCCGAGGTCGAATTTTTCGCGGATGGTCGCTTCCGGGAGGGCGGCACGGACCTCTTCGTCGGCCAGCAGTTCTTCGAGGAAATCCTTGCCCTGTTCCCAGACCTTCATGGCGTTGCGCTGGACGAGGCGATAGGAATCCTCACGCGATACACCTGCCTGTGTCAATGCCAGCAGCACGCGCTGCGAATGCACGAGGCCACGGAACTTGTTCATGTTCTTCAGCATGTTGTCTGGATAGATCACTAGTTTTTCGACGACGCCGGCCAGACGGTTCAACGCGAAATCGAGGGTGATGGTCGTATCCGGGCCGATGGCGCGCTCGACGGAGGAGTGCGAGATATCGCGCTCGTGCCAGAGGGCGACATTTTCCAGCGCCGGCGTCACCGACATACGCACGAGACGGGCAAGGCCGGTGAGGTTTTCGGTGAGCACCGGGTTGCGCTTGTGCGGCATGGCCGAAGAGCCCTTCTGGCCCGGCGAGAAGAACTCTTCCGCTTCCAGAACCTCGGTGCGCTGCATGTGGCGGATTTCGATGGCGACGTTTTCGATCGACGAGGCGATGACGCCGAGCGTCGCGAAGAACATGGCGTGACGGTCGCGCGGGATCACCTGGGTCGAGATCGGCTCCGGCTTCAGGCCGAGCTTCTCGCAGACATATTCCTCGACGCTCGGATCGATATTCGCGAAGGTGCCGACGGCACCCGAGATCGCGCCCGTGGCGATTTCCGCGCGGGCGGCGACGAGGCGCTCGCGGTTGCGGTGCATTTCCGCGTAGAAGCGTGCGAGCGTCAGGCCCATGGTCGTCGGCTCGGCATGAATGCCATGGCTGCGGCCGATACGGACCGTATCCTTATGTTCGAAGGCGCGGGCCTTGAGGGCTGCGAGCACGCGGTCCATGTCGGCCAAGAGGATATCGGCGGCGCGCACGAGCTGGATGTTGAAGGTCGTATCCAGCACGTCGGAGGAGGTCATGCCCTGATGCACGAAGCGGCTGTCGGGGCCGACGAATTCGGCGAGATGGGTCAGGAACGCAATGACGTCATGCTTGGTGACGGCCTCGATCTCGTCGATGCGCGCGACATCGAATTCGGCCGCGCCGCCCTTTTCCCAGATCGTCTTCGCCGCCTCTTTGGGGATAACGCCAAGCTCAGCCAAGGCGTCGCAGGCATAGGCTTCGATCTCGAACCAGATGCGGAACTTGGTTTCGGGCGACCAGATGGCGACCATTTCCGGCCGGGAATAGCGGGGGATCATGGGCTCTTCTTTCGTAAAAGGATGGGATTGGCTGTGCCTCTAGCAAAGATGGCAGGCAATCTCAACGTTCGTGTGTCTGCAAAGCCGGGGATGGTCCGGGCCGGGCGAGCCAGAGGCTAGCCCCCACCAGAACCACCGCGCCGAACGGAAGGAAGAGGCGCACGCCCATGACCACGAACTGGTAGACGGAATTGGCGCCGGTGAACAGGAACTGATAGATCCAGATGCGCGTGCCGAAGGGGGCATGCCAGCGCTCGTAGAACTGGCGGTACTGCATGGCGAACAGGAAGGCTGTGGCAGCGATGGTGAAGACCGTCAGGCAGAAGAAATAGGCGGCGAACCGCGTGTCGCCGCGACGGCCCTCCGCGCTGAAACGGGCGAAAGACAGGGCAAAGGGCCAGGCGAGAACGCCGCCGCAAAGATAAAGGATCAGCACGGCGGCCAGACGGGAGGTTTCCGCCCTGTTCTGCATGTAGAGCGCGCCAAAGGCGGCCGCCGACATCAGCAGACCCCAGAGAACGGCACCCCAGAACAGTTCGCGTCCGTCCGGCGACGTTCGCTTCACGCGCAGAAGCGTGCGTTTCAACAGGCTCTGCGGCCGCAAGACCTCGGCGCCACGCTCAAGCATCACGGCGTATCCGTCACGGAGACGGCGACCCAGCGCCTGTCGCGGCCTTCGAAGCCGGAACTATCCTGAACACAGCATTCCTCGAAGACGAAAATGCCGGCGCCGGACGAAAGCGCAAGCCAGCCCGCGATCGAACGGATCCTGCGGGCCGGCGCCGTCATCAGCGTCCCGCCTCGGCAAGCGCGCGCAACGTACCGATCATATCGCTATAGGCTTCGATCTTGCCGCCCTTGAAGATGGCGGAACCGGCGACGAAGACATTCGCGCCTGCAGCCGCGACATCGGCGATCGTATCGGTGGCGATGCCGCCATCCACTTCGATCTCGATCGGCCGGTCGCCGATCATCGAGCGGATGGTGCGGACCTTGTCGAGCACGGAAGGAAGGAATTTCTGGCCGCCGAAGCCCGGATTGACCGACATGACGAGCACGAGATCGACCGTGTCCAGCACATATTCGATCACGCTCGCGGGCGTGGCCGGATTGAGCGACACGCCGGCCTTCTTGCCGAGGGAGCGGACCGTCTGCAGCGACCGATGCAGGTGCGGACCGGCTTCGGCATGAACGGTAATCACATCGCAGCCGGCCTTGGCGAAGGCTTCCAGATAGGGATCGGCCGGCGCGATCATCAGATGGCAGTCGAAGGTGGCCTTGGTGAAGCCGCGCAGGGATTTGATGACATCCGGGCCGTAGGAGATGTTCGGCACGAAATGGCCGTCCATTACGTCGAGGTGGATCCAGTCCGCGCCGGCCTCGGTGACATCCCGCACCTCCTGCCCGAGCTTGGCGAAATCCGCCGCCAGGATAGAGGGGGCGATGCGTATCGGCAATGTCATGGTACTGGCTCCTCAAGGTTTTCCGGGCAATAGCACCGCTCGGCCCTTCAAACAAGTTGCCCGCGCGCCGCCGCGATCCTACGTGGCTTCACGTTTTCGGGACCAGGTTGGCAGGACGTCGTTCGGTGCGCTCGTGGCGTCGTGGACGCCGCGCGCTATCGCTCTCGCCATTGTCGAGGCGGCAAGCGCGCAGAGGGTCACGAAGCCGCGCTCATCCGGCGCAATGCCCCTTTTTCCCGTTGCGAGCGCAAAAACGATATCTCCGTCAAAAGGAGTATGGGCGGGCCAGAGCGCGCGGGCAAAGCCGTCATGGGCGGAGATGGCCAGCCGTTTGGCCTCCGCTTTCGTCAGCACGGCGTCCGTCGCGATGACGGCGATGGTCGTGTTGCGCATCTGGGCCGGGGCATCGCCCATTTTGGTGCGGATGGCGCGGGCGTCGGCGGGGAAGGGGTGAGGCATGCCGAGAGCGGCGAATTCGTCGCCTTCCTCGAAGGGGGCCGCCCAGAAATGCCCGCTGTCGCCGATGGTGGCGGAGCCGAGCGCATTGACCGCGACCAGAGCGCCGATGGTGACGCCGCCTTCCATGAAGGAAGCGGTGCCGAGCCCGCCTTTAAGACCGGCGGTCAGCGCGCCGGTGCCCGCGCCTGCGGTGCCGGTTGCGAAATCGGGCGCTGCCGCGCGGACGGCCTGATAGCCGAGATCGCGGTAAGGCGGATAACGCCCCCAGCTTTTTTCGCCGCCATTCAGGAGATCGAAAAGAATAGCGGCGGGAACAATCGGCACCCGCGCCGGCCCTACCGCAAAACCGCGTCCCATTTCGGCAAGGGCATTCTGGGCGCCTGACGCCGCGTCGAGCCCGAACGCCGATCCACCGGAAAGCACGATCGCATCCACCGCCTGTACGGTGTTGTGGGGTTCCAGAAGATCGGTTTCGCGCGTCCCCGGCGCGCCGCCGAGAACCTGGCAGGCCGCGACCGCAGGCTCGTCGCAGACAACGACGGAAACCCCGGATTTCAACAGATGGTCTTCCGCATTGCCGACCTTGATACCCATCACGTCGGTAATCGCGTTTCGCGGGCCGGCGGGCATGTTATCGCACCTGCTGCGCCGGCTCGACGAAGCGACGGTCTCGCCACTCGAGGAGCCGATAGGGGCTGGGAGAAAGCTCGTGATTGCCGCCGAAAGCAAGGCGGCCGATCACCGTGTCGAACGTTCCGCGGGCGACCGCGTCACGCAAGGGCATATCCTCGGCGGCCGCCTTGTCCTTGGCTTGTTCCAGAAGGTTGACCGCGGCGAAGCTCGACAGAACATAACCCTCCGCTACGACACCCGCCTGGGCGAGTTGACCAACGAGGCTTGCGGCCGACGGTTCACGCGCATAGTCGGGGAGCATCACGGCCAAAACGCCATTTTCCAGAGGCACCGTTTGATCGGTGGCATCGAGCGCTTCCGATCCCATCAGCGTCAGTCCGCCATTCTCGACTTTGGCATCTCTTGCGATGACTGCCATGTCCGAACGATCGCCGCCGACGAAGACATGCGTGGCGCCGCTTTTGACCAGCCGCCTCACCAAAGCGATCTGCTGTTCCTGCGAGGGGCGATAGGTATCGGAAAACACCGGCGTTAAACCGACATTCGCAAGTGCCGCTTTCACCGCCTCGACCAGTTCGCGCCCGTGGATCGTTCCGTCGTCGATGAGGGCGAGCGGCTTGTCGCGCCAGAGGGACAGGATGACCTCGGTGATCTTTTCCGCCTCGGCTCCCGCATTGGGCACAAGACGGAAGAGCGGCCAGTTGTTCTTGACCGCGTCGCTCATCAGGATATCGGATCGCACGCTGACGGAAATCGCCGGCATATTGGCCGCGGTGAGTGCGGGCAGGCTCGCTTCAAGGCTTTCCGTGCAAAGAAAGCCTATGGCCGCCTCCGCGCCGCTGTCGATAATGGCTTTTGATAGAGCCTCGCCGTCGGCGGCCTCGCATGTTTCGGCAATCGGCACGATTTCACTGCCGCGCTCCTTCGCATTGAACGCGGCTCCGTCGAGGATCTGCTTGCCAAGGAGTGCAAAAGGACCGGCCGACGGAGCGACCACCGCAATCTTGAGGCCTGCTGCCGCGACGGGCGTCGTTGCCAATAGGATAGCCCCCACCATCGTCGTGGCGAAACTGGCCAAAGCTCGAAACATTCGCGGACCTATTCAAAAATTGCCGGGTGCTCGTTGGTAGCCGATGTTTTAAAGATGGCGGCGAAGGCGTCAAAGGAAAATATGGCCTGGCGGCATCGCCGGGCCGATATTGCGGCTTACATATTTTTCGGTAACGGCTATGTGTAGGCCACGAAATGTTCGGAGACCTCCGTGTCGCATACGCTTGCCCCTGATCCTGTTTCCTATCGTGATGCAATGAGCCGGCTGGCAGGCCATGTTCACATCGTCACGACCAGCGACAATGGCGAGCAACGGGGTGTTACCATTACGGCGGCCTGCTCGGTCTCGGATGAACCGGCGACGGTGCTG
>JAVBSF010000013.1:0-3483 GCA_031556925.1 Pararhizobium sp.
TTTTCTCATGAGAGGGACTAATGTTTTTGTTGAGGTAGAGGGCCGCTCTAGGGCCTGCAGCGGTTAGCTTGTCAAGCAAAGCATTAGCGTTCTCCGTGGTGATGTTTGGGTTTTTAGCCAGATTGGCCAGAGTTCTCTGTGAGCCATGCTCTATGAGCTCCTGAATTATTTGAGGGTCAGCTGTGTCCTTGGCTTGTGTGTTCATGTCTTTAAGTGACATGGAGGACCCTGGTAGCTCTTGAGAGTTCTCGTAGCCTTTTCGAGCAGCTTCTAAAGAGGTGTAGTGCTCCTCTTCTCCGCCGAAGGGGCATTTTCCCTTGGTGGCGCTACACTCGCTAGCGTCACCAGTCTTAGGATTGACATGATACTTAGCCATTATTTCTCCATAATTTCATCTGTCAGTTTTCAAAATTCACTTAGAACCCAAAGTGGCTTCTCTTCTGTTCCCCAGTTAACAGGTGTTCCAATTCTTCTATAGATTTCAGCTCGAATTGGATTCCATTGCTGAGGCTCTAGGCCGGCCCAACGCTCCACAATGTAATCTTCGACATACTCTCTAAGGGATTCAACATCTGGTGCTGCTGTACCTTCAGCTAGCAAGAATTCCTTGCGGATTTTATTTGCCTCATTATCCAATTCTTTTTCGGTGGGATAATAGTCCAGTCTATGTTTAGTGTCGAGCTCAGGAGCCTCCCCGCCTATTTCTAGTCTTGCTCCATATTGCATGATTGCCGAAGCGTGGGAACTCACATCATAAACTCGTCCTACCTCTAAGGTGGTTAAATTGTCATAGTCATTGCTTTCCAGTTTCCAGGATTCCTCTCCATAGAATTCAGGATTTTCTTTGGTGAGAATCATGCCGTTTTCAATTACCACTCTGCTCCCCTTTGGGGCAGATTTCAATTTTTCTGCAAATTTTCCATATACTTCGTTTCCCCAAAGCTGACCGACTGGAACCTCGGGACTCATGGGATCATATGTTGCTAAAACATGGGAACCTTTAGTGGGAATCAGCTTGGTTTTGAATAGGAATTGCTCAATTTTCTCCTGTTTCTGCTCATAAGACTTACGCGCAGACTCTCTTGTCTCAAAGTGATCCTCTTCGGCACCGAAGGGGCAATTAGCTTGAGCTTTGCAGGCACCCGGGTTACCTGTCTTAGGATTTACATGGTATTTGCTCATTTTAGTTTCCGTTTTCCCTTTTTGCTTTAGCTAGTGACTCTGTTAAAAGCCTATGAGTCTCTTTAAGCTCTGGTTTCTTAGCTCGAGAAAGAGATTCTATTACTGCCTCAGCTCTTAAGAAGAGGTCTGAATCTGAATATCCGTCATAGACAAAACCTTCGCCCGATAAACGCTCTTGAAGTTTCCTAAAAAGCTCACGCTGATCCTTCCTCAAATCACCTGACCAGTAGAGCTTGTTAACTTGTGCGGCGGCGAGCTTCCACTCCTCGCGCTCGCGAGGCTTTATTGCAGGTTCAGCTCCAGCTGCGAGCTTGTTTAATTCATCTCGAAAATTCTCGCGGTTAATCTCTGCTTGATGCTTTTGACCTTCGGGTGAATCGCTTTTATCCCAGCGATTTAAGTCAGCCACAATGGAGGCGATTCGGGCTCTAGCAGTATCATCATCTATAAGCCCCTCTGTTAGATCTTTCTCTATTCCATTGAGGTGAGAGTAAATTTTCTTTATGCCTATATTCCCTCGGGGACTATTAGTGTAAAGATCACTAAGTATAGGAAGAGGTGGAGCAATTGTTTTCTTAAGAGAGTTAGATGCCTGCATTTGGGTTTCGTAAGCGCTGCGTGCTGATTCTTTGGAGGTGTAGTGCTCGTCAAGGCCCCCGAAAGGGCAACCGCCTTGCTTTGCTCTACAAAGCCCGGGTTCTCCGGTGTTTTGATTAATGTGATACTTAGCCATTTGAGTCCTCCAAGTCTCTTTCTAAATAGAGCTAACGCTGTAGCTGCAGCTCTAAGAAAAAGCCGGCGATAGTCACACGAACACTTTAAGGAGCGATTAAAGTGTCTTAGAGTGCGAGCTATCGCCGGCTAATGGTGCTTATCAACGCCAGTTGATGTGCATTGGCTTAGTACCTTCCTGAAATTCAAGGCGGCCGCCAACTTCCATAAGAACGCCGCTGAAATTAGTGACCGGATTCGCAATATCTTTCTCTAAGCTGAACATAAAACGAGTGTCCTCACCTTTGGTGAAGTACCAGCCAGATGTCAAGCCATCTCGAACCAACTCCCAGCCATTCTCCATCACGAGTCGAGTACCTGCTGGAAGTGGACCCCTAAGAACGATTGTGCATAATTCAGTTGTCTCGGGCCGGCTAGGGTCGAAAATCTCCTCCGTGTGCCAACCTGGCTCCTGGGGAACTCGGGAGCGACTAGTCCAATCGTGAAATTGCTGTAGCTTTCTTTCAGCAACATTCTGCGCGGTACGGCGATCATTAAAATGCTGATCGTAGCTGCCGAAAGGACACTCTCCCATTTTAGCTCTGCATTTGTCCACAGCTCCGTTAGCCGGATTAATATGGAATTTATCATGGAAGGACATGGATGCTCCTAAGGGGTTAATTCTTATTCATTTCTAAAACACTACTGCAGTGAAGCAGAAAAAGGCGTAGGCTAAACATTCGCGACTATATCCTATACAATAGAGTTTATCGCTATTTAGCCTACGCCTTTTAAAAGGCAGATTTTATTCATCTGGACCGGTGCGTTTGTCTTCATTTAGTTTATTGACAATAGCTCCGTAAACTGCGTTTACGTCTCCCTGAATTCCCTTTTCTGGGGTGCCTGACAATTCACCTATTTTAACTCCATCTACTGAATAGATGTATTTCACCATGGCTTGAGAGTAAGCCAAAGCGATTGTCTCTTGAGCCTGTGGTGATTTATCCTGCCACATGAGCTCCATCGCGGCCGATGCCTCAGTGTTCATATGAGGCGCGAGTTCCTGAGGAATTCTCGGTGGAGCTCCGGTCTTCTGGAATTCATCCAACTCTATAGCGAAAGCAAGAGCAAGCCTCTCGTTGACATCTTCAGCAAATCCATCATTTTCTTTTGCCTCTATGATCTGCTGTCTCAAATCCTTCAGATCAGAGTTAATCGCCGAATCCGCTGGAGCAACTGGGGCTGGGGCTTTTTGTCTAGTGGAACCTCCATCAACTATCTCGGATAGGGAGAGCTTTTTGTATCGCTCGGCCTCAGGATCATTGGCGTCTGGTGCGAAGCTTCGTACAACTCTTCGTGCCCCGTTCTCGAGCGGGTTGATTGCGCTACGCTGAGGTGCGTTCATGCAGTCAATGCAGACTAGGTTATTGTCATCGTCCACGCCGCCGTAGAATCTATTGTTATCGCTTCCTTCTACGTAGAGAGCTGCACCACAGTAGAAACAGATAGAATCGCGGTCAACAAGCTCAGTGCCCTCATTGTTTTGGGGATTCATGGCATCCACATCACGAATAAGCCCACCCACGAGTG
>JAVBSF010000283.1:0-9993 GCA_031556925.1 Pararhizobium sp.
CGGGATCGGCAAAAGCCCCTCACCCTAGCCGTCTCCCCGCTTGCCGCTTATCTCTTCTCCCCGTCATGACGGGGAGAAGGTGGCCGGCAGGCCGGATGAGGGGCGGTTCAGATTGCCAATTTGCAGCTGATCAATCCGCGCAGGGAATTGCCCATCAGCAGCTTGCCGGTTTCCAGATCCGCAAGCGTCAGTCTTTGAACACGCGCACGGCGTTCGCAGATGAGCTGCGTGCGCAGGACGCCGGCCAGCAGGCCGCTGGAAATCGGTGGTACCTTCAGGACGCCGGAACCGTCGTCGACGAAGCAGGAGGTGATCGTTCCCTCGCAGAGCTCGTCCTTCTCGTTGAGAAGAAGCACTTCATCGGCCTCATCTGCTCCGTATTCCGCTCGGGCCGCTTCATAGACGGCGCGGCGGGTGGTTTTGTAGCGCAGGAGCGGATCGCGGGAGTTCAGTCTTTGCGAAGCGATGCGCACCCGCCAGAGGATATCTTCCGCAAGGGGCGCGAAGGGCGCGGTCGTGACGGCGATTTCGCCCGATGGGGACAATGTCAGCCGCACACGCAAAGCCTGCGCGGATTGCGTTTGCGCCAGGGTCTTCGCAAGCTCCGCTTTCGCGCTTTCCGCGCCCGTGAAGCCGAGGCGGGCGGCCGAGCGCCGCAGGCGGGCGAGATGCAGGCGTTCGCGGACAATACCTGTTTCCGGCTCGTATCGCATGGTCTCGATGAGCGAGAAATCCCTCATTGCTCGACCTTCATATCGCCAAGGGCGAAACGTGCCTTGAGCAGACATTCGGCATATTCGGATTGCGCATTGGAATCGAAAACGATGCCGCCGCCGACATTGAAGATGGCCCTGCCATCCGGGAAAAGCGAAAGGGTGCGGATGGCGACGTTGAAGCGCATGGTGCCATCCGGCGCGATGAAGCCGATGGCGCCGCAATAGGCATCGCGCGGACCGTCTTCGAGATCGTGCAGGATTTCCATGGCGCGCATCTTCGGTGCGCCGGTGATGGAACCGCAGGGGAACAGGGCCTCGAAAATATCGCGGATGCCGATTTCCGGGCGAAGCCGCGCCCTGACATGGCTGACCATCTGGTGCACGGTCGGATAGGTCTCGATATCGAAGAGTTTCGGGACATCGAGCGTGCCGACCTCGGTGATCCGCGAGATGTCGTTGCGCAGGAGATCGACGATCATCCGGTTTTCGGCCTGCGATTTCGGATCGGCCTTCATTTCGGCGATCAGCGCCTCGTCTTCGGCCGCGGTCGCGCCGCGCGGCGCGGTGCCCTTCATCGGGTGGGTCTCGATCCAGCGGTCCTTGTCCACCCGGAAGAACAGTTCCGGCGAGCGCGAGAGCAGTATCGGGCCGTCGAGCGAGACGAAGGCGCCGTATTTCACCGGCTGGCGCTCGATCAGCGACCAGAAGGCGGAGAGCGGATCGCCGGACCAGCGGGCCGAAATCGGCATGGTGAGGTTTGCCTGATAGCAATCGCCCTGCCTGAGATGCCGGTGCAGTGTCAGGAAACGCTCGCGATAGGCGGCAAAATCCCAGCCGGCTTTCGGCTCGGCGAGGAATGGTTCGTTCTCGATCCGCCGTCTCGGCTGCGAAAGAGCATGGTCCTCTTGCGGCGCATCGAAGACGCCGAACGACATGAGCGGCGTTTCGCGGTTTTCCTTGGCAAAGGGGGCGAGTTTGTCTTCGAAGAGATGGCCGGCCTCGTAGCTCATGAAGCCGGCAAGCCATTTGCCCGATTTTTGCGCCTTTTCCATCTCGACAAGCCCGCGACGGAATTCGGCCTTGGTGCGTGCGGTGATCACGCTGACAGGCTCGGCGAAGACAGTCGTCCTGTCCTCGCTGTCATCCCGAAACAGGACGAAGGGGCCGTGATCAGTCATGTCTCAACCTGGCCGGTTTTTGTTTTTGGCGCATTGTCCGACGCCGAAGCGATGCCGCTTCGGCTGGAAATGCTCGTTACGCCTTATCAAGCGCTTCCAGCTCGTCGATCAGGCCTTCCAGCATCGACAGGCCCTTTGCCCAGAACGACGGATCGCCGGCATCGAGGCCGAAGGGCGCGAGAAGCTCGGAATAATGCTTGCTGCCGCCGGCTTTCAGAAGCTCGAAATACTTGTCCTGAAAGCCGCTTTCGGCCTTCTGGTAGACGGCATAGAGCGAGTTCACGAGGCAATCGCCGAAGGCATAGGCATAGACGTAGAAGGGCGAATGGATGAAATGCGGGATATAGGACCAGTAGGTCTCGTATCCCTCCGAAATGCGGATCGCGGGCCCGAGGCTTTCCGACTGCACGGAAAGCCAGAGCTTGCCGATATCCTCGGCGGTTAGCTCGCCTTCCTTGCGGGCGGTGTGCACCTTGCGCTCGAATTCGTAGAAGGCGATCTGGCGCACGACCGTATTGATCATGTCCTCGACCTTCTGGGCGAGCATCGCCTTGCGCTCTCGTTTGTCCCTGGTCTTTTCGAGGAGGGCGCGGAAGGTCAGCATTTCGCCGAAGACGGAGGCGGTTTCGGCCAGCGTCAGCGGCGTGGACGCCATCAGCGCGCCCTGCGCGCCGGCGAGAACCTGATGCACGCCATGGCCAAGCTCATGGGCGAGCGTCATCACGTCGCGCGGCTTGCCAATATAGTTGACGAGCACATAGGGGTGGGCCGACGGTACGGTCGGGTGGGCGAAAGCGCCGGGCGCCTTGCCGGGGCGCACAGGCGCGTCGATCCAGCCGCCGTTGAAGAAACGCTCGGCGATCTCGGCCATCTCGGGCGAAAAATCGCCATAGGCGGACAGGACCGTGTCCCTGGCGTCCTTCCACGAGATCAGCGCCGTCGGCGTTTCCGGGAGCGGCGCGTTGCGGTCCCAGAACTCCATCTGCTCCATGCCGAGCCATTTCGCCTTCATCCTGTAATAGCGGTGCGACAGGCGCGGATAGGCGTCCTTCACGGCGGCGGCCAGCGCATCGACCACGTCGCGCTCGACCCGGTTGGCAAGGTGGCGGCTGTCGGCGATGTCCTCGAAACCGCGCCAGCGATCGGAGATTTCCTTGTCCTTGGCGAGCGTGTTGGTGATCAGCGTGAAGATGCGGCTGTTGGCCTTAAAGGTGGCCGACAGCGCCGCGGCCGCCTTGCGGCGCACTTCCGGATCGGCCTCCTGCAGCATGCTGAGCGTGACTTCGAGCGGCAGCTCCTCGCCATCGACGGTGAAGGTCAGCGCCGCCATGGTCTCGTCGAACAGGCGGTTGAAGGCGCCGGAGCCGGTCATCGATTTTTCGAGGAAGAGTTGCTCCAGCTTGTCGTCGAGCTGGTAGGGCTTGTCGAGGCGCAGATCGACCAGCCACGGGCGATAGTGGGCGGCGAGCGGATCGGCCGCGAAAGCCGCGTCGATCACGGCGTCATCGATGCGGTTCAGTTCCAGCGCAAAGAACAGGAGATGGCTGGCGAGATCGGTAAGCTTGGCCTGCGCATCACCGTAGAACTTGCCGTTGGCAGGATTGGAGGTGTCGGAAAAATAGGTGAGGCCGGCATAGGAGCCGATCTTGCCCATCAGGTCTTCCAGCGCCTCGTATTCACGCACGGCCGCACCGAGGCCGGTATCGCCAGTCTTGGTCGCGGCCTCGGCGAGCTTGCCCTTCCATTTCGCTTCGAAGGTCAGGCTGTCGGCTTCGGCCTTTGCCAGATCGTCCAGATATTTCTTCGAGGTCGGGGCGGGATAGAGGTCTTCCAGCCGCCAGTTCGGCAGGTCTCCAAGATCGGCCGTCGCCTGCGCGCCGCCCGCGGCAGCGAAAACAGGGGTGTTCGGGATCAGGGCGGAAAACGGACGATGCATGGCTTTCACTCTCGTTTCGGGGGCATTTCCGCTTTCGCAAAGCGGCGCAATGGGCTGCGACCCTAGCTCATCGTCTGGCAAACAGGAACCGGTTTTGACGGCGATTTCCATGCGCATTTCGACGTGCAGCACGCCTCCGGTGGACATTGTTAGGATTCGTTAAAATTCGAGCATTTCTCAGAAGAGGATGTTCAGCCCTGTGTGACAGGAATGTCCCATCGTGCGGCACATGACGTTGCCGTGTTTGGGTGCGAACAGTGAGCAGGAGGCTTCCATGACGTCACAGATTCTTGTCATCGACGATGATCCCGTCCAGCGTCGGCTGCTGACCAACATGATCGAGCGGCTGGGCCATATCGCCCATCTCGCCGACAATGGTCGCAGCGGTCTGGAGTTGCTCGAGCGCAAGCGCGGCAATATCAGCGCCATCCTGCTCGATCTGATGATGCCGGAAATGAACGGCCATGGGTTCCTCGAAGCGATCGCCGAGCGTGGCATCGACATTCCCGTCATCGTCCAGACCGGGCAGGGCGGCATCGAGACCGTGGTGCTCGCCATGCAGGCCGGCGCCTTCGATTTCGTCGTCAAGCCGGTTTCGCCCGAGCGGCTTTCGGTGGCGCTCACCAATGCGCTGAAGATGGAAAACCAGGAAGGCCGCGGCCGCGCGCCGAAACGCTCCCGTTCCGGCGCTGTCGGTTTCGACGATGTCGTCTCGGCAAGCCCGGCGATGATCCGGGTTCTCGATCTCGCCCGCCGCGCCGCCCAGTCCAATATTCCGATCGTGCTGGAAGGCGAGAGCGGCGTCGGCAAGGAGATGGTCGCCCGCGCCATCCAGTCGGCCAGCGACCGCGCCGGCAAGCCGTTCATTACCGTCAATTGCGGCGCGATCCCGCACAATCTGGTCGAGAGCATTCTCTTCGGCCATGAGAAGGGCGCTTTCACCGGTGCTACCGAAAAACACACCGGCAAGTTCGTCGATGCCGATGGCGGCACGCTGTTCCTCGATGAGATCGGCGATCTGCCGCTGGACGTTCAGGTCAAGCTGCTGCGCGCCGTGCAGCAGGGCGAAATCGAGACGATCGGCGCGCGGCATCCGCAGAAGGTCAATGTCCGGCTGATTTCGGCCACCAACAAGGATCTGATCAACGAGGTGCGCGAAGGCCGCTTTCGCGAAGACCTTTACTATCGCCTCAACGTCTTTCCGATCACCATTCCGGCGCTGCGCAAGCGCAAGGAGGACGTGCCGGTTCTCGTGCGCTCCTTCGTCGAGCGGTTTTCGGCCGAGCAGCGGCTTGCCGCACCCCTGACGGTGACCTCCGGCGCGCTGGCGCTTCTGACCGCCTATGATTGGCCCGGCAATATCCGCCAGCTCGAAAACGCCATCTTCCGCGCGGTCGTTCTGGCGGAAGGAACGGAACTGACGGTCAAGGATTTCCCGCAGATCGCGACGCAGATTCCGGGTTATGTCGTGGCCGAGAAGACGGGTTTCGTCTGGGAAGAGGCCGGTCCGGCGCGCATGCCGATCGTCGAGGCGCAGGCGCTGCCGCCGGTCTATCCGCATTTCGCGGCGGCCGAGAAGGCCGCGCCCGCCGTGGAAGCGGAAGCGCCCCAGACCGGCGCCATCTCCGGCATCGACGAAGGCGGCAATGTCCGAAAGCTCGCCGATGTCGAGGAAGAACTGATTCGCTTCGCGCTGAAATTCTACCGCGGCCAGATGAGCCAGGTGGCCCGCAAGCTCGGCATCGGCCGCTCGACGCTCTATCGGAAACTCAAGGACTACGGCATCGATCCGGACAATCCATTCCGTGAAGCCGCGTAAAACCACTGCATAATTTCTTAAATCGGAATCGATTCAAGGAAAAATTATGCAGCGATTTAAAGCGTACGGCGATCTTTGCGCGTCATGAGTGATGCGCGCGCTGTATGGATAACGAATCGTTACGAACCGTCGTATTCCACAGTCGTCGTTTAGACCTTGTTAGTGATCCATTCACTATATTATAAGGATAAGTGACGACTGTGGCATATTTGCCATGCTGTCACCTTAATTGACAGTCAAAGGCAGCCACTGGACACGTTGTCCGTCGGACGGGGATCAGGTTTGAAAAATTTGTTCGGATTGAGACAGCCCAGCGGCTCGGCGCTCCGCGATTTTTGCGGCCGTGCGACCCGTAAGATGCCACGCCTTCTGGCATCGCTGCTGCTCGCGGCTTCCATGGTGACGCCGCCGGGCCTCGTGCCGTCCGTGGAAGCGGCGGGCCAGACCCGCACGCTGAAGATCTATTTCATCCATACCCAGGAAAAGGCGCAGATCACCTTCAAGCGCAACGGCAAGTACGACCAGAAGGGCCTGCAGCAGATCAACCGTCTGCTGCGCGACTGGCGCCGCAACGAGCCGACCAACATGGATCCGCGCCTGCTCGATCTCGTCTGGGAGGTTTACCAGAAGAGCGGCTCGAAGGATTATATCCACGTCGTGTCCGCCTATCGTTCGCCGGCCACCAACAACATGCTGCGGTCGCGCTCCAAGGGTGTCGCCAAGAAGAGCCAGCATATGCTCGGCAAGGCGATGGACTTCTACCTGCCCGACGTGAAGCTGAAGACGCTGCGTGAAATCGGCATGAAATTCCAGGTGGGCGGCGTCGGTTACTATCCGACCTCCGGCTCTCCCTTCGTGCACATGGATGTCGGCGGCGTTCGCGCCTGGCCGCGCATGAGCCGCAGCGATCTCGTGCGTCTGTTCCCCGACGGCAAGACCCTGCATGTGCCTTCCGACGGCAAGCCGTTGCCGGGGTATGAGCTCGCTGTTGCCGACTACAAGCGCCGCGTCGGCGACAAGTCGATCGAGGTTGCCGGCGGCGGCGCCAAGGGACCGGGCGACAAGGACACCACCACCAAGCGCAAGGCGACGCTGTTCGCCATGCTCTTCGGCCCCGGCGGCGATGAGGATGAAGAACCCGAAGCGATCGCCAGCGGCGCATCGGACGAAGGCGGCGCGGACGAGCAGCCGGCCGCCAAGCCTGCTCCGGCCATTGCCGGGGAGCCGCAGCAGCCTGTTCTTGCCGGCGTGATCGGCGCCGAGAACCAGCAGGTTGCGCTTGCCGAGGCTGAGGTCAGAGCGCCGGTTCCGGCCGTACGCCCGGCCTTCAAGGATCCGACCGCCCAGGACGGCGTGGCCGTTGCTCTCGTCGCGCCCGCCCAGAACCCGGCGCAGGAAGCGCTCGCGGCAGCGATGCCCGTCGAGCAGGCGCAGCCGGAATTTGCCGATCTCGGCGGTTACAAGATTCCCGTTCCGCAGATGCTTGGTCCGCGTAATCTGAATGGCGATGCGGGCAGCGAGATGATGCTGGCGTCTGCCGAAACGACCGATGCGGATGCCGAGGCTCTCGGTTTCGTTCCCGTCCCGGCCATGCGACCGGCGGGTGAAGCCGCGATGATGGCGGCGGCCGCCGTCTATGTCGCGGTGCCGGAATTCCACGAGAAGGCGCAGCCGCAGGCCACCGCTCTGGCGCAGGAGCCTGTCGAGGCGAAGGCCGAGACCCGTGTGGCGCTGGCCGCCCCGACGGAGCGTCCGGTCGAGCTTGCCGCTTTCGCGCCGCAGTCGGGCGCCGATGCCCGCGCGGCCGTGTTCGACAATGTCTTCGATGGCGCGGCGGAAGCGCCGGCGAAGGGCAAGCGCCCGGACAAGCAGGAAGCCGCCGCCGCCGCCCGCTCTTCCGTGCGCACCGAGCCGAAGCTGACGCAGCAGATCATTTCCGAGTGGGCCCTGTCCACGGGACGCATGGCAACGTTTTCCAAGCCGGTCAAGGCGCCGCGCTTCGTCAGCAAGACGCTGCGGGCATCGCCGACCACGGTTTATTCCGCCGGCTTCCAGACCGCGCCGGGAGAGATCGACACGGCCCGCTTCAGCGGCACGGCGGTCAACTTCATGGAAGTGAAGCGCTTCGATACGAACTGATCCGCGTCCACCGCGCATGAAAAAACCCGCCGGATCGGCGGGTTTTTTTGTTGGCCGGCTTTCGCCTGACTTATTCGGCGTCCGGCGCGTCGATCATGCCGAGGGCCGCGAGGTAGGTGTCGAGGATCGCTTCCTGCTCCATGCGCTCGTCCTTGTCCTGCTTGCGGATCGCGATGACCTTGCGCAGGATCTTGGTGTCGAAGCCGGTGCCCTTGGCTTCGCCGTAGACGTCCTTGATGTCGTCGGCGATGGTCTTCTTTTCTTCTTCGAGGCGCTCGATGCGTTCGATGAACGAGCGGAGCTGGTCGCGTGCGACGCCGTGTGCATCCGACATGATGATCTCCTTCTGGGGATAGAAATTCGAAGGCTGTGACCTGCCGTGAAGTCCGCGCGAGGTCAAGGGAGATTGCGCTTGAAACCGCGCAATTCTCGAAATGACCTTATTCTTGCGGCCGGTTTTTCTCGAAGGCGGCCTGTTGGGCGGGCGAGGCCTCCGTCTGGTTGAGGCTGCGCCATTCTTCATAGGGCATGCCGTAGACGATCTCGCGGGACTGTTCCTTGTCCATCTCGACGCCGGCGGCGTTCGCCGCCTCGCGATACCAATTGGAGAGGCAGTTGCGGCAGAAGCCGGCGAGGTTCATTAGGTCGATGTTCTGGACGTCGCTGCGCTCACGCAGGTGGGCCACCAGACGGCGGAAGGCTGCGGCCTCGAATTCGGTTTGCTGCGTGCTCATGGTCATATTCCTCAGAAGGCGTAGTCGCCGGTGCGGGACGGGTGGCGCTGGACGACATGAAGGTCGGGGCGGGCGTTGAGGTCTTCAAGGATGGGGGCGAGACGTTTTTCCCAGTCCGCAACGCCTGTGTCGTCGGATATCAGATCCTGCCGCACCTCGATCAGCGCGTGGGCAAGGCCGGTTTCCATGCAGTGACGGTACATCGTATCCCCGCGCAGCGCGCCGTCATAGGGCTCGTTGTTGCCGATCAGCACGTCGCCGGGGGCCTCCAGCGCGGCGATCAGCGGATGCACGGCGCGGGGATCGCCATCCCAGAGCACGGCGGCGTGCCAGGGGCGCGGCACGCCTTTCCAGGCAGGGGTGTAGGAATGAAGCGAGATGACCAGCGGCGCTTTCCCGCCTTGTGCGCCGACCCGCGCAATGGTCTCGGAAACGGCGCGGTGATAGGGGCGGTGGAAGCGGTTCAGGCGGGTTTCCCATTCCTGCGGCGTGATCGGATGATTGCCGGGGATGATCGCGCCGTCGGAAATCTTCATGATCAGGGTCGGGTCGTCCTCGCCGCGGTTCGGGTCGATCAGCAGGCGTGAAAAGCAGCTGATGACGGCGGGAACGCCAAGCCGGGCGGCGAGCCGCCGTGTCAGTTTCTCGATGCCGATATCGTAGGCGATATGACGTTCGAAGGCGCTGGCGGGCAGGCCGAGGCTGCCATATTCGGAGGGCAGGCGGTTGGTGGCGTGATCGCCCAGAAGCAGGAGGCCGCGGGTGGCGTCGCCGTCAATGATCTCGTAAGCTGCGTCGCCCTGCATGTCCTGCAACCCATTTTGTCCATTCGTGAAAATTTGATGGCATGGCGAAACCGATATCGCAAGGAAAAGCCTGTTTTTGATGATTCTGTTCAACAAAAAGCCGGATGTAATCGATTAGACTTTCGTTGACTTTCAATCCGCCCCGTCGCAAGAAAGTCCCACGACAAATCGCAACGGAGACCCAGTGGAAACCGTGTCCGAACATCTTTCCCAAAGGTTCACCATGCCGCGCCGTTTTCTGGGTGCGCTTATGCTGTTCTTCCTCGCGGGGGGCATCCCCTTTTTGATGCCGCAGGAGGCGCGCGCTGAGTTTCGCGTCTGCAACGGCACCCAGAACCTTGTCGGCGTCGCCATCGGCTACCGCGCCAAGGAGGGCTGGATCACCGAGGGCTGGTGGCAGGTTCCGGCAACGACCTGCGCCACGCTGATCGAAGGCGAACTCCAGTCGCGTTATTATTATCTCTACGCTGAAGACGCGGCCCGCGGCGGCCGCTGGACGGGCGACGTCAACATGTGCGTCGCCGAAAACGAGTTCAAGATCACCGGCGTGCAGGATTGCTTCGCCCGTGGCTTCCAGCGCATGGGATTCAAGGAATATGACACAGGGCGTCAGGGCAGCTGGATGGTTCAGCTTTCCGACACCCCCGGCACCCAAGAAGGCCAGA
>JAVBSF010000069.1:0-2706 GCA_031556925.1 Pararhizobium sp.
AAAACCCTGTTTGATCAACTGGCGCAAATCGCCCGAGGTTTGGGGGAAACACTTTCGCCTTTTTGCGAAGTGGTGGTCCACGATCTGACCAACCCCAAGCACGCGATCTCGGCCATCCACAATAATCTTTCGGGGCGCGAAAAAGGCCAGCCGGCTACCCAGCTGGGCCTGTCGCGCATCGCCGACCCGAGCTATCCACAGGTCATAGCGAATTACGCCAACCGGTTCGGCGACGGCCGGCCGGTCAAAAGCACATCGATCGGCATCAAGGATTCAACCGGCCAGTATGTGGCGGCCTTGTGCCTGAATATCGATCTGTCGATGTTCCATAGCCTGCAAGAGGCGGTCGGGCGATTCGTCTACGTGGAGTTCGACAAGACGTCCCAGGAATCGCTCGATCCCACCGGTGCCGGGGCGATCCGTTCCCGGATCGATCAGTTTGCCGGCAAGCATGCGACAACGCCGCGCGCGCTCAAGGCCGAGGAACGGCGGCAACTGATGAGGGAATTGAAGGCTTCGGGCGTACTGCAGGTGCGCCGTTCGATGGAAATCGTGGCGGCTCATCTCGGCGTCTCTCGCGCCTCGGTTTATAGCTACGCCAAGTAAAACAGGCCATCGCTTCGTATCATTCCGCTGATGTTTCCGGCGCACTGGCGGCGAAAACCGCCGCGCTGAGGTTTGCCGCGTCGGTGCAATCGTGGAGAGGGAACAGCAGGTCCAGCGGTATCCCCTGGCAAGTGCATCCCGTGTTTACCTTTGGCGGAGGGCGCTCATCGGCCCGCCAGTCGACAAGCCGTCAGCAAGGCCACCTGCTCGCGGATCTCATCCTCCGTCAGCCGGGCAAAGCCGATCCGGAAGGCATTGGGCGCATTGGCGGCGTCCAGCACATAGGCCGATCCGGGAGAGATCGGCAAACCGGCGCGCTGGGCGCGGGCGGCCCAGGCATCCGCCGACAGCCCGGAGCGCAGCTTCGCCCAGATCGCCAAGCCGCCGGAAGGTACGTCGAAATCCACCGCATCGCCGAGCTGCCGGCGTAATTCATCGACCAGCAGGTTGCGGCGCGCTTCGTAGATGCGCCGGGCCTTGCGCGCATGGCGGGCCAGCGTGCCATCGCCGATCAGCCCCGCCATCGCTTCTTCCAGCGGCATATCCCCCCGGCGATCGATAGCATCCCGACGGCATGCCATCCGCTCGATGATGTCCGGGTTGGCAACGGCATAGCCAAGCCTTACCGCCGGCGAAAGCAGTTTGGACAGCGAGCCGATATATACGATCGGCATGTCCCGGCCGGCGCGAGAGGCCAGCGGCAGCACCGAGCGACCCTCGAAGCGGTATTCGTGATCGTAATCGTCTTCGATGACGGTCAGGCGATGGCGCCGGGCGATTTCCAGGAGCCGCAGCCGCCGCCCGGCGCCCAGGGTCACCGTGCTCGGGTATTGGTGGTGCGGGGTCACGTACAACGCCTTGACATCCCGCTCATGGCTGAGAATGTCCTCCAGGCGTGCCACGTCGATTCCCTGCGCGTCGACCGGCACCCCGACGACTTGCGCTCCCACGGCCCGGAACGCGGCCCAGGCTTGCGGATACCCCGGCTCTTCGACGGCGATTTTCTGCCCCGGCCCGATGATTGCCGCTGCCGCAAGGTAGATCGCCATCTGGCTCCCCCGCGTCACCATCAGTTCTTCAGGGGTGGCCGCGAGTCCGCGTTCCTGCGACAGATAGCCGGTCAACGCCTGGCGCAGCGAGCGCGTGCCGCGCGGATCGGCATACCCTTTGGAGAAAAGGACCGGGCCGGCCAAGGCGCGTCGAAATGCGCGCGCCAATTCGTTCACGGGCATGATGCGCGAATCGGGAATGGCGTCGGAAAGGCTGAAGACAGGGAGCGACTCGGGCTCCGCGGCCTTGGCCCTGCCAGCCGCTTCAGTCTGCCGGCGCAATTTGCCGAGCGCCGGCAGATCGGGGGCGACGCGGGTGCCGCGTGAAGGCTCGGCCACCAGCCAGCCCTGCATGATCAGTTCATGAAACGCTGCCGCGACGGTGTTGCGGTGCAGCTTGAGGTTGCGGGCGAGCGTCCGCGTTCCGGGCAAGGCGTCTCCCGGTTTGATCCGCCCGCGTTCGATCTCGCCGAGAATGGAGGCGGCAAGACGGAGAAACAGCGGCTGGCCGTGGTCGCCGCCCAACTCGATCACCAGGTCATTGCGTTTCATGGCCGGCCTATCCGTAATTTAAAAACCGGTACTTTTTATTAGTCCGGACGGATGCTATTTTACCGACCATGCCCGCTGTTGGGTGCGGTCGGGCGCAGTTCAGGAGAATTCGTCATGCAGGTTCATTTCGTGGTTCACGAATCGTTCGAAGCGCCCGGCGCATTTGCGCGCTGGGCTGAAGACCGAGGCTATCCGGCCGGCTATTCGCGGGTGTGCCTTGGGGAGAGCCTGCCCCGCTCCGCCGAAGGTATCGACCTGTTGATCGTGCTGGGCGGCCCGCAGTCGCCGGACACGACGCGGCAGGAATGCCCGCATTTCGATGCGGCCGCGGAAAAGCGGCTGATCGCCCAATGCGTTGCCGCGCACAAGGCGGTCGTCGGCGTGTGCCTGGGCGCGCAGTTGATCGGCGAAGCCCTGGGCGCCCCCTATGCGCACAGCCCGGAAAAGGAGATCGGCAAGTTCACGATCCATCTGACGGACGAAGGCCGGCGCAACGGGA
>JAVBSF010000429.1:0-5907 GCA_031556925.1 Pararhizobium sp.
GGGTCCGTCCACTTGAAAGTAATGAGGTAGAAGCTGAGCGAAATCGGCTGTGGATTTTTCTTGGGGCTCTCGAGAGTAGCTTGTGCTCACAATAACGGTTTTTCCGCTTCGTCTGTTCTTCAGCGTGAACTTGTGGTCAAGCTGTCCACCGGTTTGTTCTCTTTTCACAAGATCCCAAAGATCCCCGCGCTTGGAAATTAATACTGTCCCCAATGGATGAACGTAAGACATTACAGGATTTTGCTCAAACATGCGTCTGCGTTGTGCTACAGTGAAAATTTCTTCAAAAGTTTTCTCTTCTTTAGTGTGAAATTCCTCAGCAGCTTTAATTTCTGCGTAATTTTTTGCATCTTTAAGGGAGTTGAAGTGCTCGCCACCTAGCGGGCACGTCGTTTTTCTTGCTTTGCAAACTTTCGGTGTCCCGTCGGTGCCCATGTGGTAAACCGTCATATGTTACTTATCACTTCATTCCTGATACGGGGAAGCCGTTTTTCTCGGTCCAGTAAGTTACTGCATCGAATCCGCGACCTCCATCCATGTCTAGCTTCACAATCGGAAGGTGAGCTTCAGCGGGGAGTGGGAAATCGATGCCCATACCGCGGAGCCTACGTGCGACTGTTCCATTTGCTAATGCGGAGTTCATTAGAGCGGCTTTAGCGAGCCCGTGGTGACCGTCTAGAATGTAATTGTCACTAGTAACAATTGTAGCTTTGCCCATGGAATCATCTAGAAGCTGCTGTAGACGGATTGCTCGAGCGCCAGCGTTCATACGCTGTAGCTCTGCTTTCTCAGAGTTGACCCGCTCTCCGAACTTTTTGATAGTTGCGTTCGCCATTCCCTGAACCTGGAGCACGCTGATGCCCGACTGAGTGGGCTTCATAGCGGCCAGCTGAGATGCCCCGTAGGACTCTTCGCTAGAATTCACTCCCATGTTTTGCTTCAGGTCGCGAACCATCCAGTCACGGCCGTTAACCTCTACTTTGCTGAGGAATTTCTCTTTACTCACGGGGGCGCCGTTCTTGTCAGTGTAATTACCCTCTTTAATGGCCTCTAAGGTCGCCATGTCTAGTCGAAGATCACGCTGTAGGCGTCGAACGTCTGCGTCCTCTCTAGCGATTTCAGCTACGCTCTTACCTTTGTTGTCTTCCATGTGCTTAGCGAGGAGTTCAAGCTTACGAAGAGCTTCTCCTTGGACATTCTTGTTAGCCGTTTGAGGCATGTAAAGCCGGTTGGTGCCCGTGTGCTCCTGAATCATGAAGACGTTGTTGGCTGAGCTAGACACCTGCATCCAAGAGAGTGACGCTTCGCGATTCTTAACGGGAACGATGAAACCAGTGTTGGGATCCTGTTCTAGAATTCCAATGCTTCGACCAACCTCTTCGAAGTTGGTCATGGAGAAGCTGTAGTTGTCATCTGGATCATCGCTGAAGCGAACGTGGCGCTGCGGTGGACCGGTCATGAGCTCAGCGGTAGCTGCAGTGATAAGCGCTCGGTCGCTCAACTCGCCAAAATCGTCTTTAAGCTTAGAGATTTTCGCTTCATCATAGCCAGCTGTTTTCAAGAATGCTTCAGCATTAGCTGGAGTCATTTTTGCTAGATCAATGGGGTCCTTGAGCGTTCCGCTGGGGCGATCAGCTAGAGATCCATCGGCGTTGAATACTACCTCTGTACCGGGATTCAAGAGGCTATCTTTGATTTCTGCCTCTGAAAGCTCGCGGAAGTCGTCACCGTGAGTCGCGTCTGCTCGGGATGCCTCGCGAGCTCGGTTACCCACTGAGCGAGAGTTCTCTTCGAATAGTCCGATGCTGCGCTCTAGGTAACGCTCAGCAAAGGTGCGCGCATCTTCATCATTTTCGAATTCTCCATGGACATCTTCGCCATAGGGGCAATTTCCCTTAACCGCGCCACAAACACGGGGATTGCCATCCGGTGAAAGGTGGTATCTTGCCATTATTGTTCTCCATAGGTCTTAAACTCTATAGAGGTTTCTAACAATTCTTGATTATTGCTCAGTGGTTTAATTAGGTTTAGAGCGCGCGAAATCGGGGTATTAAAATAGCGCTAGCTGTCGATCTAAGCACTTATCAGTCTGAAGCACAAGCGAACCCGTATGGTTCAATAAAGTCGCTTAGAGCGCGCTCTAGCGCCTCTGAGATGGTGTAGCTACAGCACTACGGCGACGAAGTAACATTACTTCGTCGCCGTAGATTTTTGTATTACTCAGCGCTGTTGAGCTCCGTTAGGCGATCCGAAATCTGACCAAGAAGTCGAAGCAGTTCAGCTTCAGACATATCTTCGATGTTCCCCTCTAGCGTAACTCCAGTGGGTTCACCGTTTTCGTCAGTGTCGATTTTACCGCCAACGGTGTCACCGTTTCGATCAATAAGTTCCAGCTTGCTTCCAGTCACATCAATCAGTACACGGTAGACAACCGACTGGTCAGTTCCCACGGATGCGACCCATCCCTGATCCTTTCCAGGGACGATTTCGTAAACCTGGTAGTTACTGCCAGCAAACTCAGGCATGTAAGAATACTGGTTCTTAATGGTGTCACTGATGGTAGCGTTTGCAGCCCGCTCCTGGGGGAGCTTGACAACATTAAGCTCATTGTAACTACCCGGCTTTAGCATTCGAGAGTCGACGCTAGCTGCGGCTACCACCGAAGATGATGCGCCGCGAGGCTGAAGTGCGGTGAAGTACTCTGCGACACTAGTCTCAGTCTCTCGAAGCTGGATTTCCGTGTTACCGACCGTGTCCCAGCCGAGGAGACCCTGAAAATGCTCCCAGTAATCGCCATTGTAAGACTGAAGGGCGTTTCGCTGAGCGGAGGCAACAGTGATTGGGTAGGTGGGGCCAGGAATTTCTGCGATTTCGTCAGCGTCCTGAGTGATGGTCAATTCACCAGTGGAGCCATTGTAATGAGCTACACCCCAAGGAACTCGCTTTTGGAAAACGAATCCTTCGTTGGAGACAAGCGGGAGCACCGCATACGGCGTTCCATCATCGCAGTAACCGTATGCATCCTGTTCATCAAGCGTCACGTTGCTCCAGTAGAGCCGGTTCAGTACCTCACGGCCCAGGTCATTCTGCGGGAGCCAGCCGCCCAGGCGAAGATTCGCGTTGTTCTCATCGAAGTAGCATCGCTCAACATCATCTGACGCAACATTGCCATAGGTGGGAGAGTCGATTGAAATTACACCTTCATAGCCCACTGCGAAGCCACGGCGAACAATGAGAGAGTTCCAAAGTCCGAACTCGCCCTCACTCGCAATGGACTTGAGGGAGCTTGTGGAGCCAACAGAGTCGCCCATGTTCTTTTCGATCTGAGCATCTGCGATCTCAAAAGGAACCCGCTGGTCGAAATCTCGATCAATTGTTCCAGCGCTCACCTCTGTATAGGGAAGATAAAGATTCTGGGTTGCGTAAGCGGAGTTGAACGCGAGAATCGTCCAAATAACGCCGGCGGCTAGAATGGGGAAGACTGCAAGCCAGCCACGCTCGTGGGCGATAGCGAATCCCCAGAGCGCGACGATTGCTACTACAGTAAGCAGGAGCATGAGCCACATTTGACCAGTTCCGCTTACGAATGCCCATCGGAGAATGTAGACATTCCAGCCCCAAAGCCAGCCGAAGAAGCCGAAGATGCCAAAAATCGCGGCGATGCCCACGAGCCATGCGATAATCGCACTCTTGGAGATGCCGGTGTTGCTATAAGACATTATTAGTCCCTTTCGTTAAGCAACACTTTACACGGTATTGGTGGGCAAAGCAACTAATAGTTTCATTAGAAAAACTGTATTATGGCGAAATACCACATGAGCCCGAAGACTAACGAGCCAGCTCTTTGTACTGCTGAACAGTGTCCCTACGAAGGCGCTCACTATGACTCTGTGGCCGACGCTTGGCGGGGCGAGGAAGAGGCAATTGCGTCGGCATTCCAACAGTTCCCTAAAACTATTGAGCTTTCGAGCAATTTAGGTTCTGCTAAAGTGGTCGATGGGGATTTGAGCAATCCTGAAGCTCGACTTTTGCTTAGCAGTGGTCTTTGTGGGGATTTGGCATTAGCTATTCATGAGGAGACGGGAGCTAAACCTTACTTCTTGTCTTTCAGTGTAAGTGATCCAGCCCAACTGGAAAAACTCTTCAAAGAAGATCCTGACAACATCATTAGAGCGAGTAGCCATGTGGTCGTTGCCTCTCCCAGCGCGCCGGACAGCTTCTTAGATGCTTACGGCCAATATGATGAGGATGAGCTTGAGGAGCGCTGGGATGGCGCGATAGCTATTGAAGGGACACCTGAAATGCTTCGCCATTTCGCTGACGAAAATAGCGCTAAGCGTTTGAAAAACTTCGCGTTAGCAGCTCTCAAGTTAGATCGCCGGGGAGAATCCTACGAAATGAGCGAAGATGTCTTCGCAGACTTAGATGATGAAGATGAGTGGGGTGATGAAGATTAAGCTCGACTTCGAGCTGGAATAGTTGCTAAAATACTGGCTAAAAGTTCATCTGTAGCAGGTAATTCCCAATTTTCCACATCTCCAAAGGTACTCCACATGTGCTGACCACTCTCATGGATTCCTAAGTAGCGATAAGCTTGCATCAAACCATTGCTATTGGGTTTAAGCACCACAATAGAACCAGGAAGTAGGTTCAGCTCTTCTGATACATCTTTAGGCTCTTGCTCATAGTTTTTTGTCATAAGTCGTTTTACCGATGCTCCATAGTAAAAGAGCTACTTACTTGTCGAAGTTGTCCTCGATGATACTGTTCAGCTCGTCATCCCAGTCATCTTCTGGGCGACCACCCTTGTTGCCACCCTTACCAAGCTCTAAGCCGCCCCAGCCATCATCTTTCTTAGGAGCTTCAGCTATTTCGCTGGAAGAATCATCATCATCTTCAAAGCCCCAGTCATCATCGTCAAGCTCGTCATTTTGGAAATGACCAGCTTCCTCTTCTGCTCGAATCTGATCGATAACAGATGAGTTGTCAATGCCAGACTTCGCATCAAGGTCAGCACCTTCACCGAATTCTGAACCGAAATCCGTGAGTTTTGCCAAACGAGACTGCTTGTGAGAGAGCGGAGTGCCGTCTGGATTGAGACCCTTCGACGCTAAGTACTCATCGATCCACGTCTGCGGAGCGAAGAACCCTTGACCGTGATCTCCACGGCCATAGATCGAGAGATAAAGGCGACCACGAGGGTTAGCTTTCACGCGGCTTCCTTCACCGTTTCCAAGAATCATAGAAGAAGCGTTAGAGTCCGTGCGACCACAATTTAGTCGCACACCCAAGTTGGCTTTAGTTTCACCGGGGATCAATGTTGCATCTGGTCGCTGAGTAGCGATAATGAGGTGAACACCAGCAGCACGGCCAAGTCGAGCAACACTACCAATAATCATGGAGGCTTCACCCTTAAGCATGTCCTGCTCTTTACCCTCATCGGTGTTGTGAGTAGTTACGAAATTCTCTGAGCAGAGGAATTGGCTCTCCTCGGATTCTACTCGAAGGCAGTGAAGCGTTTCAAATTTGCTTTCATCCTCAATTGGAGTGATGCTTTCAATTTCAAACCACTCTTCTTGAATATCCTCGTAGCTTACTTCGATTCCCCAGGGGCTTTTAGCTAACCGTGGAGTGAAGCCTAGGCTAGAAATTAGGCGTTGCACGTCCTGAACCAGATAAAGATCCTCAGTTGTGAAGATAGGCTTCTCGCTGTAGAGACCGAAAATACCAGCCAAAAGTTCTAGACGCTGTTCTCTTGAGGAATAAAGGTAACGGTCTGGCAGGATTCTTTCGCCATTGTAGAAATTTAGACTTTCTAGCTCTACATTGTCTAGAGTATCCTGCCCGGAGAGGTAATGACCTAGCCGGCGAGGGTTTACTGGAAGCTCTTGAGCTATTGTTTCAACC
>JAVBSF010000198.1:0-5238 GCA_031556925.1 Pararhizobium sp.
TGCCCGCGACATGGCGCCCAGCATTCCGATGCAGCGGCCCGGCGAGGCGCAGGAAATCGCCGATGCGGTTCTTTATCTTCTTTCGTCTTCGGCATCCTATGTCACGGGTGCCATCCTCAATGTCAGCGGCGGCCGTTAGCCGCATAAGGAAGGATTTATTATGGCCTATGATCTCATCGTAATTGGCTCCGGTCCCGGCGGTTATGTCTGCGCCGTCAAGGCAGCCCAGCTCGGTCTGAAGGTCGCCGTGGTCGAAAAGCGTGCGACCTATGGCGGCACCTGCCTCAACATCGGCTGCATCCCCTCCAAGGCGCTGCTGCATGCGTCTGAAGTTTTCGCGCATACCGCCCACGGCATCGACGTCCTCGGCGTCGAGGTTTCGGCGCCAAAACTCAACCTCGACAAGATGATGGCCCACAAGGATGCTACGGTGAAGTCCAACACCGATGGCGTCGCCTTCCTGTTCAAGAAGAACAAGATCGATGGCTTCCAGGGCACCGGCCGCGTCGTCTCCGCCGGCAAGGTTGCCGTGAAGGCTGAAGACGGTTCCGAGCAGGTTCTCGAAACCAGGAACATCGTCATCGCCACCGGCTCCGACGTTGCCGGCATTCCCGGCGTTCAGGTCGAAATCGATGAGCAGGTCATCATCTCGTCCACCGGCGGCATCGCGCTGAAGAAGGTTCCGGAAACCCTGATCGTCGTCGGCGGCGGTGTCATCGGCCTCGAGCTCGGCTCGGTCTGGCAGCGCCTCGGCGCCAAGGTCACGGTCGTCGAATATCTCGATAACATCCTCGGCGGCATGGATGGCGAAGTCTCCAAGCAGTTCCAGCGCATGCTGGCGAAGCAGGGCTTTGACTTCAAGCTCGGCGCCAAGGTCACTGGCGTCGAAAAGGCCGGCGCTGGCTCCAAGGTTACCTTCGAACCGGTCAAGGGCGGCGAAGCCCAGACGCTCGAAGCCGAAGTCGTGCTCATCGCCACCGGCCGCAAGCCCTTCACTGCCGGTCTCGGCCTTGAAGAAGCCGGCGTTGCTCTGGATAACCGCGGCCGTGTCGAAATCGACGGTCACTTCAAGACCAATGTCGGTGGCATCTATGCGATCGGCGACGTCGTGCGCGGCCCGATGCTGGCCCACAAGGCTGAAGACGAGGGTGTCGCTCTTGCCGAAATTCTCGCGGGTCAGGCCGGCCATGTGAACTACGATGTCATTCCGGGCGTCGTCTATACCCAGCCGGAAGTCGCCTCCGTCGGCAAGACGGAAGAGGAACTGAAGGCCGCAGGCATCGCCTACAAGGTCGGCAAGTTCCCCTTCACGGCCAACGGCCGCGCCCGCGCCATGCTGCAGACCGACGGTTTCGTGAAGATCCTCGCCGACAAGGAAACCGACCGTGTTCTCGGCGGCCACATCGTCGGCTTCGGCGCCGGCGAATTGATCCACGAGATCGCCGTTCTGATGGAATTCGGCGGTTCGTCGGAAGACCTCGGCCGCACCTGCCACGCGCACCCGACGATGTCGGAAGCCGTCAAGGAAGCCGCGCTCGCGACCTTCTTCAAGCCGATCCATATGTGATCCCGCCTGCCATCACAGGCTCTGAAAGGGTGGCTTCGGTCACCCTTTTCTTTTGACTGCAAACCTACGGATATTGAGAACCAAGGAATTTCAAATGATCACCTGCTATCTGCGCTACGTCATCGATCCGCACAAGCTGGCGGAATTCGAAGAATATGCCCGCCTCTGGATTCCGATCGTCAACCGCATGGGCGGAACGCATCACGGCTACTTCCTGCCGAGCGAAGGCGCCAACAACATCGCTCTGGCGCTCTTCAGCTTCCCGAGCCTTGCGGCCTACGAAGACTATCGCCAGCGCATGGCTGTCGATCCCGAATGCATCGCCGCCTACGATCTCGATAAGCGCAACCGCAGCATCATCAGCTTCGAACGCAGCTTCATGCGTCCCGTCTTCTGATCAATAAAAAAGCTCGCAAAGCCGGGAGCCTTGCGAGCTGTTGATCTGTTCTGCGCGTCAGCGCTGGCGAGCGGTTACTGCAGCGTCCGTGTCTGCGGCGCCGCCGCAGCATCGACGGCTCCGGTGGCCGCGCCAACGCCATTCGGATCCAGCCCGGTCGCCACGACCGAAACGCGGAACACGCCGTCCAGATTGCGGTCGAAAATCGCGCCGACGACGATGTCGGCTTCCTCGAACACTTCCTCGCGAATGCGGGTTGCGGCTTCATCGACTTCGAACAGCGTCATGTCCATGCCGCCGGAAATCGAGATCAGCACGCCCTTGGCGCCGCGCATCGAGGTTTCGCTGAGCAGCGGGTTGGCGATGGCCGCTTCCGCCGCTTTGAGGGCGCGACCTTCACCAGAGGCTTCGCCCGTGCCCATCATGGCGCGACCCATGCCCTTCATGACGGTCTTCACGTCGGCGAAGTCGAGGTTGATCAGGCCTTCCTTGACGATCAGGTCGGTGATGCAGCCAACGCCCGAATAGAGCACCCGGTCGGCGATCACGAAGGCATCGGCAAAGGTGGTCTTGGCGTCCGCGATGCGGAACAGGTTCTGGTTCGGAATGACGATGACGGTATCGGCGGCTGCGCGCAACTTTTCGATGCCTTCTTCCGCTGTCTGCATGCGGCGCTTGCCTTCGAAGCTGAAGGGCTTGGTCACGACCGCAACCGTCAGGATGCCGGCAGCGCGGGCCGCCTGTGCAATGACCGGGGCAGCCCCCGTGCCGGTGCCGCCGCCCATGCCGGCGGTGACGAAGCACATATGCGTGCCGCCGAGATGATCCATGATCTCATCGATCGATTCTTCCGCCGCCGCCCGGCCGACTTCCGGCAACGAGCCTGCGCCGAGACCCTGGGTCACTTCGGAGCCAAGTTGGATCAGCCGCGTCGCCTTCGACATGGTGAGCGCCTGCGCGTCGGTGTTGGCAACCACGAATTCGGCGCCCTGCAGGCCCTCGGAGATCATGTTATTGATGGCATTGCCGCCACCGCCGCCAACACCGATCACGGTGATCTTCGGTCTCATTTCCGAAACGTCGGGCTTCTTTACATTCATGCGTCATGTCCCTCGGGATAAGGCTGCGGCGGGCTGATCCTGTGATACGAATCAGTGGCTCTCTGCAGATTAGGTCCGCAAAAAGGCAGAGAGGCGGCTGACATGCAAGGGGCAGATCTTTTTCGCAGCACTTCAGGAGTGCTGCCGTTTGGGACTTTCAAAGAGGAGAGGCCGCCTGTCGAGAGCGGTCGCTAGTTCACCGCAGTCACGGTAAAACCGTCCTTGCGCAGAAGCTCGACCAGCCCTTCATCACCGGGCAGGTGCAGCGCGCCGACGGCCATGAAAGCGTTGCCCTGGTCGAGAATCGGGCGCGCGCGCGTTGCCATTGTGTGGTTGCGGTCGGTGATGATCCGTTGTTCGAAATCGGCATCGTCGGTGCTGCCGGCCTGTTCTTCGGAAACGGCCTTCATCATCGGCATCACCATGCCGATCTTGCCTTGCAGGTAAAGCTCCGTCGTCGTTTCCATGACGTCCCTGACGGTATCGCCCATCTGCAGCGTCTCGACCAGCGCCTGCACATGAAATTGCGCCGGTAGCGCATCCATCGCCTGCAGCTGTTCGACCAATGTTTCTAGCCCCTTCAGCGTCTTGCCGTTCTTCAAAGCTTCTTCGGCAAGCTGCTTGTCGAGAAAGGAGGCGCCGGCTGCCTTGCGGGTCATTTCGCAGGCTGGCAGCGCCACGAAGCTGGCGATCATCCACGGCTTCATCTTCGAGACCAGCGTCAGCGGAATGCCGCGGGCCTTCAGCCCTGTTTCCAACGTCTCTCTGTCTTCGGGTTTCAGGAAATCAGCGATCGTCTTGCCATCGGCAAACATTGTAAGGTCCGGTCGCATCATGATTGCCGCTGCCGCCTTTTTCTCATCGACGATCTCGTCCGATTCGATAATGACGGTCGCCGCCGCCTTGTAAGCTTCAGGCGCTCCCTTCGGCATGGCGAGCACGCGCGGATCGGTCACATGCATGGTGCCGAGCAGATAGGAGGGCGCAACGCCATCCTTCCCGATCTTCCAGAAAATCCCTTCTCCATTCGGAATATCTGCCGCCTCCTTCTCGACTGCCGCAAGGCGCGAGGGGTCATTCTCGCGCCAGCCATCGACAAGATTGCGCCCGCCGCAGCTTGCATCTTCGGCGCGGGCCTGGGAGACGGCGAGCAGGGCGGCAATCAGGCTGAGGGCAAAAAGCAGATGCAGCGCCGTGATCAGCGCGACGACGGCATCGCCGAGATATTCGGCGGCGCGGCGTGCGGAGAGAACCATGGAATGCGACATGTCTTGCCCCGTCTGGAGAATCGGCGTGCCCGACCCTATCGCCGAAGCCTTGACGCCCAGCTTAATGGAAAAGGTTAATTTGATCTTATCAAGACCGTTCAGGCGCGGGGATGGGCGCGATCGTAGATTTCGAGCAGCCGCGAGGCGTCAACGCCGGTGTAGACCTGTGTGGTCGAAAGGCTCGCGTGACCAAGTAGCTCCTGGATCGTCCTGAGATCTCCGCCGCCTGCCAGAAGATGGGTGGCGAAGGAGTGGCGCAGGGCATGCGGTGTCGCGGTGTCCGGAAGGCCGAGCGCGCCGCGCAGTTTCTGCATTTCGCGCTGAATGATACCCGGCAGCAGCTTGCCGCCGCGGGCGCCGCGAAACAGCGGCGCATCGCCATCGACATGATAGGGGCAGAGCGCACGGTATCGAATGACGGCCTCATGGGCGGCCGCAATCAGTGGTACGATGCGCGTCTTGCCGCCTTTGCCGGTGATGCGCAGCGCTGTCGGCTTGCCGGCAAAATCGCTGCCGGTCAGATCCAGAGCCTCGGCGATGCGCAGGCCGCAGCCATAGAGCAATGTCAGCACGGCCGCATTGCGGGCGGCGATCCACGGCTCCTCGGCAAGCTGCGCGCCTTCGGTCACCACCTGTAGGGCATCGGTATCGGTCAGCGGCTTCGGCAAGGATTTTGGCTGCTTCGGCGAGCGGATGGCGCTGGCGCCGACCGCATTGGCGAGCCCCTTGCGCTCCAGGTAGCGCAGGAAGGAGCGAAGCCCGGCCAGCCCGCGCCCCAGCGTGCGGGCGCCGGCGCCATCCTTGCGACGGTCGGCGAGAAAACCGCGCAGATCGGCGGGCCGCAGGGCCTCGTTATCGGCGAGCCGCTCAGGTCCGCTCAGATGTCCCGTGAGGAAGGTGAGAAAC